>JAJRVT010000200.1 GCA_024277175.1 Chloroflexota bacterium | reverse complement strand
TATCTATTCAGGTATGGACTACAATGGACCGCAGATTGGGCGGATCGAGCGGAAATAGCCGGATTTTTTATGAAAAATCCGTGAATATCAGCCCAATCTGCCCAATCCGCGGTCTATCGGATGTGCGCCCGAATAGTTACCCGAAATATTGAGAAGATACCGTCCAAAAGGATTCGAGATCATGATGACTGCACGTGACGACATCCTGAACCGACTGCGGGAAAACCTGCGCCGGCCCGATCTGCACTTTCCGCCCGAACGGACCGAGCCCCTGACCGCGGCCACGCGCATGACTGTGACCCGGGCCGAGGGCGACTTGCCCCGCCTGGCCGAACGCTTCGGCCGCGAGTTGGAGACCCTCCACGGCTCCTATGAGATCGTAGGCTCTGCCGTGGAAGCGCGACTGACCGTGATCAACCGCATCCGCGGCTGGATGCTGGAGGAGGCGGCCAGCCGCAAGGGGGTCCGGATCGAGACCGGCCAGGAGAAGAGCATCCTCAGTTGGGACCCGGACGCGCTGCCCGTGCCCGGCCTGCGGGATGCATTTGCCGACCTGGACATGCGCCTGGTCACGCCCGCGGCCCTGGACACAGAGGAGGACCGGGATGCGATCCGCTTCATCCGCTACGGGCTGACGGGGGTGGAAGCGGCTGCGGCCGCCACCGGCTCCATGATCATGCTGGCCGGCCCCAAGACCAGCCGGGTCGCCAGCCTGCTGCCCCTGCGCCACATCGCGCTCATCCCCTTCAGCCGCATCTATCCCACCATGGAAGACTGGCTGGCGGAGCGGCGCGCGGCCGGCCAACTGGACCAACTGCTGCGGGAGCGGACCAACCTGACCCTGATCACCGGCCCCAGCAAGTCGGCCGACATCGAATTTCATCTGACCCTGGGCGTCCACGGACCCCAGGTTGTGCATGCGATCCTGTTCGAGGATTAAAAGCAACAATAGACCGCGGATTGGGCGGATTGAGCGGATCACAACGGATTTTTTCAAAATAAAGATCCGGCAGTTTCAGCCTAATCCGCCCAATCCGCGGTCCATCCAGCTAGAAAGCGAAACGATCATGACAAAAGCGAAACAATGGCGAGTTGGCATTATCGGCGCGGGGACGGTGGTCACCTATGGCCACATTCCCAACTTCCAGAGTATCGACAACGCGGAGGTGGTCGCGCTTTGTGACGTCAACCAGGCGCGCGTGCAGGAGGTGGCCACGGAATACGGCATCCCCCACGCCTACACCGACTACCGGGAAATGCTGGAAAAGGACGCGCCCGATATCGTGGTGGTGGCCACGCCCAACGTCTTCCACAAACCCATGACCCTGGACGCGCTGGACGCGGGCGCGCACGTGCTCTGCGAGAAGCCCCTGGCCCTCCACTACGCCGACGCCGAGGAGATGATGGCCGTGGCCGAGGAGAAGGGCCTGGTGCTGACCGTGGGCGCCCATTATCGCTATTCGGACCCGGTGCAGGCGTGCAAGGCCCACGTGGACGGCGGTTTTCTGGGCAAGGTCTACGCAGCCCGCACCTCCTGGCAGCGGCGCCATGGCATCCCCGGCTACGGGAGCTGGTTCACCAACCGGGAGATGGCCGGCGGCGGCGCGCTGCTGGATATCGGCATCCACGCGCTGGACCGGGCCCTCTACCTCATGGGTTATCCAAAGCCCCTGCGGGTGGTGGGCGCGACCTTTGCCGAGTTCGGTCCCCGGGGCGAGGGTCTCTTCGACTGGGGCGCGGACGGCGTGGATCGGGGCGTGCAGGGCGTGCGTTTCGATGTGGACGACCTGACCTGGGCCCAAGTCCAGTTCGAGGGTGGCTCTGTGTTGCACCTGAACGTGGCCTGGGCCACCCACGCGCCCGAGGAGTTCCGCACCCAGCTTTACGGCACGGAAGGCGGCCTGCTCCTGGACGGCTTCGACAAGTACATGCTCTACCAGGACCTGGACGGCAAGCCGGTGGACATTACCCCCGAACCGCCCTACGGATCCGGCGTTAGCTCCTATCGGCGGCTGGTGGAGAACCTGGTGCGCCATCTGGACGGCGATCCGGACGCGGAGATTATCCCGCCGGAGGAGGCGCTCATCGGCGCGCGCATCATCGACGGCATTCTCCGCTCCGCGGAAAGCGGGCGGGAAGTGGCGCTCTGAGGAAATTTTCTTGGAACGCGGATTTTCGCGAATTGAAACTGATTTTCACGGATTTCTTGTATCACATCAATATTTCGGGACGGAGTGCGTTGCACTGACCCAAGCCAGGTCGAATTCCCTCGATACGCCCGGTCAGTGCGACGGACTTACCCGGTTTATTGAACAGACACGATTTTTTTCAGAAAAAATCCGTGAAAATCCGGCGCCATCCGACAAAATCCGCGTTCCACCAGATCCCGGTAAAATCGTGACGTGATTGCGAGTAAACAACCTATGCCTATTTCACCACCCACCAACCTCTTCCCGCCGGGCCAGCTTCTCACCGATCCGGTGGAGCTGATCGCGTATGAGGCCGACGCCGGCTTCGAGCGCGCGACGCCGGACGCGGTCTTCCTGCCTGAATCCGCGGCCGACGTCAGCCGCCTGGTGAACTGGGCTGCGGCCAATGGGACGCCCCTGATCGCGCGCGGGGCCGGGACCGGGCTGGCCGGCGGCGCGGTGGCCGCTCACGGCGGCATCGTCGTCGCGCTGGCGCGCATGAACCGCATTCTGGAGTTGGACGCGCGCGGGCGCACGGCCCTGGTGGAGGCGGGCGCAGTCAACCTGGAGGTGGACGCGGCCGTCAAGAAGGTCGGCCTCTACTATCCGCCCGATCCCTCCAGCGGACGATCGGCGGCTATCGGCGGCAATCTGGGCACCAATGCCGGCGGTCCCCACTGCTTCAAGTACGGCGTCACCACCAACTACATCATGGGCGTGGAGGCGGTGCTGGCCGACGGCTCTATGGTGCAACTGGGCGGTCCCGTGGTCGACGCTCCCGAATATGACCTGCGCGGGTTGGTGGTGGGGAGCGAGGGGACCCTGGCCATCGTCACCAAGGCCACCCTGCGTCTGATCGCCAACCCGCCGGGCGTGAAGACTATGATGGTCTCCTTCGACTCGGTGGAGCAGGCCGGGCAGGCGGTTTCCGCCGTCATCGCGGCCGGGCTGGCCCCCGCCACCCTGGAACTCATGGACAAGCGGGGCATGGAGGTCATCGAGGAGTTCGTCTCCGCCGGCCTGCCCGTGGACGCAGGCGCGGCCCTCATTGTGGAAGTGGACGGCTATCCGGAAAGCCTGGACGCCCAGATCGAGGAGATCGCCGACCTGCTGGCGGACAACGGCGGCTACGACATTCGCATCGCCCAGTCTGAGGAGGAGCGTGAGCAGATCTGGTACGGGCGCAAGAGCGCGGCCGGCGCGCTGGCCCGGCTGGCCACAGGCTACTACCTGACCGACGTGACCGTGCGCCGCAGCCTGCTGGGCCAGGTCCTGCACGAGGTCACCGCCATCTGCAACCGTTTCGGCGTGGAGACGGCCAGCTTCTTCCACGCCGGGGACGGCAACCTGCACCCGCTGATCCCCTTCGATGTCAACGACCCGGAGCAGAAGGAACTGGTCCACCAGGCCGCGCAGGAGATCTTCGAGCTCTGCACCAGCCTGGACGGCACCATCACCGGCGAGCATGGCGTGGGGCTGGAGAAACGCAACTATCTGCCCCTCATGTTCAGCGGCGCGGAACTGGCGGCCATGGATGACGTCAAGGACGTCTTCGACCCGCAAAAGCTGCTCAACCCGGGCAAGATGTTGCCGGATGCCCTGCCGCCGGTGGAACGCGCCCGGCCGATCCTGCCCCGGGGCGCGGTCTTCGCGCCGGCCGACGCCGACGCCGCGGCCGCGGGGCTGCTGGGCTGCACGGTGGGCCGGCGCACCGTGACCATCGGCGGCGCGCCCGAACCGCCGGCCTGGCCCGAACACCGCGCGGACATCTGGCTCTCCACGGCCAACCTGGGCGGCGTCGAGACCTTCGCGCCCGAGGACCTCTACGTCACCGCCGGCGCGGGCATGACCCTGGCCGATCTGCAAGCCTTCCTGGCCCCCCACGGCCTCCACGTTCCCCTGGATTCGCCCTGGACCGATGCGACCCTGGGCGGGCTGATCGCGGCCAATGTCAACGCCCCCCTGCGCATGCGCTACGGCGCGGCCCGGGACGTGACCCTGAGCGTGACCGTGGCCATGGCCGACGGGCGGGTGATCCGGGCCGGGCGGCCCCTGGTCAAGAACGTGGCCGGCTACGACCTGACCAAGGTCTTTGTCGGCTCCCGGGGCGAGCTGGGTCTGCTGACCGACGTAACCCTGAAGCTGAACCCCCTGCCCCGCGCGCGCCGCACCCTGGCCGCGCCGGTGAACGATCTGGCCGCGGGGCTGGCCTGGGCCGAGGCCGCGCTGCACCACGCGCTGGTGGCCTCGGCCGTGCTCCTGGTCCAGGATCAGCCGGTTCCGGGGCTGGTGCATACGCCCTACACCCTGCTCTACACGGCCGAGGGCATGCCCGAAGATGTGGACGCGGAATTGAACGCAGTCGCGGCCAGCATGAGGCGGGCCGGCGCGTCCCTGGTCATCGAGACCGACCTGGACGGCGGCGGCGTCTGGCGGGAGTTCCTGGCCAGGGCCTGGAGACGGGATGCCGAGCCTGATCTGCTGGCGCGCATGGGCGTCCCGGCCAAAGACCTGGGCGCGGTCATGGCTGGCCTGCCGGCATTGGCGGGCCAGCATGGGCGCTATCTCATGGACTGCGCGTCCGGCCTGGTCTACGCTTCCCACCGGCCGGCCGACGCGGATGAAGGGCGGCTGTGGCTGCTCTCCCTGCGCGAGGCCGCCGCAGCAAGGGGCGGCTACGCCCTCGCGCTGACCCTGCCCCGGGATCTGGCCGGTCAGGTGGATCCGCTGGGTTACGAACCGTCCGCGGCCGCGATCATGGGCCGGCTTAAGCGGCGCTGGGATCCGGCGGGGATATTGAATCCAATAGACCACGGATTGGGCTGATTGGGCGGAAACAGCCGGATTTTTTGAAAATCCGTGCTGATCTGCCCAATCAGCCCAATCCGCGGTCTATCAAACTTTGACATAGAAAAAGTATGCTCAACCGACAACGGGTATGGCTCGCGCTGGAGAGCAAGCGGAGCGACTTTCAACGCTATAGCGAGGGCCAGGTGCGACGGCAGCGAACCGCCAGCCAGTGGCTGGACCGGTTCGAGACCCTGAACCGGGCCGCGATCCTGGACCGGATCGACGATGCCGGGGACGAGTGGCCGGGCGCCATCCCCACGGCGGAGTTCGATGAGGCCGCGCGCCTGCGCATGCCCTTCGGCCAGACCTGGTCCAGCCACCAGGAGGCCAGGGATTGGGCGCGTTCGATCATGGAGGGGCGGACCGTCATCGCGGTGGACGGCAGCCAGATCGCGCCCGATCCGGCCTACTCCGTGCCCGTGGGCGCGATCCAGGTGGGCTGGTTCATCAACCCCCACCAAACGGACCGGGCCTATGTCAAAGACCTGGCGTTCGAGGTGCTGACGCCCGACGAACTGGCGGAGGAGGAAGGCGATGAGGGCGGCTACGCGGTGCAGACGGTCAACCAACGTCGCTTCGCGCGCGAATGTGAGAAGTTGACCGAGCTGATGGATGGCCAGGGAGAGGAGGCGCTCTATCTGTTCGACGGCTCCTTCATCATCAGCTTCGCGGGCAAGATCCAGGCTGCACGCGCGGACGCCTATATCCGGGCCATCGTGGAACTGCTCAGGGCCTCCGAGCGCCGGCAGGCTCCCCTGGTTGGCTTTGTGGACACGTCCAACAGCCATGACATCGCCACCCTGGCCGACCACCTCTTCCCCGGACGGTCGGGTGATCGGCTCAGCGACGCGGCCATGCTGGGCCCGGCCCTGCCCGGCTGGGGCGATCGCACACCTTTCTTCATCTGCGCGCGGCCCGATGCGCTGAGCAAGGAGGACCGCGCACCCTTCTACAAGGAGGTGGCCTTCTGCTACATCCGCCTCAACAGCAACCGTCCGCCGGCCCGGCTGGAGGTCCCCCTGTGGCTGCTGGAGGCCGGCCTGGCCGAGGACGCGGTGAATCTGGTGCGGGCCGAATGCGTGGTCGGGATGGGCTATCCTTACGCCATCGAGACCGCAGACGCGCTGGCCGTCATCAGCCATCAGGATCGGCGGCGTTTTTACGCGCTTTTTCAGCGGTTTTCGGAAGAAGAGGGGCTGGAGTTTACTCAGGCAGCGAAGGCGACGAGTAAACAAGCGCGGCGATAGCATAGCGTCAAGGGTAACTACCTATCGGTTATCGACAGCCTGACGATTTCCAGCTATAATCTACTTGAGGAGTTCGTTTGTGCAGTAAAGGTAAAACGCTATGACCTTACAGATATCACCAGACCAGATGGAACGGTATCGACGTACAGCGCGTATCCGTTGGCAAGCTGAGAAAAAGCGTCGCGCTCATCGACGGGAGCACGCTTGGCGTCTGGCCCGGCAGGCCGCTGCGTTGCTAAAAGAAGAATATGGCGCTCAACGCGTTGTCCTTTTCGGTTCACTTACATACCCTGATCGGTTTACTCAATGGTCCGATATCGATCTGGCGGCCTGGGGACTGACGCCTTCAAACTGGCTACAGGCTATGGCCGCAGTGCGGTCCTTATCTGATGAAGTGGATCTTAATTTGGTGGATGTTGCCTGTTGTTCGGATGAACTTTTGGCGGCTATCGAACGAGAAGGTGTTGCGCTGTGATTGTGCGCTATCGCCTATTGGCCGAACGTTTGCGAACTGAACTGAAGTCGCTGGAACGGGTGGTTCAGCGCGCTGACGAGGCTTTACACCGGGCAATGCAGCAGCCACAGGACCAAGAATACTTTCTGGCCGCGGCTGCGCTTGATTTGCACGGATTCTATGCTGGAATTGAGCGTCTGTTTGAGCTGATTGCAAGGGAATTGGATGAAAGTGTGCCCGGTGGGCGTCATTGGCATCGCGATTTGTTAGCCCAGATGTCGTTGGCTGTAGATGACGTTCGCCCGGCGGTTCTTTCGCTGGAAACTCGTTTCGTCCTGACGGACTACCTGGAGTTTCGCCATGTTGTGCGGAACGTATATACTTTCAACCTGCGCCCCGATCGCGTGGCCGAGCTTGTCCGTGGATTGGAACCTGCTTTCGAACTGGCCAAACGAGATATTTTGAATTTTGCTGGATTTTTGGAAGAGCTTGCTACCACCGATGAGGAATAGTTTTATTCCGTTCCCCGCCAACCAACGATTCAACCACAGAAACCATAACCATGTCTGAACTATTCACTGTCCTGACGCCGCCAGCCGCGCTGGCCCTGTTCAACCAACATTTTCACCCGACCCCGTGCGCGGAGCGGATCCCCACCGAGGACGCGCTGGACCGGGTGCTGGCCGAGCCACTGATCTCACCCCAGGACCTGCCCAACTTCCGCCGTTCCACGGTGGACGGCTACGCGGTCTACGCCGAGGACACCTACGGCGCGACCGCAGGCCTGCCCGCGTTCCTGACAGTCATCGGCGAAGCGCCCATGGGCCAGGCCACGGACCTGGAGCTGGGCGTGGGCGAGGCCGCACTGGTCCACACCGGCGGCATGGTCCCGGCAGGGGCCAACGCGGTGGTCATGGTAGAGAACACCCAGCAGGTGGACGAGACCAGCATCGAGGTCATGAAGCCGGTGGCTGACGGCGAGAACGTGATCCAGATCGGCGAGGACATCCGCACCGGCGACCAAGTGCTGGCCCCAGGTCACCACCTTCGCCCCCAGGACATGGGCGGCCTGGTCGCGCTGGGCGTCACCCAGGTGAGCGTGGCCGTTCCGCCCCGGGTGGCCATCCTCTCCACCGGCGATGAGGTCAAGCCGCCGGACCAGCCCATCGGACCGGGGCAGGTGCGGGACATCAACTCCTACACCCTGTCAGCCCTGGTGACGCGAGCCGGGGGCGTCCCCATTCGCTACGGCATCGTGCCCGATGACCGCTCAGCGCTGGAGGCGGCCGCGGCCAAAGCCCACGCGGAGGCGGATATGTTGGTGCTTTCCGCGGGCAGTTCGGTCAGCTACCGGGACATGAGCGTGGACGTCATCGACGGCCTGGGCGAGCCGGGCGTGCTGGCCCACGGGCTGAGCGTGCGCCCCGGCAAGCCCACCATCCTGGCCGTGGCCGACGGGATCCCGGTCTTCGGCCTGCCGGGGAATCCGGTCTCGGCCATGGTCATCTTCGACCTGGTGGTCGCGCCCACCATCCGCGCCATGCTGGGGACCGGAACCCTGCCCAAATCGCAGGTGGAGGCGCGGCTGGATCGCAACATCGCCTCCATCAGCGGCCGGGAGGACTATGTGCAGGTGCGGCTGGAAGAGCGGGAGGGCGAACGCTGGGCCATCCCCGTCTTCGGCAAGTCGAATCTGATCTACACCCTGGTCAACGCGGATGGGACGGTCAAGATTTCGCTGGACAGCAACGGCGTGCGCGCGGGGGAATGGGTGACAGTTTATCTGCATTGACATCGTTTAGGCGATCCGGTATACTTTCACCAGTTCATTCAGCCTCGAATGATTCCAGGAGCAGAGGATTCTCCCTTCCCCTCGTTTCCTGCCAGTCATAGCAACAGCGATCATACGCATTGGCTTGTCCTGAAAAAACATTCTGCATGAGTATCTTCAGTTTTCAATTCCGTCAAAGCGTTTTTTCAATACGTGGGATCGGAAGAAAAAGAAGATGAATTTTTGTCAAAAACTCATCTTCTCCCTGGACGTTTGAGAAGACGCTATCACCCACACACAGGAGGAAAAACCGTGCATCACCGATTTAGATTTTTCATCATGCTGGCGGCCGTGGCGCTGCTGGCGCTCGTTATCAGTGCCTGCGCAGCGCCGGCGGAAACCGGCGGCGAGGCCGCAGCGCCTGCAGCGGCCGAAGAGGCGGCGCCTGCAGCCGAGGAGGGTGGGGCCACCATCATCTATGCGCTCTACCAGGAGCCTGAAATGCTCAACCCACTGATCCGCACCCAGACCGCGGCCGGCGAGGTGGGACATCTGGTGGGTGAGGGCCTGATCGCCACCGACCCGGACGGCAACTATTTCGCCCAACTGGCCACCGACGTGCCCACTATCGAGAATGGCCTGGTCTCTGAAGACGGTCTGACCGTCACCTATCCGCTGCGTGAAGGCGTGGTCTGGTCGGATGGCGAACCCTTCACCTGTGATGACGTAGTCTTCACTTGGGAGGTGGCCACCAACCCGGAGAGTCAGGCGGTCAACACCACCGGCTACAACGAGATCGAATCCATCGAATGTCCGGATGATTATACGGCGGTCGTCCATTACAGTGAATTTTTCGCTGCATTCCTGGGCACCTTCCGGGACGTCATGCCCCGCCACGCCACCGGCGATCCGGCGGACATGGTCAACTGGAACTACAACTGGGACGGTTTCCTGGGCACTGGTCCGTTCGTGCTCAAGGAGTGGGTCTCCGGCGACCATATCACCATGGTCAAGAACGAGAACTACCGCGATTATCCGGACAAGCCCTTGGCCGACCAGATCATCGTACGCATCATACCCAGCCGCGAGGTTGGCAAGGCGCTAATCACCTCCGGCGAGATTGATATTCTCTGGGATCTGACCGAAGCGGACGTGCCTGAGTTCGAGGATAACCCGGATGTCGACGTCAACATCCGCCCCGGTCCCGGCACCGAACGCCTGCTCCTCAACCTGGCCGATCCGACCCTGGACGCCACCGACGACCCGCTCAACAACCCCCACCCGCTGCTGGGCGATCTGAAGGTGCGTGAGGCTATCCAGTATGGCATTGACAAGCAGTTCATCGTGGACGAGTTGCTCTACGGCGCGACCACCGTGGGGTCCAGCGAGCTGAGCCTGGGCTGGGCCAAGTGCGACATCCCCGTCTCCGAATACAACGTGGACAAGGCCAACGCTCTGTTGGACGAGGCCGGCTTCACCGATGAGGACGGCGACGGCGTGCGCGAGTGCCATGATTGCATGTATGCAGAAGAAGGCGACCCGCTGCGCTTGAAGATCCAGACCACCACCGGCAACCAGCTGCGCGAGGAAGCGGAGCAGTTGCTGCTGGAAATGATGTCGAATATCGGCGTCGAACTTTACATCGAGAATGTGCCCAGCTCCGAGCTCTTCGGCAGTTGGTCCAGCGGCGCCTTCCGCAAGCACGGCAACTTCGACATTCTGATGTACACGACCAGCGACACCATCGATCCCCAGAGCCAGATGGATGGTTACTTCTCGGCCGACAAGATGCCGACCGAGGCCAATGGCGGCAATGGCTTCAACTACGTGCGTTGGATCAACATGACCGCCACGGACGCCATCAAGGCCGCTGGAAAGACGCCGGTTCAGGACGAACGCAAGGCTGACTACCAGATCGCCTGCGAAGAGATCGCCAAGGATATCCCCCATCTCTATCTCTATGATCGCTCGGAGGTCCATCTCTCCCGCAGCGACATCGAAGGCTTCGATATCAACCCGTGGGATAACCAGACCTGGAATGCCCAGGACTGGACCCGCAAGTAATTAAAAAATAGACTACGGATTGGACGGGTTCGACGGATTCGTACGGATTCTGCCTTGAAAAATAGCCACGGATTACACAGATTTTTCATTCCCCGTGGCGCTGCATGGCAGCATGAATATCTTCAAGGAAAAATCCGGATTGTTTCAATCCGCTCAATCCGTAGTCTATAGTTGTGCGGAGGTGTCCCATTACCACGTACATTATTCGCCGTTTGTTGCAGGCGATTCCCCTGTTGATTGTCATCAGTATGGTCGTGTTCGCCCTGATCTCCCTGGCGCCGGGTGGTCCCATGTCGGCCTTCGAAGAGAACCCGAACCTGACCGCTGAAGATATCGCACGGCTGGAGGAGCAGCTCGGACTCAACGAACCGATCTATAAGCGTTATCTCAAATGGGCGGGCCACATCGTCCAGGGCGATTGGGGCTACAGCAACGCCACCCGTCGACCGGTGCTGACCGAGATCGGCGACCGGTTGCCCAACACGCTGCAACTGATGATCACGGCCTTCATCGTCACGTTGCTGATTGCGCTTCCCATCGGCATCCTGTCTGCGCTCAAACAATATTCCTTATTCGACCATGTAGCCACTTTTTTCGCCTTCGTAGGCCAGGCCATCCCTGTGTTTTGGTTCGGCCTGATCCTGATCATCGTATTCAATGTCTGGTTGAACAATCCCGTCAGTCCATCCCAGGGGTTCGCGTTCTCTAATCTTTGGAACTGTGGAGACTGTAAGCCATTGATGCCGGGCGGCGGCATGGCGCCCTATGGCGTGGATGACCCCACCCTGGGCCAGCGCATCCAGCATATGATCCTGCCCGTGACCATGCTGGCGCTCTATGGGGCCGGCACTTACACTCGCTACATGCGCGGCCAGATGCTCGAGGTGATTCACCTGGACTACATTCGCACGGCCCGCGCCAAGGGGCTCAGCGAACGCCGGGTGATCGTGCGCCACGCGATCAAGAACGCCATCACCCCTGTGATCACCGTTATGGCGCTGGAACTGCCCCTGCTCTTCGGCGGCGCCCTCTTCACCGAGACCATCTTTTCATGGCCGGGTATGGGGCGTCTATTCTACCGCTCAGCCCAGCGCGTGGACTATCCGCTGCTCATGGGCATCGTCATGATCAACGCCGTGCTCATCATCCTGTTCAACCTGATTGCCGATATCGCCTACGCGTTCCTCGACCCACGCGTTACATACGATTAGACCAGCCATGACAACAACCGCATCACCCATCGAATTTTCCGAATCCATGCACCCTGAACGCACCATGCGCAGCATGATCTGGCGTCGATTCCGGCGTCACCGCATGGCCGTGGTCGGGGCCATTGTGCTGGGCGCGCTCATCTTCGGCGCGGTCTCAGTTTCGTGGATCAGCCCCTATGATCCGGAAAAGAGCAGCATGCGCGAACGCCGCCAGCCGCCCAGCCTGGAACACCCCATGGGCACGGACACGCTGGGGCGGGATATGCTCACCCGCCTCATGTACGGCGGTCGCATCTCGTTGAGCGTGGGGCTGCTGGCCACCGTCATCGGCGTCACCATCGGCATTCTCGTGGGGTCGACCTCCGGCTTCTACGGCGGGACGACCGACAACCTGCTTATGCGTATCACAGACCTGTTCATCTCATTGCCGCGTATCTTCATGCTCATTATCATGGCGCTACTCTTACGCACCGTGGACGTCCCCATCTTGCAAGCCTATGGCGGCGTGGGCGGGATCGTCATGATCCTGGGGATCCTGTCGTGGACGGGCGTGGCGCGGCTGGTGCGCGGCCAGTTTCTGGGCCTCAAGGAGAAGGAATTCGTGGAAGCGGCTCGCTCGATAGGCATCAGGAGCCCGCGCATTGTCTTCGGCCATATCCTGCCCAATACCGCCACGCCCATCATCGTGGCTGCGACCTTGCTGGTGGCCGCCTCCATCATCTCCGAATCCGGCCTCAGCTTCCTGGGGTTTGGCGTGCAGCCGCCGACGCCCACCTGGGGCAACATGCTCAACGCGGCCCAGGATGAGATGCGTAAGGGCAATTGGTGGATGGCCTTCTTCCCCGGTCTGATGATCTTCCTGACGGTCATCTCCATCAACTACATCGGCGACGGCCTGCGCGACGCGCTGGATCCGCACAAAGTCGATTGATGGAACGCGGATTTGCCGGATTAGGCGGATTTTCACGGAGTTTTGGAAATCCGGCTTTTTCTGCTGAATCCGTCAAATCTGCGTTCTATTCCATATCCTTCACCGAGGCGTTCCCATGAGCAACCCCACCACTGAAGAACTCAAAGCGCGCGTGCAGGCGTATGTCGACGAAATCTCCGACCAGTTGCTCGCGATCAGCCACACGTTGCACGCCAACCCCGAGATCGCTTTCCAGGAGTACAAATCCATGGCGCTGCTGGCCGACACGGCCGAGGCCCACGGTTTTCAGGTGGAGCGGGGCGTAGCCGGGCTGGAAACAGCGTTCATCGCCACCAGTCCGGGCGCCGGGCCGGGCCCCACCATCGCCTTCATCGCCGAGTATGACGCCCTGCCTGGCCTGGGGCATGCCTGTGGTCATAACATCATCGCTGCTTCGGCCACGGGCGCGGCCCTGGCTATGCAGGCCGTCCGCGACCAGATCCCCGGCGTCATCAAACTCATCGGAACGCCGGCTGAGGAGCGGGGCGGCGGCAAAGCGATCATGGTGGAGCGGGGCGCGTTCAAGGGCGTGGACGCGGCCATGATGGTGCATCCCGGCACACGGGCCATGACCACCCGCGGCACCCTGGCCTCCAACAAGGTGGAGTTCGAGTTCTTCGGCAAGGCCGCGCACGCCGCGGCCGCGCCCGATTTCGGGATCAACGCACTGGACGCCTGCATTCAGACCTTCAACAATATCAACGCCCTGCGCCAGCATCTGGCGCCCGACGTGCGCATCGCCGGCATCATCACCCACGGGGGCGAGGCGGCCAACATCGTGCCCGATTACGCCGCGGCCGCGTTCAGCGTGCGCGCGGCCACATCCGAGTATTCATTCGACGCCCTGGAAAAGGTGATCCGCTGCGCCGAGGCCGGGGCGCTGGCCACGGGTGCGACCATGGCTTACAAGCACCTGAGCCACTACGCCAACCGGGTGGCCAACCCGACCATGGCCCGCCTCTTTGGTGAGAACCTGGAGCAATTGGGGGTGGCGGTTCACGAACCCCGGCCGGGCGAACGCATGGGGTCCAGCGATATGGGCAACGTGAGCCAGTTCGTCCCCTCCATCCACCCCTATATCCCCATCGCCGACCCGGGGATCGGCGGCCATACGCCCGAATTTCGGGAGGCCGCGGCCAGCGAACGGGGTGATCAGGGCCTGCTCCAGGCGGCCAAGGCCATGGCCATGACTGCGGTCGAACTCTTCACCCGGCCCGAACTTATGGAGCAGGTCAGGCGGGACTTCGAGGCTACGGTCGATCTGGACGCGGCCTGGCGGAAGCGGAAATTTTTTACCTAAATATCTCGACGCAGAGGCGCGAAGGCGCAAAGAAGCGCAGAGAAAAACCGAAGACCCTTTGCGTTTCCCTGCGCCATTGCGTCTCCGCGTCAAAATTGCATCTCTGTGTTGAATTTTGGCCTTCGCACTCTCTCATTGTACTATACCGCCCAACGTTATCACCCCAAGTTCGTAAACTTTTGTACGTTTTACCCACTAACGGAGCATTGAACCCATGACTGAATTCACCAAAATTGTGCTCACCGAGCGCGACATGCCCACCCACTGGTACAACATCAACGCCGACCTGCCCGCGGCCGGCGTTGAGATGTTCCCGCCCCTCCATCCGGGGACAGGGGAGCCTATTGGCCCCGCAGACCTGGCCCCCCTCTTTCCCATGGCACTGATCGCCCAGGAGGTGAGCGCAGAGCGATACATCGAGATCCCCGACCAGGTTCAGGAAATCTACAAATTGTGGCGCCCTTCGCCCCTCTATCGCGCCCGCCGCTGGGAAGCGGCCTTGGACACGCCGGCCAAGATCTACTACAAGTATGAAGGCGTCAGCCCCGCTGGCAGTCACAAGCCCAACACCGCCGTTCCTCAGGCTTATTACAATATGAAAGAAGGCGTGACCCGGCTGACCACGGAGACGGGCGCTGGCCAGTGGGGCAGCGCGCTCAGCTTCGCCGCCCAGATGTTCGGTATCGAGTGCAAGGTCTACATGGTGAAGGTGAGCTACGACCTCAAGCCCTATCGCCGGATCCTGATGGAAACCTGGGGAGCGAGCGTCATTCCCAGCCCCAGCAACCAGACCAACTCCGGTCGCACCATCCTGGCCCAGGATCCGGACAGTAGCGGCAGCCTGGGTATCGCTATCTCCGAAGCGGTGGAAGAGGCGGCCACGCGCGACGACACCAAGTACGCACTGGGCAGCGTACTCAATCACGTCATGCTGCACCAGACGGTCATTGGCCAGGAAGTGATGAAACAACTGGAGGTCGCGGGCGCGGACTGGCCTGACGTGATGGTTGGCTGCATCGGTGGCGGCAGCAATTTCGCAGGCTTCACTTTCCCCTTCATTCGCGAGAACATGGTCAACGGCAAGCAGACGCGTTTCGTCGCCGTCGAGCCGTCCGCTGCGCCTTCCACCACGAAAGGCGTCTATGCCTATGACTATGGCGATACGGGCAAGATGGCCCCCATCGTCAAGATGTACACCCTGGGCCACGACTTCGTTCCTGCGCCCATCCACGCCGGCGGTTTGCGTTATCATGGCATGAGCCCCCAGGTCAGCGCGCTCAAGGAGGCCGGTCTGATCGACGCGGTCAGCACCACCCAGCGCGCCATCTTCGACGCCGGCGTGAACTTCACCCAGGCCGAGGGCATCCTCCCCGCGCCGGAGACTAACCATGCTATTTGGGGCGCGATGCAAGAGGCCCTGGCCTGCAAGGAGAGCGGCGAGAGCAAGACCATCGTCTTCAACCTGAGCGGCCACGGTCACTTCGATCTGGCGTCCTACGACGCCTATCTGAAGGGCGAACTGGTGGACTACGAGTATCCTAAAGAGCAAATCGAGGAGAGTCTGGCCCATCTGCCCCAGGTTGGGTAGCGCAATTTCAGAAAGAGCGAACAAGATCGAACGCGGGTTGAGCGGAGTGGGCGCAAAGCGCCATCCGCTCAATCCGCGTTCGATTTCGTTTTTCTACCCCCGAAAGATCAGGATTACCCGCGTCACCAGCCAGAGGACGACGATGACGATGATATCCAGCAGCAGGGTGAAAAGCAACGCGCCGGTGAGTTGGAGCAGGAAGGGCGCGCTCCAATCGAGGACGGAAGTCAGCGGCCCTGAAGGCAATCCCAGGATCAGGTAGAGGGCGACGGCCCCGACCACGTAGAGGATCAATGACTTGAGGGGCTGGCGGTCGCTGGCGCTGGGCATCATGGCGTTGGCGATGGCAAAGAGAAGATAGGCCCAAAGCAGGCCGTCCTCTTCGCCCAGCCCCCGCCAGAAAGCCTGCAACCCCGCGGCCCATGCACCCTGGGCCCAGGCGTCGGTCATGCGATAGGCGAAAAAGGACCGCTGGGCGATGAGGGTGACGAGGATAGAGCCAACGATCAGCGGCGCCATGCCCACCAGACTATCGCGCCAGACGCCGCCCGTCTGCACGTTGACGCTGCCCATGCCGATAGAGCCTCTCCGTCGCTGGGGCCAGACCCGAAATTTTCCGGTCTTCAGTCTCAGCAACCGGGCCATGAGCCAGTGGGCGCTCTCGTGGATGAAGACGCCGGGCAGGTAGGCTAGAAAGAGGCCTACGGTAACCATATCTTCAGAATGGGTGAGATGGTAGAAGAAGGCCTGGATCTGATAAGCGACCTGTTGACTGATCCAGTAAAGGATGAGCAGGGAGAGGACAAAGACGCCTAACGGGGCCAGGCTGGGCGAAAATTCGAAGGGAAGTGCAGGCATGGCAGTGGGCGGTTAAATGCTGGTGGTGGAGACCTGGCCACTGTTTATTGGGCAGGTTCCAGATTATAAGTCAGGCTTTTGATCACCCAGCAGCCGTCGCGCTTTTCCAGCTCCCAGCGATCGCCGGCCGGGGCCACTTCATCGCCGATGTGGGTGGTGGCCCGCACAGTGGCGGCGTCGCCATCAATGGTCATATCCAAATCCGCCGGTTGAACAGCGCTGGGCGCGCCGGGGAAGACGGTGCGCACATAGCGGTGACGGATGGCGTCTTTTGCGATCCAGCGCTGGTCATCGTCCGTCCGCTCAGGCGTGTTGCCGGCGTCGGTCACTATCCCCTCCTCGATCCACAACTGCATTAGCGGCTCGATGTCCTGGGTGACGACCAATTCGCCTTCGGCCGCCAGCACGGCGCGGATAGCCTCTTCGTCGCTGACCCCGCCAGTCAACCCCAATGAACAGGAGCCTACGGGCGGCGTCGGCGTGGGGGTCGGTCCGGGAGGGGGCGATGCGGCGCGGCAGCCTGTCATCACAACGGCGATAACGAGGAGGACGGTCACACGCACAAACATGGGATTGCTTCTATTCAGCCTTCAGAAACAGATTGCGGATGAAGTCCGCCTGCATCTCCAACGTCTCATCCATGCTGCCGTATTGGGAGGAGGTCAGCTTGAAGAGAACGATGCCGTCAGACAGATCGCGTTGTTTGTCGGGGAAAAGATAGAAGTAGAAGACCACATGTTCGGTCGGGTCGCTACGGTCGGCGAGTTGCTTGTCCGCGTCCAGCCAGAGGCCGTACAGTTCGCCGCCTTCGGGGAGCGACACGCCGCGCGACCCCAGATCATACTGCCAGCCGTCGGCGCTATAGCAGATATCCGGCGGGTGGAAGGGGCGCGAACTGCGGCCGCCGATCATGGTCAGCCAGATGTATTGGCCTTCCGAGTTCTGATAGAGCCGGCGCACATATTGCTCCGGGTTCAGGAGGATTTCGACTTCCTGGTTGGTTTCGGGCCGCACCTCGCCCTGCCAGTCGCCTACGGTCAGGGGGACGTCGTTCAGGTCTGCATCCAGGTCGAAACGCGCCACAGACTTGACCGTTGTCTCGCGGGGGGTGCGCTTCCAGAAGTCAAGATCGGTGACATACGTGTAGGTCTCTTCACCTTCTGGAGACTCCTCCAGGGGGACCGGCGTGGAAGAGAAAATGCGCGGGGCATAGACCACGGTCAGGCCGATGATGAGGGCGACGATGACAAGAACGGTGCGAAGCATGCTTTTCGACATGGAGGATATATCCCAATATTCCCAGTATCCACTCAAACAACCCAAAACGACGCGGGATAACGATGACGCTTATTATCCTGCCCCAGTATACACCATTATCCATGATGCGTCGTTATCTAAGTTACTATATCACGTCGGTGCGCAGAGAGCGTAATTGCATCAGGCGGGCCAGGGGCCACAGGAGCAATAAGGCCATGATGAAGAAGATGGGGCCGGAGTAATCATGATAGAAGGTGAATGCGGCGTCCACGCCCCAGGCGTAGGCGACCACGATCAGCGAAGTGACGCGCAGAATGTTGCCCAACATAGCCAGGGGGACCGCAAACGCCACCAGCAGGAGCCGCGCCCATAGGGGGCCTTCCAGCAGGTAGGCGGCCAGCGCGGTCAGCGCGGTCAGTGCGATGAGCGAATTGATGCCGCTACACTGGGCGCCGATCACCAGGTCCACGTTGGGCAGCTTGACTGCATTGCCGATCACGGTGATATTCAGGTTCATCAGCCGCACAAGGCCGGTGGAGCAAACGCCGGTGAAGAGGGCCAGAGGCAGGGTTGTTCGCTCGATGAAAGGGAGGGGGATCATAAAGAACAGATAGGAAATGGGGAAGACCAGTTTGCGCAGGCTCATTTCCCCGGCCAGGGTCCAGACCAGGCCGCCGATCATGGCGACGAGTGCGAACGCGGCCAGGTAGTACGCTTTGCCGTTCAGAAAATAAAGATAGAGGGCCATGCTTGGAATCAGCAGCAACAGGCCATAGTTGCTGCCGCCGATCGGCGGCCAGGGCAATGTATTATCATGTCGAAAACGCTGGATGGCGAGGTACAGAGCCACAGGCGCAATCAGTACGCCATGACTATAATAGTCATTACCCATCCACTCACCCCACAGCCATCGCCATACCGGCCAGGTGAGAACGACGAATACGGCGCCAATAACGATGGTGAGAAGGAGGGCTCGGCGTGAATTGGGAGTCATGGAGTGTTTGATTGTCCGTTGAAACGTCGGTCGGCTTATTAGGGCCGATAGGCGCTATCATCGATCGTATTCGGATTGGAGGGCGTTTCCGAGATCGGCGTCTGCGTGGTTTGCACGCGCGTCGGTTGTGGCTGGCCGCTGACCGGCTTAGGCTGTCTGCCCCCAGACTGTCTGTTCATGGACGGCTTGCGCCCCATCTGCTGAGGGCGGGGCGGGGTTTGCGACGCCGGCTGCACCGGCTTGGGCAGGCGCTGAGGCGCGCCGCAGTTGACGCAGATATCCCATTCGTTGCGCACCAACGCACCGCAGGTGGAACAGGCGTGCTGTAACTGGCTGTGACAGTTGGGGCAATAAACCCAGCTTTCCTTGACAGGGATCCCGCATGTGTGACAGGTGAGGGTTTCCTCTAGCTCCCGCAGCAGGGACTCCTCCTCCAAAGCGCGATCATACATCTCTGCCAGGGTGACTTTGGGGCGAATCATCATATACAAGAGCCAGCCAATGATGGGGAAGACCAACACCAGCACCACGGCCAGTGAAATGGACAGCCAATCGCGGCTACGCGTGCGGATGTCATTGAAGGTCCATATCCCCATAGCGATCCAGAATGCAAATAAAAACGCACCCAACACGGCGACAATAACGCCGGCGATGGTGGCGATGGTGTTGACGAACTCTGGTGACATGAAACAAGTTCTCCTCAGATCCAGACGCACAGTCGTCCGGACGGATTTCAATGGGTGGGGGGAATGTCGCCAGATTATAGCCTAGAAAGCGGAGAATGCCAATATGACTCCAATTTCGACCCCAAATCCGCCCAAAACCGTTTGCTTGTTTGACACCCCCTTTGATCCATGCTATAGTCGTGGCCTGAAACATCGAAAGTTATGCAGCGTGTAGTGGACTTCCCGGAATGTTCCTTCAGCATACCCTCCGCTGAAAACAACCGCTGCCCCAAATGTCAGAGTCATCGCAAACTACAACGGTATCGTAAATCACAGGCGTGTCGTCGAATGGTCGCTTTTGACTGTTAGTCACATTGCCGTCACGCTAAATCCGTTTATTATTACACGTGTAACTATTCAGGCTAGGTCACAAAACAGGTAGAGGGATAAAGGGCTGACCGATCAAAGCATTATAGAGAGCAGTAATGACATTACCCCCTTGTTTGCGGACGGTGGAGATGTAACTGCGAATGGCACAGAAAGTCTGCG
>JAJRVT010000199.1 GCA_024277175.1 Chloroflexota bacterium | reverse complement strand
ATTGCCAGCGCACCTTTCCCATGTCACGGAGGAAACGACCCATGTTTGAGAAAAATCTGGCCACAGAAATGACCAACGAATGGAACACCGACCCGCGTTGGTCGGGCGTCACCCGGGGATATACGGCCGAAGACGTCTTGCGTTTGCGCGGCAGTTTTCAGATTGAGCATACGGTGGCCCGGATGGGGGCGGAGCGCCTCTGGCACCTGCTGCGCACCGAACCGTTCGTGCGCGCGTTGGGGGCCGTCACCGGCAACCAGGCGGTGCAGATGGTCCAGGCCGGCCTTCAGGCCATCTACCTGAGCGGCTGGCAGGTGGCCGGCGACGCCAACACGGCCGGCCAGACCTATCCCGACCAGAGCCTTTACCCGGCTGACGGCGCGCCGGCTCTGGCCAAGCGCCTCAACAACGCCCTGATCCGCGCCGACCAGATCGCACACATGAACAGCGTCCATGACGTTCACTACATGGCCCCCATCGTGGCCGACGCCGAATCCGGTTTTGGCGGCACCCTCAACGCCTTCGAGTTGATGAAGGCGTTGATCGAAGCCGGCGCGGCCGGCGTCCATTTCGAGGATCAACTTTCCTCGGCCAAGAAATGCGGTCACATGGGCGGTAAGGTCCTGGTGCCCACCCGGGAATTCATCCAGAAACTGTCCGCCGCCCGCCTGGCCGCGGATGTCATGGGCGTGCCCACTCTGCTCATCGCCCGCACCGACGCCGAATCGGCCCAGCTCATCACCAGCGATGTGGATCCTTATGACGTTCCCCACATCGTCGGCCGCGACCGCACGTACGAGGGCTTCTTCTACGTCAAAGGCGGGATCGAGAACGCCATCGCCCGCGGCCTGGCCTATGCGCCCTACGCCGACATCATCTGGTGCGAGACGGGCCACCCGGATCTGGGCGAGGCCCGGGAGTTCGCCCAGGCCATTCATGAGAAATTCCCCGGCAAGATGCTGGCCTACAACTGTTCGCCCTCCTTCAACTGGCACGTCAACCTGGACCCGCCGACCATCGCCACCTTCCAGGAGCAGTTGGGCGAGATGGGGTACAAGTTCCAGTTCGTGACCCTGGCCGGCTTCCACTCGATCAACGCCGGTATGTTCGAGCTGGCTCGCGCCTATAAGGAAGAGGGCATGGCCGCCTACACCCGGCTCCAGAACCACGAATTCGAGATGGAGCACGAATATGGCTACGCCGCGGTCAAGCACCAGAGCTTCGTGGGGGCCGGCTACTTCGACGAGGTCCAGCTTGCCATCACCGGCGGCCTGGCGTCCACCGTGGCTATGCATGGGTCCACGGAAGAGGAACAGTTTGTTGAGGAGTAGGCGTGAAGCGTAAAGAGTTGGAGCGTAAGGACGTGAAACGTGACGAGTGACAAGGGGGCCAGAATCATCTGGCCCCCTTGTTTTATGCGGGAGGAAGGCTGGTCCATATCTCAGGGCGAGTGCGTCCCATTGACCAGGAATAGGCCGGATCTCCCCAGCGCGCCCGGTCAATGGGATGGACTTCTCCGATCTACTGAATCGATGCCAGGCAGAGGCGGCGAACCCGTTTCAACGGATTTTGTGTAGCAGCGCCGAATTCATTCGGCGAAAGCCGGGCCGGCGAGACCGAGACGCCTTCCAGGAAGCTGGCAGTTTCTTGGAAGGTCATAGTGTTCACCGCTGGGCCAGGGGCAAAAACACCCGCGCGGCCGGCGTGGGACCGGGCGTAGACGTGGGACCGGGCGTGACGGTCGCCGTGGCTGTGTTCTCCGGCGTTGCGGAGGCCCCCGGCGTGGGCGTGGCCGCTCCTTGGACCTTTCCAGAATCCTCATCCACCATCAGCGAGGAGACGTCCACAGCCTCGAAATCCGCGCCGGTGAGCTGGCGCAACTGGCGGAGGACATCGTTGTCCCAGCGTTCGTCGGGGACGCCGGAGATGAACCATGACGAGCCGTTGTCGGCCAGGATCATGCCGTAGCGCTGGAGGCCGCGCAGGATCACCTGCACGTCGGGTGAGAAGCCGGTCATATCAAAGTCAGCCCGCAGGCGGAAGCGCTGACCCATGGGCGGGTACTGGTCGCCGGTCAGGGAGGACGCATAGTGGCGCGCCGGCCAGATATAGGCTCGCCGGGTCTGGGGCGCGGTGAAGCGCAGCGCGTGGGTGATCTCGCCCGCGGCCACCTCATCATAGCGAACCAGGCCGGGCAAGATAGGTAACCCAGCGGCGTCGGCCGACGTCCACCCTGCAGGCCGCAGCGCGTAGCCGGTGAGATCGTAGATCGCGCCCGACCCCGCAGTCCAGGAGCCGTCGGTCTGGGGAACCGCGTAGTAGAGCTCATAGAGGACGCAATTGTCCCGGTCCAGCGCCAGCACATGGCGGTCGCCGTCGCTGGCCGGGCCGCCTTCGATGGGCGCGCCGGTGGGGATGGGGTAGGGACCAGGGTCGCTCTCGTCCGCGTAGTCGAACGTGACAGCGACGCGAGGCTGAGAGCCGGTCACGGTCACATAGGGGATGCCGATGGGGCCGCCGTCCCACAGGCCGGAGCCAAAGTCAGGATGGACGGGAGCATCGCGGCGAATGACATTGATATAGGCGTTCGAACTGGGCTCCACGGGCAGCCCATCCACGCGCGCGTTCCAGATATGGTCGGCGGGAAAGAGGGGACAGCCGTCCAGGATCGGCGGCCCGTCGGGAATCGTTCCCTGACCGGCGTACACGATATCCGCGCGTGCAATCGGCGCGTGTCCCGCGTAGGCCGCTAAGACCAACAACAGAATCAGCGCCCCGCCCGATATCATGCCCAGCCATTTCCCGTTCATGCCAGCCGCTCCCTTTGAATCCTGCTTCAGAAACCGAATTTTTTGTGTCACCGTCTCAAGGATTGCAGATATTCGTAAAAACTCGGTTTCTCACCCGAAATCCGTTTCATCCGCGTTCCATTCCATTCCGAGAATAGCACGCGGACGGATAGTACGCCCGACGTCTCACCCACGCCTGTGGTACAATAATGCCGTTTTTCACCCCCGGTTTCACACTATCATCCAGAAAGAGAAGAGCCGTGACTGATTTTCTAACCAAACCGCCCGCCCCTCGCCGCCTGATCGTCTCGCTGGCCGTTCTCCTCGGCCTGCTGGCGCTGCTGTTGATCCTGTTACCGCCCGAGCAAACCCTGGGCGCAGTCGTCAAAGTCGTCTTCCTCCACGGCGCGCTGGTGCGAACAGGCCTGCTCCTCTTCGCGTTCGGCGGTCTGCTGGGGTTGGCGACCCTGGTCTGGGAGCGCCCCGACCTACAGGCCTGGACCCTGGCGATCCAGGAGACTGCGGTCCTGCTCTGGATCGCTTATGCGCTTTCCAGCATGGTAGCCACCAAATTGGCGTGGGGACAGTGGATCGCGTGGGACGAGCCCCGGGTGCGGGCCAGCATCAACGTGCTCTGGTTCTGCATCGCGGCTTTGCTGCTGGTCCGCTGGGTGGACAACCGCACCTTCACTGGGCTGGCCAATCTGGCTGTGGCGATCATGGCGTGGGTGTTGATCCGCGGTGCGAGCCTGGTGCGCCACCCCTTCAACCCCATCGGCGACTCCACCTCCTCGGCTTACGGCTGGTTTTTCATCGCCATAGGCGCCACGGTCTTTTTCATTGCAGCGCAGGTCGCTCGTTGGCTGGCCGGGCGAAGATTGAAGATTGAAAATTGAAAATTGAAAATTGGAGATTGGAGATTGGAGATTGACGGCGAACTACTCGCTGACCAATCTTCAATCCCCAATTTTCAATTTCACCCTCTTCCCAACGCATCCCGCAACCCATCACCCAACAAATTGAACCCGATCACGCTCAGGGTAATAGCCAGCCCCGGGGCCAGCGCCAGCCACCAGGCCGTGTCCATGTAATCCCGGCCCGCGGCCAGGAGCGCGCCCCATTCGGGCTGGGGCGGCTGCGCGCCCAGGCCGATGAAGCTCAGCCCGCTCACGGCCAGCAGGGTCGCGCCCAGGTTCAGGGTGACAAGCACGATCAGGGGGGAGAGCATGTTGGGCAGGAGATGGCGAACGATGGTGCGTCGGTTGCTGACGCCCACCGAGCGCGCTGCTTCGATGTAGAGCAATGTGCTGCCGGACAGCGCGCTGCTGCGGGTGAGGCGGAAAAAGGTGGGCGCGCCGATCACGCCCAGGGCCAGGATAGCCGTGGATAGGGACGGTCCCAGCCGGGCCACCAGCACCACGGCCAACAGCAGGCCGGGAAAGGCCATCCACACGTCCATGATCCGAGCCAGGACCTGGTCCGTCCATCCGTGATGGAAGCCGGCCAGCAGTCCCAGGGCGATGCCGGGGATCGCGGCCAGGGTCACGGTCGCGATCGACACCTGCACCGCCAGCCGCGCGCCGTAGAGGACCCGGGAGAGCATGTCGCGGCCAAAGATGTCCGTGCCGAAGGGGTGCTCCAGGCTGGGCGGCTGGAGGCGGAGTTCTGGTTGCATCAGATCGGGCGGGGTCGGAGCCAGCATGGGAGCCAGGAGCGCGGCCAGGAAGAGCGCGCCCACCAAGAACGCGCCAATCCACAGGCTGGGCGTGCGTCGGGTCCGCCGTCGGGGGCGGGCTGCCGATCGGGGGCGGGCCATGGCGCGCCGGCCGCGGCGCAGCGGAAACGCGGTGGGAACATTCACAGCGCGCTCCCTCCCACCCGCGGGTCGGCCCAGGCGTGGAGAAGATCCACGCCCAGGTTGATGGCCTGATAAAGGAACGCTATCAGCAGGACCGCACCCATGACCACGGGCAGATCGTTGTCCAGCACAGCCTGCACAGTCAGCCGCCCCAGCCCTGGCCAGCCGAAGACAGTCTCGATCACCACCGCGCCGGCCAGCAGACGACCGGCGTAGACGCCCAGCATGGTCAGCACCGGGATCAGGGCGTTGCGCAGGATGTGGCCCTGCCAGACCTTGCCCGGCTTCAGCCCCTTGGCCCGGGCCGTGCGCACATAGTCGGCCTCCTTCACGTCCAGCAGGCTGGCGCGCATGAGCCGGGCCACTATCGCGGTCAAAGGCAGGGCCAGGGAAAGGGTGGGCAGGACCAGGTGCGCGGGCGATCCGGCCCCGGTCACGGGCAGCCAGCCCAGTTTCAGCGAGAAGAAATAAATCAACAACAGCGCAGCCCAGAAGGTGGGCACGGACAGCCCCAGGGTGGTGAGGGACATGAGGCCCAGGTCCAGCCAGCCGCCAGGCCGCGCAGCCGCGATCAGCCCCGTGATCGACCCCAGGAGCGCCGCCAGCGTCAACGCGCTCAGGGTGAGCAGCACAGTGTAGGGCAGCCGCTCGCCGATCAGCCGGGCCACAGGCCGTCCGCTGATCAGGGATCGGCCCATATCCTGGTGCAACGCGGCCCCGGCCATGTAGTCCAGATAGCGCTGGAGGAATGGAGCGTCCAGCCCCATGGAGGCGCGCACCTCATCCAACTGTTCCTGGGACGCGAACTCACCCACCAGCGCGTCGGCGGCGTCACCCGGTCCGGTGGCCAGGAGCAAAAACGTGATAAAGCTGACGGCCGCCAAGGCGAGCAACGCGCCCGCCAGGCGGCGGATGAGGAAGGGTATCATGGCAAGGGCAGGGAAATTGAAGATTGAGGAGTAAAGATTGGGCAGCGAGCGATTCGCCGCCCATCCCTAATCTCCCAATCTCCAATCTTTACTCCTCAATCTTCAATTTTGCTCTTTCACCCGCGCATCGTTCAACAACACCCGCCCCATGGGACCGATGACGGCGTCCTGGACGCGGCCGCTGATGGCGATGATGTTGACCGGTTCGTAGAGGGGGATCCAGGGCATGTCCTGCATGAGCAGCTTCTGGGCTTCCACATAGAGCTGGGCCCGGGCCTTGGGGTCCAACTCGCGGGCGGTCTGGGCGAAGATCTCGTCCACGGCCGGGTTGCTGTAGAAGGAGCGGTTGGTGCGGCCGATGCGGTCGGATCCCAGGTAGATGTTGAGCACGTCCGGATCGTTCCAGCCATAGCGCCAGAGGGTGATGTCATAGTCACCCGCGGTCGCGGTCTTGAGCACGGCCCGGGAGTCCAATTGCTGGATCTCGATGGGCACGCCGATGGCCGCCAACTGGGCCTGGAGCATGGTGGCCACGTCGCCGTTGGGCGGGCGGGTGGAGGTGAGGATGGTGGCCTGGAGAATTTCACCATCCCGCTCCCACTGGCCCTGATCGGTCTGGGTGAAGCCGGCCTCGGCCAGCAGGGCCTTGGCCTGTTCCGGATCGTAGGTGATGTCATCTGCACAGAGGGCCGGGTCGTATCCGGGCAGGGTGGAGGCCATGAACTGACAGGCCGGTTGGCCGACGCCGCCCACGGCGATATCCACGAGCGCCTGCTTGTCGATGGCGTGGGCCAAGGCGCGGCGCACGTTGACGTCATCGAAGGGGGCGCGGCTGGTGTTGAAGCCCAGGTAGACCAGACTGTTGAAGACCATCTCCTGCAACTGGACACCCTCCTCTTGTTTCAGCTTTTCCAGATGCGCGGGCTGGTTGACGAAGATGATGTCCACCTCGCCGGCCTGGAAGGCGGCAAGCTGGGACGAGGCGTCGGGGATGACCTTGAACGCGGCCGCGTCGATGTAGGGTGCGCCCTTGTTCTCCACGTCCGCCGGCCCCCAGTTGTAGTCAGGGTTGCGCTTAAGCGTGATGGAAACGCCCGGTTCCCAGGAATCCAGCATAAACGGACCGGTGCCCACAGGCTGGCGGGCGAACTCTTCCCCTTCCTGCTCCACCGCGGTGGGGCTGATGATGCCGGCGTAGGGCAGAGCGATGGTGCTGAAGAAGGTGGCTGACGGCTCTTCAAAGTGGAAGGCGACCGTGTTCTCGTCCACCGCCTCCACCGAGGTGATGTTGCGCAGTCCGCCGGCCACAGGCGACTTGCCGCCCAGTTCCATGAAGCGCTCGAAGGTGAAGACCACGGCGTCGGCGTTCATGGGCGTCCCGTCATGGAAGGTCACGTCCGGGCGCAGGGTGAAGGTGATGGTCCTGCCATCCTCGGATATCTCCCAACTTTCGGCCAGGAAGGGGTGCAGTGCATTGTCGCCGTCCAGGTAGATCAAGGTGTCGAAAATATAAGGCAAAATGACATTCTGGCCCGATCCGGGAGGGCCGTGGGGATCCAGGCCGGACGGTTCGGTGGTCAAGGCCCGGGTGACCACGCCGCCGTCGACGGACGTCCCGGCTAAATCAGCGGGTTGGGCTGCGGCTTCCTCGCCCGATGTGGGGGCGGCGGTAGGAGCGGCGCAGGCGCTCATGGCCAGAATGGCCATGAGCAGGACGACAATCAGGGCTGTGATGGTGGGAATGTGAGTGTAACGCTTCATCAGAAATCACCTCGATGGTTGGATGGTTGCGTTTTATGGGCGCTAAATACACCCGAAGCTCAGCAAAGTGTAGCAAATCTACGGATAATTGTGCAAATTTGAACATACGTATATGATCACAACTCGACAATCCATTTGACAAACGAAGCACAACCCATTAACATATAAGCAATCTTTTATGTGTTTGGAGGTTCACGATCGATAAACAGATGACAGCCATGATAGATCGACTGACGATTTGCACCGATGACCATAATGACCATGAGCTGGCGGCTTCGATCGAGGCCCACCTGCTGGATGGGGACGTCGCCACCCGGGTGGCCGATCTCTTCAAGGCCTTGGCCGATCCCACCCGGGTGCGCATCATCGGTCTGCTGGCTCACACCGAACTGTGCGTGGGCGATCTTTGTCGCATCCTGGACATGAGCCAGCCCGCGGTTTCGCACCAGCTACGGGTGTTGCGCAACCTGCGTATGGTCCGGGCGCGCAAGGAAGGTCGTCATGTCTTCTATACCCTGGACGACGAGCACGTACATGATCTCTTCGACCAGGGATTGGCCCATGCCCAACATGAGTAGGGTGCGACGCATCGATGGCATGAGCCAATCCCTGGTCGAAGAGATATTTTTTTGCACAATACATAAACACATGCGCATGCATCACTTGTATAATCAATTCAAAAAGAACAGCCTGCGATTCTGAACCTATTGCACCGGAGACTTGAATGGACAAATATCGACTCGATCTCGACCTGCTGTTGCCCGATCTGGAAGAGGGCGACAAATGCGAAGAGCTGTTGACCGAACGGCTCGCCACCACCCGGGGCGTCACCCAGGCCCACATCGTGCGCGAGGACGGCCACGGCGATCTCTGCCTGCACTACGATCCCAATCTGGTTTCGCTCTCCAAGATTCAGCGCATGGCGGAAGAGGCCGGCGTGGAGATCACCGCACACTACCGGCATGAGGCCATCCCCCTGGAAAACATGATGGGAGCCGACGCCGCCACCAGCCTGACTCGAACTCTGGAATCCATGCCCGGCATGATCCACGCCAACGTCAACTACGCCGCGGGGCTGGCCTTCGTCGCCTATGACAGCCAGGAGCTTTCCCGCGACCAGATCGAGGAAGAGATCCGCCGCCACGGCTTCCGCGTGAAGGAGGCCCCGGTGGCGATCCCGCCGGTGGCGGAACCACACACTGAGGGTGATCACGACCATGAGGCCCACGATCACGCCGCGGGGGGGCATGCTCACGCAGGCCATGATCATGGCAGCGCGCCCGGCTTTTTGCCCCACTGGATGCAGGAGCGCTGGACCCTGATCCTGGTGGCGCTGGCCGGCGTCTTTCTGCTCATCGGCTGGCTGGGCGAGACCTTTTTCGGCCTGGATCCCAAGGTGGCCCTGGTCTTCTACATTCTCTCCTATCTAGCCGGCGGCTACGACATCGCCACCGAAGCCATTCCCGGCCTTTTCCGGGGACGCTTCGACACCGACGTGCTCATGTTGGCCGCGGCCGGTGGGGCCGCCATCCTAGGCGAATGGCCGGAGGGCGCATTCCTGCTCTTCCTCTTCAGCCTGGGCCACGCCGGCGAGCATTACGCCCTGGACCGGGCCAGGGACGCGGTCAACGCGCTGGGCGAACTCATGCCGGCCACGGCCATGGTGCGGCGCAACGGCGAAATCGTCGAAGAGCCTGTGGAAACGCTTCAGATCGGCGATGTAGTGGTGGTGCGTCCGGGCGACCGGGTGCCTGTAGATGGCGTGGTGGTCAGCGGTCAGAGCGCCATCGACCAGAGCCCTATCACCGGTGAGAGCGCGCCCGTCAACAAGATCGAAGGGGACGAGGTCTTCGCCGGGACCACCAACCAGACCTCGGCTCTTGAGGTGCGGGTGACCCGGCTGGCCAAGGATAACACCCTGAGCCGGGTCATGCAGATGGTGGCCGAGGCCCAAAGCCAGCAAAGCCCCACCCAACGCTTCACCGACCGCTTCACGACCTGGTTCGTGCCGGCGATCCTGATCTTCGTGGTGGCCGTCATCACGATCCCACCGATGCTGGGGTGGATGCCCCTGGAGAAGAGCTTCTACCGGGGGATGCTGCTGCTGATCGCGGCCTCTCCCTGCGCGCTGGCTATCGGCACGCCGGCGTCAGTGCTGGCCGGCATCGCCCAAGCGGCCCGCAACGGCGTGCTCATCAAAGGCGGCGTGCATCTGGAAAACCTGGGTGGGATCAAGGTCATGGCCTTCGACAAGACGGGCACCCTCACCCAGGGTAAATTCCAGGTAACGGACGTCATTCCCCTGAACGGGACAGGGCCGGATGCGCTGCTGAGCCTGGCCGCGGCCGTGGAGCAACAGTCCAACCATCCCCTGGCCCTGGCCGTGGTCGACGCCGCCCAGGAGAAGCAACTGTCCCTGCCCCAGGCCGACGGGCTGGAGAACGTGGCCGGCCGGGGCGTGCGCAGCCAGGTGGACGGCCAGCCGGTGCTCATCGGTTCGATCAAGCTCTTCCAGGAGACGGACGGCCACGGGCTTGACGACGGCCTGGCCGAGACAGTGGCGCGCCTGGAGGGCGAGGGCAAGACCACCATGGTCGTCAGCCAGGACGGACGCTTCCTGGGTGTGTTGGCCCTGGCCGACGCCCCTCGACCGAGCGTGCCAGAGACCATGAAGAAGTTACGCGATCTGGGCATGGAGAAGCTGATCATGCTGACCGGTGACAACGAACAAGTCGCGCGGCGGATCGGGAACGAAGTCGGCGTCACCGACGTGGAAGCGGAACTGATGCCGGAGGACAAGCTGGAGATCATCAAACGCCTGCAGGAGGAGTATGGCTCAGTAGCCATGACAGGCGACGGCGTCAACGACGCGCCGGCCCTGGCTACAGCCACAGTGGGCGTCGCCATGGGCGGCGCGGGCACGGCCGTGGCCCTGGAAACGGCCGACGTCGCGCTCATGGCCGATGACCTGAGCAAGCTGCCTTTCGCCGTGGGTCTCAGCCGAGCCAGTCGCCGCATCATCAAACAGAACCTGGGCGTCTCTTTGGGCGTCATCGCCATTCTGATTGTGACCTCGCTGACCGGCGTCATGGAACTGCCAGGCGCGGTCGTCTTCCACGAAGGCAGCACCATTATCGTGGTCTTGAATGCTTTGCGTTTATTGCGATATGATGTATAACGATAGAGGTGAACTTCAATAGACTGGGAATTGAGCGGATTGGGCTGGATTTCACAGATTTTCCTCTTGAAAATCCGATCTGTTCCACCCAATTCGCTCAACCCGCGGTCTATCTTGATCAGTCTCATTGCGAGGATAAAGATGAGGGACAAAGAAATCTACCAACTTCATGCTGAAATCTGTCATGCGCTGATCCACCCCCTGCGGCTAGAGATCATCGATCACCTACGCGAGGGGGAGAAGAGCGTCAGCCAACTGGTGGAAGCCACGGGCGCGCCCCAGAGCACCATCTCTCGTCACCTGCGTAAGATGCGGGTCCGGGATATCGTGGTGACGCGCAAGGAGGGCATGAACACCTACTACCGCCTGGGCAGCGAGCGGATTGTGGCGGCCTACGACGAAATGCATCTGTTCGTGGTGGAGTCCCTGGGTGCGCGTTCGGAGTTGTTCGCGGCGGCGTAAGACGCAGCCGGCACAGCGAAGGCATTCCCGGAATATCCGAACGCGTCTGTGAACCAAAGACTGTCGAACTAAATTTAATGATAAAGGCGCCTGGCTTTCTGTCAAAGTCAGGCGCCTTTATTTTAGACCGCTGGGATTATGGCTTCGTAAGCTGGGCATCTCTGTCCGACTTGGTGGATTGCATGATCGTCACGCAGGGATGCGTGGCCACCGAAACGATTATTTTTTTTGCTCGCTCAATTTGTTGGCATCAATCGACGCCTTTCCATATTTTCACATTTTTCCATAGATTTGATAAGATTAGCACACCTTTTATCCTGTTGATGTCGGTCAGCCCGGGTATGCACGCTTGCCCGGATCTGTCCGGCGCATACCGATTGGTGGATGATCTCAATGAGCACGCCAGAACTCTTTGCCAAATACGACGTCCCCGCCCCCCGCTACACCAGCTACCCGACCGTCCCCTACTGGACGGACGCACCGACCACGGATCAGTGGACGGCAGAGTTGAACAGGGCCTTTGTCCGCAACCCGCAGGCGGGCTGGTCCCTCTACATTCACATTCCCTTCTGTGAATCCCTCTGCACCTTCTGCGGTTGCAACACCTTCATCACCCGCAACCACCAAAACGAGGCCACCTACACCGAGGTCATCCACCGGGAATGGGACCTCTATCGACAGCAGGTTCCCGCCTTTGAACGCGCGCCCCTGCGCCAGATTCACCTGGGCGGCGGCACGCCCACCTTTTTTTCGCCCGAAAGCCTGATCGAGTTGCTTCGCCCCATCCTGGACGCCGCCGAGATCGACGCCGCCCATTTCGAAGGCTCCATCGAGGTAGGGCCGCGCAGCACCACCAGGGAGCAACTGGAGGCCTTGCGCTCCTTGGGGTTCCAGCGCCTCAGCATGGGCGTGCAGGACTTCAACCCGGAGGTACAGCGGCTGGTGAATCGCATCCAGCCCTATGAGATGACCCGGGATGTGACCCTCCAGGCCCGGGAGCTGGGCTTCGAGTCGGTGAACTATGACCTGATCTACGGCCTGCCCGGCCAGACGGAAGCCTCCTTCCAGGAGACCGCGGACGCTACCATGAGTCTGCGTCCGGACCGCATCGCCCTCTACAGCTTTGCGTTCGTGCCCTGGGTCAAGAAGGCCCACCGCCTCTTCACCAAGGAGGACCTGCCCAAGGGCGCGGCCAAACGCGCCCTCTACGAGTTGGCCAGGGAGACCTTCCTGGACGTCGGCTATGTGGAACTGGGCATGGATCATTTCGCGCTGCCCGAGGACTCCCTCTACCAGGCCTACCAGGCCGGCGAGCTGCATCGCAATTTCATGGGCTATACGGATCAGCGCACGGATGTGTTGTTGGGGCTGGGCGTGAGCGCGATCTCGGAAGCGCCCACCTGTTTCCATCAGAACGACAAGGGGTTGAGCGACTACAAACGCCGGGTGCTGGCCGGGGAGATCCCCACCATGCGCGGCCACTTGCTCAGCGAAGAGGACCAGCGCCAGCGGGAGCAGATCCTCCGCTTCATGACCCAGCAGGCCGTGGACCTGGCGGACGAGGCTCAGGCCGCCGACGTCCGCGCCTATCTGGCCGAGCTGATCGCGGACGGGCTGGTGACCGTGGATGGGACCCGCATGCAGCTCACCGAGCGGGGCCGGCCCTTCCTGCGCAACGCGGCCATGGCCCTGGACCTGCGCCTGCGCCGTCACCAGCCAGACACCCAGCTTTTCTCCATGTCGGTATGAGATAGAACGCGGATTAAACGGATTGGGCGGATCTGCACGGATTTTTTAGAAATCCGTGCAGATCCGCCCAATCCGCGTCATTCGCGTTCTATCTTATCTCCACCGCCTACTGCCGCGCCAGAATCATACGCATTTCGGCTTCACTGTCCTCGATAACGTCCCCGCTAACATCGAAGGTGACGCTGTGGATTTCGCCCGTGAACTCGAAGGGCGTCGTATAGAAGGGCGCCACCGGCGCGCCCGGATCGGCGCCGACGGTGATGCCACCGGTCAGACCCAGGCTGAGGGGCGTGGTGTGGGGGAACTCCGCAGCCCCGACAAGCCTGTCGTCGAAGTAAAGCTGGGCGCGGCCCGGGGTTCCCTTGCCATTGGCGATATCAGGCGGGCCGGTGACTTCGAACTCGAAGCGCAGTTCATGGCGCCCGGCCGGAACCGGTTCAGTGGACTCGACGTGCAGATAATCGCGGGCCACATAGTTCTGCACATATTGTAGCTTGCCATCCTTGACATAGAGCGAGTAACCGCCATCCGTGCCGCCGAACGAGACCAGGGCGCCTTCCGCTCCGTTTTCCGGGATATCCACATCTGCCGTGATGCTGTGGGTGCGGTTGAGCAGGCGCGGCCCGGCGTTGTATGGCACCGCCTGGGTGTGCGGATAAAAGGTGTAGCTGGTGCGGTTGGCGGTGATCTGGGGGCGTTCCTCGGCGAAACGCGCCACACCGCGCCCGTCCACCGGCAGGACGTTGTACTTGCCCGCCTCCACGTACCACTGGGCGATCATCTCGATCAGCTTGGCGCGATTCTCTTCGGCGACGTTGTGATTTTCAGCGAAGTCCTCATCCACATGGTACAACTCCCAGTGATTGGCGTCCAGCTCGGTCAGCTTTTCAGCCGGGATCGGTTCGCCAAAGAATGCGCCTGCCTCCTTGAATGAGGGGCCGGGCCAGGGACAGACCGCCCGCCAGCCGTTGTGATAGATGGAGCGGTGGCCCATCATCTCGAAATACTGGGTGTGACGCCTGGAGTCCACCTGCGGGTCCTTGAACGAATGGGCGAAGTTGACGCCTTCGATGGGTGATTGGGTGACGCCCTTGATGCTTGCCGGCGGCTCGACGCCCAGGATGTCGAGGACGGTGGGAGCCATGTCGATGGCGTGGGCGTACTGGGTTCGCACTTCCCCTGTGGCCGGGACGCCTTTGGGATAGTGGACGATGAAGGGATCGCTGATGCCGCCGCGATAGGTCTCGCGCTTCCAGCGGCGGAAGGGCGTATTCCCCGCCCAGGTCCACCCCCAGGCATAGTGGTTGAAGTGATCCGGACCACCCAACTCGTCGATGGCGGCCAGATTCGTCTCCAGCGATTCGGGCACGTTGTTGAAGAAAAGATTTTCATTGACCGACCCCTCCGGCCCACCCTCCGAGCTGGCCCCGTTGTCAGAGATGACCATGATCAGGGTGTTGTCGAATTCGCCGGTGGCCTTGAGGAAGTCCAGCAGGCGGCCGATGTGATGGTCGGTGTGCGTAAGGAAGCCAGCGTAGACTTCCATCATGCGGGCGTACAAACGTTGCTCTTCCGGTGAACAGTCATCCCAGGGCTTGACATCAGGATCATGACGGGAAAGCTCGGCGTCTGGCGGGGCGATGCCCAATTCCTTTTGGCGGGCAAAAGTTTTCTCTCGGTAAGCCTCCCAGCCATCGTCAAACTGGCCTTTGTACGCGTCTGACCATTCCTGGGGCACATGGTGCGGGGCGTGCATGGCGCCGGTGCAGAAGTACATGAAGAAAGGCTTGTTGGGGGCCACCTGCTTGGCGTCGGCGATGAAGCTAGTCGCTTTGTCCACCAAATCTTCGGTGACATGATAGCCTTCTTCGGGCGTCTTGGGCGGTTCGACCTGATGGTTGTCGTAAACCAGTTCGGGATAGTACTGGTGGGTTTCGCCGCCCAGGAAGCCATAGAAGCGCTCGAAGCCCCGACCCAGCGGCCAGCGGTCGTAGGGACCGGCCGCTGAAATTTGATCGGCCGGCGTCAGGTGCCATTTGCCGATGGCGTAGGTGTTGTACCCTTGCTGCAAGAGCATCTCCGAGAGAAACCCATTTTCGAAGGGGATATTGCCGTTGGCTCCGGGATAGCCGGTTGAGGCCTCCGTGATACAGGCCATGGCGTTGGAGTGGTGATTGCGGCCTGTCAGGATACAGGAGCGGGTGGGCGAACAGAGCGCGGTGGTGTGCATGTTGTTGTAGCGCAGACCATTCTCCGCCAGGGCGTCCAGGTTGGGGGTGTTGATGGGGCTGCCGTAGCAGCCAAGCTGGCCAAAGCCAGTGTCGTCCAGGACGATGAATAGCACGTTAGGCGCGCCCTCTGGGGCCCGCAGGGGTTCTGGCCACGCCGGTTCGGACGTGTCGAACGTGCGGCCAATGACGCCGTTGAAGGCGGTTCCGGGTTTGTATTCCTTGAGAGACATTGCGTACTCCCTTTCTTGTCTGGATAGATACTACAAGTTACCTATGAGGTAGCCACAGGTTGTCGCTGATAGAAATGGATGTAAATTTGCAGTGAAAGTCGCGTCCCAAAGGGCTGCACGCATAGACGCCCACTGCGAGCTCGGCGTCGATTTGGTGCATGTGGGTGATGCGTAGCTGCATCCAGGCCTGGCCGTCCATGGAACTCTCGATCAGAAAATCATCGCCCTGCCGGCTGATCCGGTGCCATATCTCCGTCTGCGCCGAACTGATATCCTGCGTCGACCAGTCGGAGTAGCCCAGGTTGGTGACCACCGCCCCCAGACGACCAAGCGTCTCATCTTCGTACTCCGCCCCGGCCTTGATCCAGTTGTCAGCGTCAGCGCGCACGAACAGCCCGCACTGGTCATATTGGTGTTGTGAGTGGAAGATTACATGGGTGCTGATGGTGAAATCACCTACAATGTCGACAACACAGGCGTGACCATTGTCAGGCTGAAACCCATAATGGGTCCGCTGCCAGAAGTCGGTCGCGGGATCGGTCCAGACTTCCAGGCCGTCACCAGTTTGGAATCGCGCAGGCGGATTGAGCCAGGTAAAGGGCGCTGGCAGGGTGGGTGACAGAAACTGCTCGTGAAGGTGCATGACCGAATCCCTCCAGCTTTGTGTTGTCCCGTTTCACCCAGCCAATACCAGGACCCTGCCGGCTGGGCAAAACGGGATGGTTGAATTGGTGGACGTGGATGGTTACAGCCTTGCCCCCCAACGATAGGTCAATTTGAAGATCACGTTGCCATAGTTGGGCCGCCCCATGCCGCGGACCACGTCGCCAGGCGCGTCCGCTGTGGTGGCGAAGATGATGCCGTCCTGTTTCTCCGGGTCCAGGGGGATCCAGATGGGGGCGTCGGCCTCGCCCCGGGCGTTGGTGACCGCGTAGGCTGGGTTTTCGTCATCCCGGCGACCCTCCCAGTCGGCCACGAAACGTACGCCCGCGGCTGGCTCGCCGGTCTCGTCCAGGGCTGCGAACTCGATGTGCTGCTTGTCGCCCGCCTGGCTAGGATCCCAATACTCGGCGGTCACCAGACGCCAGGCCGGAGACTCGCCGCTGCGTTCCAGACGCACGCCCAGATCGTCCAGCCGTTCGTCCCACGCCAGGGGAGGCGCTTCCGGCTTGTCCGGTTCGATTGGTTCCGGTTTCGGTTTATCCGGTTCGATCGGTTCGGGTTCGGGCTTTTCCGGCTCAATTGGTTCGGGCTTTTCGGGCGGGATCACCACATCTGGTCCCTCGTCTTCATCCCAACTGAAGCGGCGTTCGAAGGGCGGGATGGAGGCCAGGGCGGCGATGGTCTCCACCCGGTCGCCGCTCAGGCTACCCCACCAGTTGTCAGAGGGGAAGTCCCAGGATCCCGCCAGCCAGGGGACGATGCTGAAGAGATAGTCGGGCAGGGGTTCGCCGTTGGAGATGACGCCGATGCGGAACCAGTCGAAGGTCTCGCGGTGAAAGTCAGCGTGATAGGGTTGCCCCACCTTGGGGTAGCGCCGATCCTCTTCCCGCTCATAGGGCCAGCCGCCCTCGCCGCCCATGATGGGCAGTACAAAGCCCAGCTTCTCCTGCATCCAGACCGCGTAGGCCAGAAAGCTGAGGATGCTCAACGGGTCGTCGAGGATGGTCGCGCCGGGATGCTCCTGCTGGTTGATCGCGTCGTAGGGGTAGTCGGGCGGATGGTTGGAGCCGTAGTTGTGCTGGACGAAGAATGTGCGTTCCCAGATGTCCTCCCGGTTGTTGTAGCGGACCGCGTCCACCACCGCGTCGAGCTCGGGTTTATCCAGCACCTGGAGGCCGGGATAGCCGCCGGCGTCGAAAACCTGGGCCGCGACCCTGGCCCAGTTGCGGGCGAAGATCTGCACCCAATTGTCAGGCGTGTCGTCTTTCCATTCCCGGCTATCGTTAGGTTCGTTGTAGATCTGGATGTAAGGCGGCGCGCCCACCTCTTCCAGCGCGCGCACGTAGGGGACGGGATCGAAGCCTTCGTCGATGAGCTTGCCGATGCGGACCACCGGCATGATGCCGGCGTCCCAGCAGGCCTTGGCCGTATACTTGGCCTGCTCCGCATCCGGCGCGTAGATCAACGTCCAGGTGGCGCCGATGCTTTTGAGGTGCTCGACGGTTTCAGCGACAATTGAGGGACGTAGGTCCAGGTGAAAGTGAAGCCCGCGCCCGTTGTCATGGGGCGGTCGCGGATAACGCTTCAGCCGTTCGATGTTGTCCGGCGTCAGGGAGACCATGGGCGGACGGGTCACCACGGTTGGCGGCGTCCGGCCGCTGGCGTACTCGTATGGAGCTTCTTCATGAGACATCTATTTTTACTCCTCACGGTGGTGGTCTGTTCAGTAATTGCCATGAACGCTGATTTTTTCTGATGGAGCCGGATTTTCACGAATTTTCAGAGAAAATCAGCAGAGAACTGTACATGGGATGGCGGATGAAGCGATAGGGGCCGCGCTCAACCATATATCCCTCGACTTTTACGCTGGGAGTGATATTGAAATTGAAGAGGCGCATGGACCAGACGGCCCACAGTCCTAAGAAAAGGCCCGCCATTTCGATTGCAAGCCAGAGAGGCGTGCGAGCCAGGATGGGCGCGGTCCAGGCGATGTAGAAGATGAATGCAAACTGGATCACAACCAACGTATAGGGTTTTAGACGGGAATGCATAAGATCGGCTCGATGACGTGAACGCAAAAGCAAGGCTCCGGTGACACCCTCAGGCTACCAGAGCCAATGCCTTTTGGCAAGCCGCCTACAATGGAACGCGGATTGAGCGGATTAGGCTGATTGGTACGAATTTTAGAAAAATTCTGGCTGTTTCCGCCCGAATCCGCGTCATCCGCGTTCTATCATCTCGACTTTTGCAGCATAGATGACGACAAGAAAAATGAGGATAAAAAGGGGTAAAATGATGAATTTGAAGGCATTGATTTAAGCCAAGGGCACAGCAATCCCAACCCCGGCCAAGCGTGATTGGTCAGGCTAATGCCCGTT
>JAJRVT010000011.1 GCA_024277175.1 Chloroflexota bacterium | reverse complement strand
CTTCGACGTGTCCGACAGTTGTCAGGAACCGACCGCGATCGACGACGAGGATCCGACCTACATCCCCGGCGAGAGCAGTCGAATCTTCCTGCCGGTGATCACCAACCAGTAAGGAGCCTCCAACCTTCCTGGAAGCTGTCAGCTTCCAGGAAGGTCGCAGCGACAATTCAGAACATTCTGACGAGGGGTGGACCGCGACGTAACGGGTCCGCCCCTTGTTGCGTATGAAGAAGAGCAAGCCACAACATCCTTCAACCGCTCACGGAATTTTTCCTTACCCGCCGTTCATTCCATTGCAGACCTTTCGGCCTCCTCTCGTTGGCGGATTCCGCCACCATATCTCGCATTTTCCAGTTGTTCATGGTATTTGTGAATCTTCAACCCCAAGGAGGGATCCATGAAGTATCAGCAAGCAGGACGAATTTTAGCGGTGTGCATGCTTCTCAGCGCGATTTTGACGCCGGCCGCTACCGCTTTCGCCGCGTCATCCCAAGGGCTGGGGGCCGCTCCGGTTTTCCAGACGCCTGACTCCCCCGGCGCGCCGGGGGAGAATATCCCTTTCTTGGCCATGGCGCGGACCAGTCAGCAAAAGCCGCGGGTCATAGGCGAAACCGACCCAGGCGGGACGGACCCGGCGCGCTACATCGTGCTTCTGCACGCCGATCCCCTGGCCCTCTACCAGGGCGGCGTGGAAGGGTTGGCGGCCACCAGCCCGACCGTGACCGGAGAAGGTCGGCTCAAACTGGAGAGCGGCAGCGCCCAGATTTACCTCAGCTACCTGGACGCGCAGCAGGCGACGGCCATGAACGCCATCGCCGAAACCATCGGACGAACGCCGGTCAAGGTCTTCGACTACCGCATCACCCTCAACGGCTTCACTCTGGAGATGACGCCGGACGAGGCGCGACGGGTGGTTATGCTGGAGGAGGTGAAAAGCGTTCAGCGCGACGCCCTGCGCGAACTGCTCACTGACGCCGGGCCGGCCTGGATCGGCGCGCCCGGCGTCTGGGACGGCTCAGCCCTCCCCGGGGGCGTCGGGACCATGGGCGAAGGCGTGGTGGTCGGCATCCTCGACACTGGCATCAACATGGACCATCCTTCCTTCGCGGCCACAGGGGGCGACGGCTACACCCACGTCAACCCGCGCGATAAATATTATGGCGTCTGCGATGCGGAGGGCGAGGCGTATGATGCAGACTTCACCTGCAACGACAAGCTCATCGGAGCCTGGGATTTCGCCGATGGATACGGCTTCTTCATCGGTGAGCGGGACGGGCCGGAGGATAACAACGGGCATGGCTCCCACACGGCCAGCACCGTGGCAGGGAACAAGCTGCCGGACGTGGTCCTCGAAGCGCCGGACTATCGCTATGAAGCGTCCATCTCCGGCGTCGCTCCCCACGCCAACATCATCGCCTATGACGTCTGTGTGCCTGAAGGCTGCCCCATCAGTTCCATCGAGGCCGGCATCGAACAGGCCGTGGTCGATCAGGTGGATGTGATCAATTTCTCTATCGGCGGCGGCCCGGAATCCCCCTGGCAAGACTCCATCGCCATGGCTTTCCTGGCCGCGAGCGAGGCTGGCGTAACGGTGGCTGCCGCGGCGGGCAACAGCGGCCCTGGTGCGGGGACTGTCGGTTCGCCGGCCAACGCGCCCTGGCTGATCGGCGTAGGCGCCAGCAGCCACAATCGCAAGATCGCCAACAGCCTGATCGACATGACGGGAGGCGACACGCCATCGCCCGCCGATATCGACGGCAAGGGCATGACCAGCGGTTACGGTCCCGCGCCCATCGTCTACGCCGGTTACTACGGCAATCGCTATTGCTATAGCCAATTCGAGCCGGATACCTTTCAGGGAGAAATCGTGCTTTGTGACCGAGGCGGAACCGGGCGCGTGGCCACGGGTGAAAATGTGAAACAGGCCGGCGCCGGCGGCCTGATCCTGATCAATGACGTCAACGACGGCGCCTCGCTGCTCGCCGACCCCCACGCCCTGCCCGCGGTGCACGCCTCATACATCGACGGGCTGCGGCTGAAACTGTGGCTGGCCTCGGGGACGGGCCACATGGGAACCATCGCCGGCGCGGTCATCGACCGCGCCGACGCCAATGGCGATCTCATGGCCGGGTTCAGCTCACGCGGTCCCAACGAACCCTTGCCGGATGTGCTCAAGCCCGATCTCACCGCGCCCGGGGTGGACATCTTCGCCGCCTATAGGGACCCCGAACTCTTCCAGATGGTCAGCGGCACCTCCATGGCCAGCCCCCACGCTGCCGGCGCGGCCGCACTGGTAAAGGCCGCCCACCCGGACTGGACGCCGGCTGAGATCAAGTCAGCGTTGATGCTGACGGCTCAGACGGAGGGCGTGCGCGAGGAGGACGAAATCACGCCGGGAACCCCCTTCGCCCGCGGCGCGGGCCGCGTCGATGTAGACGGCGCGGTGCGCGCGGGGTTCACGCTTGACGAAAGCGGAGACGCCTTCCAGCAGGCCGATCCGGCCATGAACGGCGACGCCATGGCCCTCAACCTGGCCAGCCTGAGTGCGGGCGCTTGTGTGGGCGCGTGTAGCTGGACGCGCACCCTGACCAGCGCCTCCGATCAGCCCATTGCCTGGACTGTGGGCGTGCAAGGTGAGGATGGCCTTGTCCTCACAGCCGACCCGGCCAGCTTCACGTTGGCGCCAGGGGGAACCCAGACCATCACCATCAGCGCCGATCTGGGCGTCGAAAGTTTGGGACAATGGATCTTTGGGCGGGTGAACTTTACGCCTGACAGCGAGGCGGTGGCCGCGGCCCACTTCCCGGTGGCCGTTCGTTCATCGGCAGGCGAATTGTCGGACGTCTCCATCAGCACCCGTCGCAATCAGGGCGTCTACACCATCCCCGATCTGGCGACGGTCAAACTGGACGATCTGGGGACGACGGTCTATGCAGCCAAAGGGGAGCGCTTGCTCACCGAAATCGGCTACGATCCCGCAGCCAGCAATCCCTACGATCTGGAGAGTCCTAACGTCATCTGGACCATGCGCGCCATCACTGACACGACCAACCTCTTCACGGTCAGCACATCTGCATCCACGGCGCCGGACCTGGACCTCTATGTGGGCGTCGATTCCAACGGCAATGGTCGGCCTGATCCGGGGGAAATCCTCTG
>JAJRVT010000198.1 GCA_024277175.1 Chloroflexota bacterium | reverse complement strand
CATGGTCGTGGGCTGGGTGCGGGCCGGCAAACCGGACCTGGGCTTCACCCTCAACGGGGCCCTGGCCGGCCTGGTGGCCATCACGGCCGGCGCCGACGCGGTCTCCAACGGCGAGGCGCTGCTTATCGGCGCGGTGGGCGGCGTCCTGGTCGTCATCGCCATGGAAGCGTTGGCAGCATTCAAGATCGATGACACAGTGGGTGCGTGGCCGGTTCATGGCTTCGTGGGCATCTGGGGCGGCGTCGCCGTGGGCATCTTCGGCGGCTACGCGCTGATGTCCCAGGTCATCGGCTCGCTGGCCATCCCGGCCTGGGCGTTCATCACCTCCTTTGTTCTCTTCAGCATCCTCAAGGCCGTCGGCATCCTGCGCGTGTCGCCGGAAGACGAGGAGACGGGGCTGGACCTGACCGAGCACGGCACGGGCGCCTACAGTTTCCCTGGCCTGGGCGTCCACGCCGGCGACGACTGAGGGGCGTCGGTAAGTTCGAAGAGCATTTGACGCGAAGGCGCAGGGGCGCAGAGGATCGCAAAGGGTTTTGGCTTTTCTCTGCGTTCCTCTGCATCTTTGCGTCTTCGCGTCAAACTGATCACTCCTGCATCGAATCTCCTGTTTACAGACCGGACCGCCTCCGCTATAATGCTGACCAGCCATTGCAGGTGCAGCGAAATCCGAAGGAGCCATGCCCCGGACTGCTTACGACACCAGCCAGGCCCAGTCCAACCGGCTGGGCGAATATCGACTCGAAGCTGTGCTGGGGCAGGGCGCGGTCGCGGTCGTCTATCGCGCACGCAGCGATGGGGGGCGAATGGTGGCGCTCAAGGTCCTGTCGCGCACCGCAGCCGCTCAGGTCCACATTCGCAATAGCTTTCAGCGCGAATACCGGGTCCTCTCCCGTCTGAGCCATCGGGGGATTATCCGGGTCTATGACGCCGGCGAAGTCAATGGTCTTCCTTACATGGCCTTGGAACTATTGGCGGGAGAAACGCTGGAGGAATTGCTGACCCGAAGCAAGACCATCGGCGAGGTTGCGGCCATGGATATCGTCCGGCAAGTGGCCAACGCCCTGGACTATCTGCACGGTCGAGGCTATGTCCACCGCGATGTCAAGCCCGGTAACGTCATGGTCACCCGCGACGGACGGGCCATCCTCTTCGACTTTGGCACGGTCTACGACATGAACGACCTCGCTTCCAATGCACCGGGCGTCTACGGCACGCCCCCGTTCCTGGCCCCCGAACAGGTGCTTGCCGAGACGGACCCGGAGCACGCGCCTCCCCTGGACGGCCGGGCCGATCTCTACTCGCTGGGCGTCGTCCTCTATCGCATGGTCACCGGGCGCAAACCTTTCTACGGTTCCCGCTCCGAGGTGCTGGACGCGCATCTCCATCAGCCTCCGCCCAGGCCGTCCGAATTTCGCTGGGTTTCGCCGGCGCTGGAAGCCATCATCCTCAAAGCCTTGGCCAAGGATCCGACAGACCGCTACCAAAGCGGGGCCGAATTCGCCCAGGCCCTGACACAGATCGAGTTGACGCCGGAGCCGCCTAAACCGGAACTCCCACAACGTATTTTTTCGTGGTTGAAGCCCCGGCGATGACGGGGTGGGGCAATGTGAGAGGGAAAACGACAACGCAAAGTCGCGGAGACGCGAAAGGGCGCAGAGATTTTGCTTTTCTCTGCGCCCCTCTGCGTCTCCGCGACTTTGCGTCAAATGCTACGCGGATTCAGGCGATTCAGGCTGGGTTTCCTGCGCCTCCGGATCCCGATGGCGCTTGCACTGGCGGCGGCGCTCCCGGCGACCGGAACGTTGACCGCGCTCGTCGTTCATCCAACGGCCGCCGCCGCCCTGGCGACGACCGCAGCCGCGACCCTGGCCTTGCTCGCCCTGGCTAGACTCCTCCTGGCCGGGCTCACCCCGGCCGCCTCTTCCCCGGCCGTGACGTTCGCCTCGACCGTATTCACCTTGGCCGTGTTCACCCCGGCTGTGGCCGCAACATCCGTGACCGCGTCCACCGCGCCCCTGGCCATGGGATTCCTGTACATTATCTTCCTGCATGTTGTTTTCCCGCATGCTACTTCCGTGTTTGTTATTGTGACACATATTCGTCTGGTCTCCTTGACATTGACTTATTCCAAAGATCGAATATTCTTTGGCAAAAAAAGAGAATCGGCCCGATAAGGTCTCCCTATCCTTCTTCTCGACAACGGGGACAACGACATTTTCCCTTACGCCGTCGTTGCCGCTTGCCACGCAGCCCATCCAGCTCTTCCACGCCGACCATGACATCATCCATTCGATGGGCTTCAGCCCGTTCCCGGGCCAGGACTAACAGTTGATCCACCACATCCAACACATGTGGATTGCGCACATGGTAGATCACGGTCATGCCCTCTCGCTCCGCGGTCACCAGATCCGCTTCGCGCAGGACCATCAGGTGTTGGGAGATGTTGGCCTGAGGCCGTCCCAACACGGCCGTCAAGTGCATGACGTAAGCTCCGCCGTCCCGCAGTTCGTTCAAAATCTGCAAGCGGGCGGGGTGGCTGAGCGCCCGGGCAATGCGAGCGGCTTCTTTGACCTCGGCCGGAATTCCGTTGGGCATAATCTTCCTGACTGCTTAGTCGTCAACCTTATTCCGATTCACGAATAGAGTTTACACCGATTTCTGGGATTTGTCAAGGGTTTTTTTGTTTGAGTTTCGTTAGCGGAGAAAAAAGGGAACGCAGAGAGTCGCCAGAGAAGGCGTTGGGGGATGATTTTTGTCGCTATAATTTGGTATGCGTCCAAAATGAGTTATAGCATTCCGGGAATGGGAGAGGCGTGTTTGGACCTGCGAAGTCTGGTCCTCCCATTCCCGGAATGTTGGCCCAACCGAGTTGGGCAGCTTCACCTTCCAGGAGGCTTGGAGCTGCCCTGAAAAATCAACCACGGATTGCACGAATTACACGGATTATCTTTCATTCTCCGTGGCGTCGGACGGCGGCATGAACGTCTTCCTGGAAGATTAGCCACTGGTCCAAGGCTTCTGCGCATGACAACCGATCTGGTGTATAATAGATGAGGAGACAACAATCTTGACTCCCCTTCCTGGTTCGTTTTCCTGGTTCGTCTCTGGTTCGATGCCGAACCGTCTGTCGCGCGACCATGGCCGCACACCTGGAGTTGTACGATGCTTCGTCCATCCATTCGCCTATCCCTCCGCCCCACCGGCCTGATGACCTGGGCGGTCGCCTTGCTTTTGACGCTGATCCTGGCCGGCTGCTCCTCGGCCAGGGCGGAGACGCTCCCCTATCTCGACCTGTCACAGCGCACGCGCGCCCCGGCCGTGGTCGTGACCGAGTCGCCGCCCCTGCGCATCGCTGTGGCCGCCATCATCTCGCCCCAGGGCAACGTGGCCAGCTATTCGAATCTGGCCCAATATCTAGGCAACAAGCTGGATCGCCCGGTGGAGTTGGTCCAGCGTCGCACCTATGCCGAAGTGAACGAACTGGTGGAGACCAGCGCAGTGGACATGGCCTTCGTCTGCACCAGCGCCTACGTGGACGGCAACGATCACTTTGGCATGAAGCTGTTGGCCGCGCCCGAAATCAACGGCGAGAGCGTCTACCAGTCGGTGCTCATCGTCCCTACGGACAGCCCAGCCCGGGGGATGGCGGACCTGCGCGGCAAGGTCTTCGCCTTCACAGACCCCATGAGCTTCAGCGGACGGGTCTATCCGACATCGTTGGTCCACCAGTTGGGCGATGAGCCGGAAACGTTCTTCGGCCGCGTCTTCTTCACCTACAGCCATGATCGGGCCATCGAAGCTGTGGCCGCGGGGGTGGCGGACGGGGCCGCGGTTGACAGCCTGGTGCTGGACTACGCTTTCAAACGCAACCCCGCTTTACAGTCGAAAGTACGCGTGATCCATCGATCACCTTCTTTCGGCATTCCACCTCTGGTTACGCCGCCAGACCTGTCCCCCCGGGAATCGGCCCAGCTTCAGCAATTGTTGCTGGACATGGATGAAGACCCGGAAGGTCAAATCATCCTCCAGGGGCTGGGCATCGACCGCTTTATCCTCGCGGATGACGCCGCCTATGAGAGCGCCCGTCAATTGATCACGTCTACGGGGCATCTTAGCACTAAAGAGGAGAGTGGCCCGTGAGCGCAGTGGACAGACGATTGTCCAGCCCTGTACGCATCAACGTACAGGGCTGGTTGAATCGCGCCCGGCGACTGGCGGGCGGCGTCAGTATTCGCGCTAAAATTCTGGGGATCGTCCTGAGCCTGACCGTGGTTCTGGGCCTGGGCGTCACCTGGGAAGTGCGCACCGTCATGCACGACACCTTCATCGGTGAACTGGAGAGCCGGGGCTTCTCGGTGGTTAACGATCTGGCGGCGCGCAGCATCGATCCGGTGTTGTTGAACGACAATTTCGCCCTCTTTCAACTGCTGAACGAGACCATCGACAACCATGCTGACGCGCTTTACGCCTTCGTTCTCACCGGCGATGGGCAGGTATTGGTGCACACATTTGGGGACGAAGGCTTCCCCACTGCGCTCCTTTCCCTGACTGACCGGATCCCGGGGCGCGCGAATGGAGGCGTCGAGCAACTCAGCTATCGCAGTGATCAGGGCGTGGTCCACGATTTCGCCGCGCCCTTGCTGGATGGGCAGGCGGGAACCGTACATCTGGGGCTGACGGAAACCCGCCTGCGAACCACCATCAACGACGTCACCCGCCGGATGCTCCTGACCACCCTGGCCGTGGCTGTGGCCGGCATTCTGGCGGCCAGCCTGCTCACCTGGCTGCTCACCCGCCCCATCATGACCCTGGTGGAGACCACCCGTGAGGTCGGTCGCGGCAATCTGGCTGTACGCGCCGACCACTGGGCCGACGATGAGGTCGGAGATCTGGCCGACGCCTTCAATGAGATGGTGGCGGACCTCCAGATCAGCCAGGCGGCCATTGCCGAAAAGGATGCGGCCCGCTCGCGCCTGCTGGAAAAGTTGATCACCGCCCAGGAAGAGGAGCGCAAACGCATCGCCAGGGAGTTGCACGACGGTGTGGGTCAGGCCCTGACCTCCATCATCGTTGGGTTGAAGGTGGCCAGCCAGGCCGATGACATGGAAACCATGCGCGCCAAGAGCGCGGCGTTGAGCGCCGTGGCCACGGAAACCCTGGACGACGTCCGTCTCCTGAGCCGGGAGCTGCGCCCCAGCGTGTTGGACGATCTGGGGCTGGCCGCGGCCCTGGAGCGGTTCACCACAGAGTTCATTCAACTTCACCCTCACATCCACGTGGACATTCACTGCACCCTCCCCCACCGCCTGCCGGCCAGCGTGGAGATCACCCTCTACCGCATCATCCAGGAAGCCATGACCAACGCCGCCCGCCACAGCGGATGTCACACCATCAGCGTGCTGGCGGCCCAGCGCAATGACCGGGTTCAGGCCATCATCGAAGATGACGGCCATGGGTTCGACCCCGAAATCACCCGCCGGATGGAGGGCAGCGTGGGGCTGCACGCCATGGCCGAACGGATCGAATTATTGGGAGGAACCCTGGACATCGAGAGCAGCCTGAAAGGCACAACCGTCTATGTGGAGGCGCCCATATGACGCCAATTCGCATTTTTATCGCCGATGACCACAGCGTGTTGCGGGCCGGTCTAAAGGCGTTGCTGAACGCAGAACCGGATATGACCGTGGTGGGCGAGGCTGAAGAGGGCGAGGCGTGCATTCGGCTGGTCATGCAACTGCACCCGGATGTGGTGCTGCTGGACATCAACATGCCCAATGTCAGCGGCCTGCAGGCGCTGGAGCGGTTGCGGACCCAGGCGCCCGACACCCGGGCGCTGATCCTGACCATGCACGATGACGCCGGCTACCTGCGCCGGGCGCTGGAACTGGGCGGCGCAGGCTATGTCCTCAAGCAGGCGGCCGGCGATGAGTTGCTCATGGCCATCCGCACGGTCTACAGCGGCGGCGTCTACCTCCATCCCCAGCACACCCGAACGCTGCTGGAGGATTCGCTGGAGAAGCAGGCGGCCCAATCGGCGGATGGAAGCAGACGCGACGATCCATTGTCGCAGCTCAGTGAGCGGGAGGCCCAGGTGTTCAAGCTGGTGGCCCTGGGACACCGCAACACCGAGATCGCGGAGATGCTCCATCTGAGCGTCAAGACGGTGGAGACGTATAAATCCCGCCTGATGCAAAAGCTGGGGTTGCGCAGCCGCGCGGAACTGGTGCGCCGGGCCTTGCAATGGGGCCTGCTGGACAACGAGTAATCCCCGCCTCACGTCTTCACGTTTCACGACTCACTCCTTTTGTCAGGGAATTCCCTGACACCTCCACAAAACTGTCAAGCTTTCCCTGACAAAGAGGCGGGATTCTCCCTCTACCCCTTCTCTCCTTTTCCTTCTACAATGGAATCAGTCTAAAACATATCATCTCCGAGCCTGTTCGCCTACCGATCCGCCCGCGGGCGCGAATCTATGGCGGTCAGGCCGATGGGGTGAGGGCGGAAACGCCATCGCCTGCCGACTTGCAAAGGGGATGGATATCAGTTGCGTCAACTGGTGTCCATCCCCTTTTTTCATGAAGACGAAGAAACCGCAGCGGACTCTTTATCATGCGACGACAAACGCTTCTTTCATCCCTTCTTCTGGCTGTCCTGCTCCTGCTCGCAGGATGTGGCGGAAACGCCGCCGATCCCCCTCCCTCCGCGTCCACCGTCGAAGCCGCGCCGACCGCGGACGCCAACGCCTATTGGGATCTGGTGCAGCAGGCGCAGGAGGCGTACGACGACGCCCGCTTCGAGGACGCCGTCGTTCTGGCCCGCCAGGCCGCCACCCTCAATCCAGCGGACAACACATCCTGGGAGCTTTACCGCCAGGCCACCATCGCCCAAGCCGGAGACGAGTATCTCTCCACCCTGCCAGGCCATCGTTTCCGTCTGCCGGTGGATGTGCTCCTGCGCGATCAGGTAAACAAGAGCAAGGATTGGTTCCTGATCGACGTGCGCAACCCCGACGAATTCGCGGCCGGTCACATCGAGGGCGCGGTCAACTTCCCCTTGAACGAATTCATGCAGCACCTGGATGAGTTGCCTAGCAGCAAGACTGCCCCCATCCTGCTCTATTGCCACACCCAAAAGCGAGCGACCCACGCGCTCGTCATCATGCACGAACTCGGTTACATCAAAACGTACAATCTGGAAGGAGGGTATGCCGCCTATCAAGAATGGATCAATTCCAAACCCCTGCCCACGCCCGGCCCTACTTCAACGCCAGCCCCTGAAGAACCCGACTACGGCTGCTGAGTGGGGCCGGGCCATGCGTTGACTTGACGATCCGATTCTTCCGGATCAGATGACGCGAGCCTTTATCGGACCCTGAAAGTCAAGGAGAAAGAGATGGCATTTATACCTGCTGTATCCCAGATGGAAAACGCCAACGTGCGCATGATGGAGGATCTGGAGCGAGCGGTCCAGAAGCCGCCGGAAGAGCGCCGATGGGGAATGGTCATCGACCTGACCAAGTGCGTGGCCTGCGACGCCTGCACAGTCTCCTGCAAGGCCGAAAACAAAACGCCGCCGGGCGTCAACTACACCCTGGTGATCAAGGAGGAAGTGGGCGAATATCCCAATGTGCGCGCGACCTTCCTGCCCCGCCCCTGCATGCAGTGCGAGAATCCGCCCTGCGTGGAAGTCTGCCCGGTCGGCGCCACGTGGAAGGACGTCGAGGGCATCGTGGTCATCGACTACGACGTCTGCATCGGCTGCCGCTACTGCATCACCGCCTGCCCCTATGGCGCGCGCACCTTCGACTTTGGCGACTGGTACACCAAAGGCAACACGCCTATGCTCGCCCCTTATGAAACCGCGCCGACCTTCGAGTATGGCGAGGAGCGAGTGCGGGAGGATGAGGTCTCGCCCATCGGCAATGTGCGCAAGTGCAACTTCTGCATCCAGCGCCTCCACGAAGGGCTGTTGCCCGCCTGCATCAATGACTGCATCGGCCGCGCCCGCTACTTCGGTGACCTCAACGATCCAGAAAGCCTGGTCTCTGAGTTGCTGCGCGAGCGATATAGTTTCAAACTGAAGGAAGAATTGGGCACGTCACCCAAGGTCTTCTATCTGTCTTGAGGGAGAGGGAAACATGAAAAACAGCAAGTTAGGCATGGCGGCGTACTGGGCCGTTGTCATCATCTCCCTGGTGATTGGAGGCTACGGCCTCTACTGGCGATTGACGACGGGCCACATCCTGGCCAATTATGGCCAACTGATCACATGGGGACTCTGGGTCGCCATGTACATTTACTTCATCGGCCTTTCCGCGGGCGCGTTCCTGATCTCGGCCCTGGTTTTTGTTTTCCACGTCGAGCGCTTCCGCCCCATTGCGCGGCTGGCCCTCTTCACAGCGTTGATTTCCCTACTGATGGCGTTGCTCTTTATCTGGTTCGATCTGGGCCATATGGGGCGATTCTATGAAGTGTACTCCCGTCCCAACTTCCGCTCCATGATGGCGTGGATGGTCTGGCTCTATACGGCCTATTTCGTGCTCTTGATCTTCGAATTCTGGTTCGAATCCCGCCAGGATTTCGTCCGTTGCGGACAGGAAAAGGGTGGCTTCAACGGCTTCATTTGTCGGGTGCTGGCCCTGGGGAGCAAAAATACCGAGCCTGAAGGTCGTGAGCGGGACGAGAGAGTGGTCCGGGTGCTGGGAGCCATCGGTCTGCCCCTGGCGATTATGTTCCATGGCGGCGTCGGCGCCCTCTTCGGCGTGGTCGCGGCCCGGCCGGCCTGGCACGGCGGCCTCTTCCCCCTGCTCTTCCTGGTCGCGGCCCTGGTCTCCGGCGGCGGCCTGCTCATGGCCCTCTACGCCTGGCTGGCCCCCAATAAGGGCAGTGAGGAGTATAAGAGCCTGCTTTCAGATATGGGGCGGTTGGTGCTGGCCCTGGTTCTGCTGGATGTGATCTTCACCTTCGCCGAATACTCCATCGCCCTCTACGGCGGCGTGCCCGGGGACGTGCTTCCGCTGATCGAGATCATGAGCGGTCCCTTCTGGTGGGTCTTCTGGATCGGCCAGATTGGTCTGGGCATGGTCGTTCCCATCATTTTGCTGAGTTGGAAGCGCACCAGCTCCAGCACGTTCTGGGTGGGGATTGCCGGCATGTCCATTGTGCTCGCCTTCGTGGGCGTGCGCCTGAACATCGTCATCCCGCCACTTTCAGTGCCAGAGTTGCAAGGGTTGGTCAATGCGGTGCCTTCGCCGCGCATGACTACCCAGTACATTCCCAGCATGATGGAATGGGCCCTGGGCATCGGCATTGTTGGTCTGGGGCTGGCCCTGTTCGCCATCGGTTACAATTTATTGCCCGTCAAACCTCGCGGTGACAAGGAGGTGATGTCATGAGCGTGAAAAAACAGATTCAGGAAGCATTGGACGAACATCAGATCAACCGGCGCGACTTCGTCAAGACAAGTGCAGTCGTTGGCGGCAGCGTGGCGGTGGCCGGCTCGGTGGACCGGGCCTTCCGACAGATGGCCGGTTTCAGCCGTCCGAGCTTCAGCGGCGCACAGGCTGCAACGGTGTATCCGCTCAATAAGGTTGAACACACCATCTACAGCGTCTGTCTCCAGTGCCATACGGCCTGCACCATCAAAGGCAAGGTCCTGGACGGCGTGTTGGTCAAGATCGACGGCAACCCCTACAGCCCCATGAACATGCTGCCCCAACTGGACTATGATACGGTCCCGGCCGAGGCGGCCAGGTTCGACGCCAAACTCTGCCCCAAGGGACAGGCCGGCGTTCAGAGCCTGTACGATCCCTATCGCATCACCAAGGTGCTCAAGCGAGCGGGCAAGCGGGGCGAGAATAAATGGGAGGTCATTCCTTTTGACCAAGCCATCAATGAGATCGTCAACGGCGGAACCTTCGCCGACGGCAGCGCCACGCCGGGGCTGAAGGAGATTCGGGTTGTTGACGATCCGGACCTGATGGCGGCGCTGAAAGAAGACAGCATGGCCGTGGCCAGCGGCGACATGACCCTGGAGCAGTTCAAACGCAAGCACGCCGATCATCTGGACCTGCTCATCGATCCGGAACATCCCGACCTGGGACCCAAGAACAACCAATTCGTGGTCCAGAACGGGCGCATCGAACATGGGCGCAAAGAATTTTCCCAGCGCTGGCTCAAAAACGCATTCGGCTCGGTCAACTGGTACGATCACACCACCATCTGCGAGCAGTCTCACCATATCGCCTTTGGTGAGATGACCAACCAGTACAAAGGCGGCGGCAGTTGGGGCGGCGGTAAGCACCACCTCAAACCCGACTTCGCCAACTCCGAGATGATCATCTTCTTCGGCACGGGCGCGTTCGAGGCCAACTTCGGCCCCACGCCCATGAGCGAGCTGGTGACCTGGTCCATGACCTATCGTAACATGAAGATGGCGGTGGTGGACCCGCGAATGAGCAAGACCGCGGCCAAAGCCAAGTGGTGGCTGCCGGTCAAACCCGGCCAGGACGCCGCGCTGGCGCTGGCCCTGGGCCGTTGGATCATGGAAAACGAGCGCTACGACGCCGCCTATCTGGCCAACGCCAACAAGGCCGCGGCCAGCGAAGCCGGGGAGACCAGTTGGAGCAACGCCAGTTGGCTGGTCAAGATCGAAGATGGCAAGCCCACCCGCCTGCTGCGCCCAGAGGAAGCGGGCCTGGCCGAAGAGGGCGAGGAGCCCATCGACGGCTTCGTGGTCAGCCAAGGTGGCGAGCTGGTGGCCGTGGATCCCAATGACGCCGACAACCCGGTGGTGGGCGATCTCTTCGCCGAAGGCACCGTCAACGGCACCGACTACAAGTCGGCTCTCTTGCTCTACAAAGAAGAGACCATGGCCCACACCCTGGAGGAATGGTCGGATATCTGCGGCATCCCGGTGCGCCAGATCGAGGATGTGGCCCAGGAGTTCACCAGCCATGGCAAGCGCGTAGGCGTGGACCTCTATCGCGGCCCGGTGCAGCACACCAACGGCTACTATAACGGCACGGCCATCATCATGCTTAACGTCCTGGTGGGCAATGCAGGCTGGGTCGGCGGCATGGGCGTTGGCGGCGGCCATTGGCACGAAGACGGCACAAAACCTGGCCAGCCCTTCCAGATCGTCAAGGGCCAGCATCCGGGCAAGGTGGGGTCCTTTGGCATTCCCATCGCTCGGGACAAGTGGCATTATGAGAAGAGCACCCTCTTCAAGAGCGACGGTTATCCGGCCAAGCGGCCCTGGTTCCCGTACACTGCCAACATCTATCAGGAGATCATCCCCAGTGCGGCGGTCGGCTACCCTTATCCCATCAAGGCCCTCTGGCTGCACATGGGCACGCCTGGCTATGCGGCCCCGGCCGGCAATCCCACCCTGGCCGCCATCGCCGATCCCGACGTCATCCCGCTGGTGATCTCGGATGACATCGTCATCGGCGAGACCAGCATGTACGCCGACTATCTCTTCCCCGACACAGCCATCTGGGAGCGCTGGTCCACGTCCCACACCACGCCGACTGTGCAGCCCAAAGTCAGCAAAGTGCGTCAGCCCATCATCGATCCCCTGGTGGAGAAGGTAACTGTCTTCGGCGAAGAACAGCCGGTGAGCATGGAATCGGCCATGCTGGCCATCGCCGAGAAGATGGGCCTGCCCGGCTTCGGCAAAGACGGCTTTGGCAGCGGCATGAACCTGAACAGTCGCGAAGACTGGTACCTGCGCCTGGTGGCCAATCTGGCGGCCGGCGACAAGGAAGACGGGTCCGACGCCGTCCCCGAGGCTGATGAAGAGGAAATGCGCATCTTCCGGGAGGCGCGGGCGCACCTGCCTCAGAGCATCTTCGACGAGGAGCACTGGAAGCAAATCGTGGGCGACGAATCCCTGTGGCGACGGGTGGTCTACATCCTCAACCGGGGCGGTCGTTTCGAGGACTTCAGCAAGGTTTACAAAGAGGATAAGCTGGCCCATCCTTACAAGGGCCTCTTCAACATCTTCGTGGACAATGTGGCCGCCGGCTATCACAGCCTGACGGGCGAACATTTCTACGGCCTGCCGCTCTATGAAGCGGTCAAAGACGCCAGCGGCCAGGAGATGGCCCAGGAAAGCGAGGAGCACCCCTTCCATCTCTTCACCTTCAAGCACATCTATGGCGGCCAGTCGCGCACGGTGGGCAACTACTGGTCCCAGCTGGGCGTGGCCAGCGAGAACTATGTGCTCATGAACAAGCTGGACACCGATCAGCTGGGGCTGAAGGAAGGCGACCTGGTCAAGGTGACCTCCCCCACCAACCCCGAAGGCGTCTGGAAGTTGCCCAACGGCGAACCCAAGCCCATCGTTGGGAAGGTCAAGCCTATCCAGGGCATCCGCCCCGGCACGGTGGCGGCCAGTTGGTCCTTCGGACACTGGGCCTACGGCGCTTCGGATGTGGTCATCGACAACGAAGTGGTCAAGGGGGATCCCCGCCGGGCCACGGGCATCTGCGTCAACGCCGCCATGTACGAAGATCCGGTGCTCAAGAACGCCAGCCTGACCGACCCCATCGGCGGCAGCGCCAGCTTCTATGACACGCCGGTGAATGTGGTGAAGGTGTGAGACGTGATAGGGTGACAGGATGACAAGGTGACAGGGTGACAAGGTGGAGCATGAAGATGTAGTGAGTGGATCCGTCATCCTGTCATCCTGTCATCTTGTCACTAATGATATTCGAATCGTTCTTCAAGGAGTGCGCACCGTGATTACAACAACTGATGTCCTGACTTCCCTCCGCCCTGTCATCGATCCCGAGTTGGGCCGCAGCGTGGTGGATCTCAATATGATCCGCGACGTGGAGATAGAAGACAATACTGTCCGCCTCACCCTGGCCCTCACCACCCTGGCCTGCCCCCTCAGCGACGTGCTGGCGGAACAGGTGCATGGGGCGATCGCTCGGCTGCCGGGGGTGCAACACGTGGGCATCGAGATCGCAGAGATGGATCAGGGCGAAGTGTTGCAATTGTTCGCCAGCCTGAAGATTGGCGGTCCCGCCTGCAACAGCGGCGCCACTCCCGTTCCCACCAATGGCAATGGCGCGGTAGCCCGCAACGGCAACGGCCATACAGCGCCCATTCCCCTGAGCTTCAGCCTGGACCCAAACCAGGCCACCCTGCCTAAATCCCTGGCCCAGACCCTCAGCCCCATCGAGCATGTCATCGGCGTCACCAGCGGCAAGGGCGGCGTGGGCAAGTCCCTGGTCACCGGTCTGCTGGCCGTCTCCCTGCGCCGTCAGGGCTACCGGGTGGGCGTCTTCGACGCCGACATCACAGGCGCCAGCATTCCCCAGCTTTTCGGCATGAACCACGCACGCATGAAGAGTTCGCCCGAGGGGGTCATCCCTGCTGAAACCGAGACTGGCATCAAGATCGTCTCCGCCAACTTCATGCTGAAAAACCCGGGCGATCCGGTGGCCTGGCGCGGCTCGCGCATCGCCCAGTTGATCAACGACCTGTGGCGGGACGTGGTCTGGGGACGGCTGGATTACCTGCTCTTCGACTTCCCGCCGGGGACGTCGGACGCACAACTGACGGTGATGATGGACCTGCCCGTCCAGGGGTTGGTCATGGTGACCACGCCCCAGGAACTGGCATCTCTGATCGTGGGCAAGGCTGTGAAGATGAGCCAGGACATGGGAACGCCGCTCCTGGGCGTGGTGGAGAACATGAGCTACTTCACCTGTCCTGAAACGGGGACGCGTCACGAGATCTTCGGTCCCAGCCATGCGCCGGAAGTGGCGGAAAAGGCCGGCGTTCCCCTACTGGCCCGGCTGCCTATCCAGCCGGATCTGGCCCGGGCCTGCGACGCCGGACGACTCGAGGCGTATGAGATGGCCGAGGTCGATCCCATGTCCGCTGCGGTCATGGACGCGCTCGCGCTGGTCAAGGGTTGAAGTTGACTGCGTAATCTAATTTAGACAGAACGCGGAAGGGCGGGGGAGGCCGAATTTTGCAAAATTCGGCCTCCCCCGCCCTTCCGCGTTCCATTCTAATCTAACCATTTCCCAAATCGGAATAGGGTCAATATCCTCCGGATTTAAACTGAAGTCAATTTGAAACCAGAAGTTTTTCGAAATCGGGATCGAGTTCAAATTTGGGCCAAAGACGTTGGATAATCTTGTTGGGATCAAGGTTGATCCGGTCAATAAATGCCTTGCAGGCGTCGAATAAGT
>JAJRVT010000197.1 GCA_024277175.1 Chloroflexota bacterium | reverse complement strand
CGCTCTGATCGTCCCTTTGACCCGGCGTTGGCGATGCCTGCCTGATGACCTATGCGTTATGTAATCTAAACCTTTGTTCTTTATCCGTTTGCTCTCACATTTCGTCAATTAGGGACTTGACATCAAAGAGAGAATCTACCGCCCCGGTTGAACCTGATAGTTGGGCGCTTCCTTGGTGATGATCACGCTGTGGGGATGGCTCTCGTGATAGGAGGCCGCACTGATACGCACGAAACGAGCCTTCTCCCACAGGTCGGGGATGCTGGCCGCGCCCACGTATCCCATGCCGCTGCGCAATCCGCCCATTAACTGGAAGACGAAATCCTTCAAAAAGCCTTTGTAGGGAACCTGGCCCTCGATGCCCTCCGGCACTAGCTTGCCGCCAATGTCAGGTGACGCGCCGCCGTTCTGAGACTGCGCCGTCTGATAGCGATCACTGGCCCGGCCCTTCATCGCGCCCAGGCTGCCCATACCCCGATACTCCTTGAACGAGCGCCCTTCCCGGATCACGATGTCGCCGGGCGACTCGTGGAGGCCGGCCAGCAGGCTGCCCAGCATAACCGCGGATGCGCCCGCGGCCAGGGCCTTGGTGATGTCACCGCTGTAACGGATGCCGCCGTCGGCCACCACCGAGACGCCCAGTTCCCGGCCCATCTGCGCACATTCGGCGATGGCGGTCAACTGGGGCATACCCGCGCCGCTGACGATACGGGTGGTGCAGATGGAGCCTGCGCCCACGCCCACCTTGATCACATTCGCGCCGGCTTCGGCCAGGTCACGCACGCCCGCGGGCGTGACCACATTGCCGGCCAGGATGGGGATGTCCGGATAGCGCTCACGAATAGTGCGGATGGTCCCTAGCACGCCATGACTGTGGCCATGGGCCGTATCAATGGCCACCGCATCCGCGCCGGCGTCGATGAGCGCGGCGGCGCGGGCCAGCCCCTGTTCCCCCACGCCGATCGCGCCCGCCACCAGCAGGCGCCCCCGATCATCTTTGGCGGACACGGGGAAATCCTGCCGCTTGAGAATATCTTTGTAGGTGATCAGCCCCTTGAGATAGCCGTGTGCGTCCACCAGGGGCAGCTTTTCGATCCGATAACGGTGAAGGATCTCCTTGGCCTCGTCCAGGGTGGTGCCCAGAGGGGCCGTGACCAGGTTCTCGCTGGTCATATAGGTGGAGACGGGCAGCGTATAGTCAGTGGCGAAACGGACGTCCCGGTTGGTCAGGATGCCGACCAGTCGCCCGGCCTTGTCGATGATGGGCACGCCGCTGATATGATAATGGCTCATCACCCCTTCGGCGTCGGCCAGGGTGGCGTCGGGCGACAGGGTCACCGGGTCCACGATCATGCCGCTCTCACTGCGCTTGACCTTGTCCACCTCCTCGGCCTGGGCGGCGATGGAGAGGTTACGGTGGAGCACGCCCAAGCCTCCCTGACGGGCCAGGGCGATGGCCAACTCGCTCTCGGTCACGGTATCCATGGCCGCGCTGATCACGGGAATGTGGAGTTGCAGGCGTTCGTGCAGGCGCATGTCGATCTGCACTTCCGAGGGCAGCTTCTCGGTATAGCCGGGCGTCAGTAGTACGTCGTCAAAGGTCAGCGCCTCTTTGGCGAATCTATCCGCGCCCAGTTGCTCGATGGACGCGCCGTCAGTCATCGATTGGCGCTGGAGAGTGGCCGTTGTCATGGGCATTGCCTCCGTTGAGTGGGTTTCACTTAGCTCTGAAATTATTTTACCATCGCCCTGCGTTGCGCCCAACCAGGATAGAACGCGAATTGTGCGGATTGAGCAAAAACTGCCGGATCTTCAAGAAAAATCCGCGAATATCCGCCTAATCCGCTCAATCTGCGTTCTATCCTCCCGCGTCTAAAATGGAAACAGGAGCGGAATCGCGATCAGGGAGACGATCAACACCAGGATCTGCAAGGGCACGCCCACCTTGGCGTAGTCGCTGAAACGGTAGCCGCCGGGCGTCAGAACCAGGGTGTTGACAGGCGATGAGATGGGCGTGGCGAAGGCGGTGGACGCGGCGATGGCCACGGTCATCAGGAAGGGGTGGGGCTGGACGCCCATGGCCAGGGCGGTGGTGGCGGCGATGGGCGCGACCAGCACTGTGGTCGCGGTATTAGAGATAAACTGGCTGAAAAAGGTGGTGATCAGGTAGAGACCGGCCATTAACGCCAGCGGGCCGTAACCGCCCAGGCCATCGACCAGCCCATCGGCCACGAACTGAACACCGCCCGTCTTCTCCAGCGCGGTGGCCATGGGCAGCATGGCCGCGATGAGCACAATACTCTCCCAATTGATGCTGCGATAGGCGTCCTCCACCCGCAGACAGCCAGCCAGCACCATGGCCACCGCGGCCATGAGCACCGCGGTCACAGCGGGCACAATGTTGAAGGTCATCAGGAGAAGCATGACGATGACGATGACCACGGCCGTCAGCGCGTTGCGGGGCGTGTAGAGTTGTTCGGTCATCTCCTGGGGGATATCGATCACAATTAGATCAGTGCGATCGCGGCCCAGCGCTTCGATATCCGCCCACGTCCCTTCCACCAGCAGCGTATCGCCAAACTGGAGGGGCGTGGTCCTCAGTTCGGTGTGGATCGGCTTGCCCCGACGCATGATGGCCAGAACGTTGACGTTGTACTTGTTGCGGAAGCGGACCTGTTGGAGCGTCTTGCCCACCAGTTGCGACCGGGCGCGGATCACCATTTCGGCCATGCCCAACTCATGGGAGAGAAGACGCTGGCGGTTCTCCCCCGCGGGGCGAATGCCCAGATCCAGTTCGCGACAGAGGCGGGCCACATTCTCCGTCGCCCCCTTGACGCTGAGCACATCGTGGGCGGAGAAGATCGTCTCAACAGTGACGGGCGTCACGGTCAGAGGCGCATCGGCGTCATCGGGCCAGGGCTGGACCTCCAGCACCTCCACGTCGAAGCGCTTCCCGATCGCAGCTCCGGCCAATGTCTGATCAATCAAAGGGGACCCCCGGCGGACACGCAGGCGGAACATGTTATCGGGCAGCCCATAGACGGCCGCCAACTCCTCCATGGTCAGCCCCTGGGACCGTTCGACCACGGCCTTGTCCCGCCGGGCGGGCGCGCGCAGGAGCCGACGCCCCGCGGTAGCCATGTAGACGACGCCAACCAGCAGGACCGCCAGGCCGATGGGCGTGAAGGAGAAGAAACCAAACGGTTCATAGCCCAGTTTAGCCAGTTCGTCGGCCACAACCAGGTTGGGCGGGGTGCCGATGAGGGTCAACATGCCGCCGATCAACGAACCGAAAGCCAGGGGGATCAACAATTTGGCCGGCGAGGTCCTGGCGTCCCGGGCCAGGCTGATGACGACCGGCAGGAGCACCGCCACCGCGCCGGTGGAACTCATGAACGCGGAGAGAAAGGCCACCAGCAGCATGAGGAAGATCAGCAAGCGCACCTCGCTGCCCCTGCCCAGTTTGGCAAGGGAGCGTCCCATGGCGTCGGCCACCCCAGTCTGGAAGATGCCCGCGCCCACAACAAAGAGACCGGCGATGATGATAACGATGGAGGCGGAAAAACCGGCCAGCGCCTCCTGGGTGGTCACCAGCCCAGTGAGCATCAGCGCCAGCAGGGCCAGAAGCGCCACCACATCCAGGCGTAGCTTGTCCAGGATAAACAGTGCGATGGTGACGGCAAGGATCGCAAAGACGAGAATCATGTCGTACATTGGCAGCCACTTTCTACACTGATGAAAAGTTACACGACTTAGGATCATACCTGGCCAGAAGCAATCACACAAGGCGACTGCAACCCCAAATCCCCCACCAAACTGAAACGCGCCCAACTTTCCCCACACTCATTGACATTCAGTTCAAATGGCACTATCCTTATCTATAGAGCAAAAGAGCGTCGACAAGAGAATTGTTTCATATCGGCTTTGAAGTGCGTAGTAAGCAACCATCGAATAGCGATTCAACAGCCAACGAAAAGAGGGAAACCATGAGCTATCAACCTGCCGACGACCGTTACGACGCCATGCAGTACCGCCGCAGTGGGCGCAGCGGGCTGAAATTGCCTGCCATCACCCTGGGCCTGTGGTACAATTTTGGCGGCATCGACCCTTTCGAAAACGCGCGCAGCATGATCCGCCGGGCCTTCGATCTGGGCATCACCCACTTCGACCTGGCCAACAACTACGGCCCGCCGCCCGGCTCTGCAGAGGAGACCTTCGGACGCGTCCTGGCCAAGGACCTGAAGCGCTACCGGGACGAGTTGGTCATCTCCTCCAAGGCCGGCTACTATATGTGGCCCGGTCCCTACGGCGAGTGGGGATCGCGCAAGTACCTGGTGGCCAGCCTGGACCAGAGCCTTAAACGCATGGGGCTGGACTACGTGGACATCTTCTACAGCCACCGCCCGGACCCCGACACGCCCCTGGAGGAGACCATGGGCGCGCTGGACTATATCGTGCGCAGCGGGCGGGCGCTCTACGTGGGCATCTCCACCTACAGCCCGGAACAGACTCGGGAAGCGGCCGAAATTTTGCGCGACCTGGGCACGCCCTGCCTGATCCACCAGCCACGCTACAACATGTTCGACCGCTGGATCGAGGAAGGATTGCTGGACGTGCTGGAGGAGGAGGGCATTGGCTGCATCGGCTTCTCGCCCCTCTGCCAGGGCATCCTGACCGACAAGTATCTGCGCGAGATTCCTGAAGATTCCCGCGCCGGCAAATGGAAGAATCAGCTACACTGGGGCGATGAGATCAACCAGGAGCGTATCGCCAAGGTGGCCGAATTGAACCAGCTCGCCCAGACCCGGGGCCAGAGCATGGCGCAGATGGCCATCGCCTGGGTCCTGCGCCACCCGACCATGACCTCGGCCCTGATCGGGGCCAGCCGGGTCAGCCAGATCGAGGAGGCCGTGGCCGCGCTGGATCACCTGGAGTTCAGCCAGCAGGAGTTGGACGCGATCGACGCGATCCTGGCGGAGTAAAAGACAATAGAACGCGGATTTGGCGGATTGAGCGGAAACAGCCGGATTTTCAAAAAATCCGTGCAGATCCGCCTAATCCGCTCAATCCGCGTTCTATCCATCCCCGCTGCACGCAGAATGAGCGGTCTTCATGCCATCCACCCAAACCGACTACAAAGAGCTGACCGTCGCCGATCTGCCCCTCTTCACCGTGCTGCTGGTGGTGGACAGCCTGCACTTCATCTTCGCCCGCGCGCTCCTGCCCCACATTTCGCCCATGGTCTCGGCCATGTATGTGATCGGCATCGCCACGGTGGAGGTGGGGCTGTACGGCCTTTATCGCCGGGTTCGGGGTCGCCCCGGCATCGAACTGCGGCATGTGCGCGGCCATCTGCCCTTCTTCCTGATCATCGGTTTCCTGATCGCGGGCAGCACTGTGATCAACTACAGCGCCGTGGCCTTCATCGACGCCGGCACCGCGTCCATGCTGGGCAAGATGACCCTGCTCTGGTCCCTGGCCTTCGGCCTGATCTGGCTGCGCGATAGGCTGACGTGGCGGCAGCGCGCGGGCGCGGCCCTGGCCATCATCGGCGTCTTCATCATCGCCTTTCAGCCGGGCGACTACCTGCGCCTGGGCGCGCTGATGATCGTGCTCTCCACCTTCATGTACGCGCTCCACGCTGCGGTGGTCAAGCGCCACGGCGAACAGACGGACCTGCTCAACTTTTTCTTCTACCGACTGCTCTTCACGACTTCATTTTTGTTTCTCT
>JAJRVT010000196.1 GCA_024277175.1 Chloroflexota bacterium | reverse complement strand
TCGCGAACAACCTGCTGCTTAAATGCCTGGCTATATCGCTTGACCGGTTCTTTAACTGCTTCTTTAAAGGGGCGGTTGTTCATGGTCTCCTCCGTCCTGAATGGTCACTATGGTGTCAATTATATACAGGACGGGTCACAATGATAGTTATCGAACCATCAACATTCTACCCGAGACAAGCCTGAGCCAAAAACGATCCCTTACCATACAAAGGACAAAGTCCATAAAGCCTTTCGCGTCCTTTGTATCTTCATGGCGGATGCAGCAGTATCCCCACAATTTTGTGGCCGATCCTTTTTCCCGATTTTGTGGTATCCTATCCCCATGAACCGGGACGTTCTGACCTACCCCCCACTGCGCCACGCAGAGCCGTTCGCTCCGCTCCAGGATCACGGCGGCTATCCGTTGACTCAGAAGCTGCGGGAGGCGTACGCCGCGACCGGCTATCCCTCAACGCCCCAGGGCCGGGTGACGCGCATGGCCGCGCTGCGGGGGTCCACCGCGGTCTTTTACACGGATAACCGCTTCCGCTTTCGCCATGTCAAGAGCGATATCGACATCGTCGCCACGACCGATATGGTGGGTCGGCCGGGTGCGCGTTATTTTTTCTACGCCTCTGACCTTCTGTCGCCCACGCTCCGGGAAGTGGATATCCTCTGTTTCACGCCCCGACGGCTGGAGAGCGAACTTCAGGATCCATTTCGCATCTTCCTGATCACCAAGATGATCCAGCCCGGCGTGCCCATCGTTGACCGCCATGAATATGAACGACGCAAGATCGACGCTATGGCCGCGCTCATCGTCCGCGGCGCAGCCCGGCGCGAACAGCCGTTCATCACGCCGTCGGGCGCGGCTCGGCTGATCATCGAGGAGGACCTCTTCGCCGAACCGTGGCGCTGGCTCAGCCTGCGCACCTATTATCGGGAAGCGCCCACGGCCCATCGTCAGCGCGCCCTGCTCACCTGGTTCTCCCACCAGGCTCTGGACGGCCTGGTGGCAAGCCACGCTGCCCAGAATGTAACCGCAGGCCAATCCGCGCCGCCGGAGCTGGTCTATGAACTCGATTTTTCGTCCATCCGTTACGGCCCTCTGCTGGCAGACCGCACACGGGTCATGGCGGGCTTCATCTATGATCAGTTCAATATCCTTTTTTATTCTGGCGGTCGCAGCTTCGCCCCCGATCAGGCCATCCGTTTCATGATGAAGGCAGCTTCTCTCTCCCGCAACCCACGCCTACGCTTCGACGCCGACCTGATCTTTGGGTGACAGCCAACGGTCTATGGTGAAGTCGCCACCTGGCAACTTGTGCACAGGTTGAACATTTTCCCATTTTCGTATACACTGGGGGCGTGCAAACGCGGGGGTTCCTTGATCGATAGTATGCCATTGATTCCTGAGCACTCCGTCTTCCCCTTCAATGAATTGTCTTGTCCCCAACAGCGCATGCGTCGTTAAGTATAGTGCAATCAAAAACAATTTAATCTGGAAAGGAGAAGTTCTATGATCCGTCGAAGTGTGGCTCTGAAGCTTTTTTTTGTGCTCGTCATCTTTTCATTGACGATCGCGGCCTGTGCAGCGCCGGCCGCCCCAGCAGCCCCGGCAGCGGAGGAATCAGCCCCCGCCGCGGAGGCGCCAGCCGGTGACCAGCCTTACGCCGGCACAGAGTTAGTCCTGGCCTCCATGACCGACCAGTTTGTGGGTGCATTCCGGGAGTTGATTCCCCAGTTCGAGGAAGAGACGGGCATTAAGATCACCATGGATGAACTCGGCTATGTGGATCTCTACCAGAAGCTCACCGCTGATTTCGTCGGCCATACGGCCAACTACGATCTGATGACTGTAGACATCGTCTGGTCCGGCGAGTATGCCCAGAACGGCTACACCTTGCCCCTGGACGACTTTATGGCTCGGGATGAGGCGGACCTGGCCCTGGACGACATCATGCCTGTAGCCTGGACCCTGGGCGAGTATCAGGGCGAGCACTGGGCTTATCCTCTGGCCGGTTACGCCAATGTCCTCAACTATCGCACGGACGTCTTTGAAGCCGCCGGGCTGGAGCCGCCCAAGACCCAGGAGGAACTGCTGGAGTACGCCAAGCAACTGAACGACCCTGACAATGACTTCTATGGCATCGCGCTGTTGGGCGCCAAGGGACCGGCCGTGGCCCAGGATTACATGGCTTGGGTGCAGCAACATGGCAGCACCATCCTGGACGAAAGCGGTGCGCCCGCGCTCAACACGCCCGAGAACGTGAAAATTCTGGAATTCTTCGGCGAACTCTTCAAGTACGCGCCTCCCGGCGCCACTGACTACTGGTGGGACCAGCGCGAGACCGCGTTCCGCAGCGGCAACGTGGCCATGATGGAGGGCTGGAGCATCGCCCGGGCCGGCTATGAAAACCCGGACATTTCCAGCATCGTGGGCAAGGTGGACATCACCACCGCGCCGGTGGCCGAGGGCATGGAACCCAAGTATGGCTTCGGTGGCTGGGGCATCGGCATCAACGCCGACAGCGAGAACGCCGAGGCGGCCTGGGAGTTCATCAAATGGCTTAGCAGCCCGGAGATCCAGAAGGCGTGGATCCGCAACGACGGTGCGCCCATCCGCCGCAGCACCCTGGAGGATCCCGAACTGAACGCGGAGTACCCCTGGTTCCCGGTGCTCCTGACCTCCTTCGAGAACGGCGACGGCGACTACCGCCCCCGCATTCCCCAGTACAGCATCATTCAGGATGCCCTGGGCACCGCGGTCAACGGCTACCTGGTGGGCGAACTGGGCGCACAGGAAGCGCTGGATCAAGCCCAGGCGCAGGTGGAAGCGGCGATGGAGTAGTGAAGACGCGAAGTGTGATTGGAAATTGAGAGATTGAGGAGATTGGAGATTGCGGAGATTGGGGCGGCGCTGAGTAGGCGAATCTCCAATCTCTCAATCTCCAATCTTTTCACATTTGTAACTATTCAGGCCGAAGCCGGTTGATAGATAAGACATACAGAACGCAAAGGTAAATCAAACAAATGGCTGCTACTATAGAACAATCATGACAGCACTACTCAGGTATAGCCGCGAGCAGTTAGAGCAACTGGATA
>JAJRVT010000195.1 GCA_024277175.1 Chloroflexota bacterium | reverse complement strand
GCGGCCTGGCCGTCGCGCACATACCAGAGCAGCTTCTCCCGCTCCTCCCAGTCGTCCACGCCCTCGGCCAGCACCTGGCGAGCGTCCCGTCCCCGTTCCATGCGTTTGGCCAGGGAAACCTCCTCGGCCGCGGTCAGCAGGGGCACGCGGCCGATCTCCTTGAGGTAAAGGCTGATGGAATCATCGATCTCGATCTGACTGAGATCGAAAGCATCCTCCTCAGCGCTTTCAGACTCCTTGGCCTCTTTCTCTAGCGCCTTGTCCGAGGCTTCCCGCTCCTGCCCCACCTCGATGCCCTGATCGAAAAGAGCGGCGACGATGTCCTCGAGCTGGTCCATATTGTTCTCGACCTCAGGCAAGGCCTGGAGCACATCGTCATAGCTGACATACCCCTGGGATTTGCCCAAGCCAAGCAGGTGTTCGAGGGCGACCTCGGGACTCATCACCTCCTCTGCTTCTCCGGGTTCCGCACCGTTTTCGCCAGTCGCCGCCGGGGAAGCGTCGAGGGCAGGCGTTACGGCGCCTCCTGCTTGCAGGAGATCGACCTGTTCTTCGCCGGTCCCGTTGACATTTTTTGTTTCCACTGCTTTTTTATTCGTCATACGAATTGGTTCTCCTCATGATCAGGGAGCGGCGAAGACATGTTGGCAAGCCGCACGCAATCGACGCTGCATTCGATCAATATCGTCAGGGCCAGAGAGCATCGTCGCCATCTATAACGACGATATCGCCACCCTTTTCACACTTCCATTTTACAAGGTTTGTCAACCCCCGTCTGTAATACATGCACGCATCAACGCCAGACAGGCCACAATCGTTCACATCGAATCTACGTATTGATTCAGCACCCACGATCTGAACGCGGATCCTGCGGGTGAAACTGAATTTTCACGACTTCTTCTGCATCCCCGCGCGCTAATGATGTCTCGCCAATCCCCCTACACAGGCTCCTTGAAATCCCACACGCCCTGTCTGCGGGCATAGCGGAGGCCAGACTCAGGGAAATAGAGCAGATCATCATCCAGCCGCTCCGCCGCCTCCGACCCTGAAGCGGGACAGCGAAAGAGGCCGGCCAACGCATCTTCGGTGACGCCGACAGGTGCGGGCGGGCCGGCGTCCGGCGCCTGAGTCTGAACGAAGACACTGGGCGCGAGCGGATAGCGTCCGCCGGCGCCAAAGATCGCGGCGTCGAAACGGGCCAGTTTGTCCGCGGCCACATTGCGCTTCAACATCTCCTGCCGGAAGTGGGAGACGGCGAACTGTTTTTGCACCGCCAGCCCAGCCCACCTGAACTGGGCATCCATCCACGCCGGGTGGAAGTCGAAATTCAGGGCCACAAACTCGACAGGCTCCTGATCCAGGGGCGACCACGACTGTTTGCGCAGCGCCCAGCGCAGCAGCGATTTCAGATTGCGTTTGTTGGCGTACTCGATGACCGCCACACTGCGTTCATGCAGAACCCGTCGGATCTGGGCCAGCGCCGCCGGCACATCGGCCAGGTGATGCATCACCCGCACCATGACCAAGGTGTCCAGGATATGGCTGGTCAAGGGTAACTTATAGATGTTGCCGGCCACCAGGACGAAACGCGGGTCGCGTCCCCACTGCTCAGCCGCATCCCGAAGCAGGGTGCGGCTATAGTCGAAGAGGATAATCTGCTCATACTCCAGATACTGATCGGCCAGACGCCCAAAGCCGGCGCCGATCTCCGCGATGCGCAGGCCTGCAGGGGGCATTAACCGCTCAAGGGCCAGGCGTTCGGTCGCGTCCTCATACTCCCGCCCTTGGCCAACCCAAAAGTCCGTCTTATACTGACTGCCTTCATAGTCCATCACAGGCGGCTGGGATGAAACAACCGTTTCGTTTTCCACATCGACGCCGCTGGATGCAGCCCCCCCAGCCCCCGTCCCGTTTGTAGCCAAATGCCTGACTCCGAATATCGAACCTACCATTGATACGCACCGACGAATATGTTTCACGTGAAACATATTGGCCTACGTCACCGACAACCGATGACGCAATGGGGACGCCATACGGTACGGCTATAACCTATAAAGCGCCAACAAAAAAAACGGCGGGGACCCCCCCACCACGAGTTGACCGATTATACCAGTTTAGGTTTGCAAAATCAACCGTCAATTTTTATTTTTTGCACAATAAAATTTGCCGTTCGAGATCTCCACAACTTGACGGGGTGCCCATCGGCGTCTATAGTTTACGGGGTATCGCCCCTTATTCACTCTCACGTCAAGGAGATGCCCCATGGCTTTTTTTGATCTGCCGCTGGAAGAACTGCAAACGTACAAACCAGAACGACCGGAGCCGCCAGATTTCGGACAATTCTGGGACGCCACCCTGGACGAAGCCCGCAACCACCCGCTGAACCCCATTTTCGAGCCGGTGGACACCGGGCTGGTGACGGTGGAAGCGTTCGACGTCACCTTCAACGGGTATGGAGGTCAGCCCATCAAAGGCTGGCTGTTGCTGCCCCGACAACGCCGCGGCCCATTGCCCTGCGTTGTGGAATACATCGGCTATGGCGGCGGGCGCGGGCTGCCCCACGAGTGGCTCTTCTGGAGCAGCGCCGGCTTCGCCCATTTCGTCATGGACACCCGGGGACAGGGATCGGTCTGGCGGCAGGGGGATACGCCCGACCTTCAACCGGACGGCTCCAGCCCCCATGCGCCCGGCTTTATGACCCTGGGCGTCGATTCGCCCCAAACCTACTTCTACCGTCGAGTCTTCACCGACGCGGCGCGCGCAGTGGAGGCTGCCCAGCAGCACTCAGCCGTGGACCCGGAGCGCATCGCGGTCAGCGGCGGCAGCCAGGGCGGCGGCGTCACCCTGGCCGCGGCCGGACTTTCTTCCCAGGTCAAGGCGGCCATGCCCGACGTGCCCTTCCTCTGCCACTTCCGCCGGGCCGTCACCATCACTGACAACTTCCCCTACCAAGAGATCGTGACCTATTGCCGCGTCCATCGCCGTTCTCTGGAGCAAGTCTTCGCCACCCTGGACTATTTCGACGGCATGCATTTTGCGGCCCGAGCCAGCGCGCCGGCCCTCTTCTCCACGGCGTTGATGGACATGACCTGCCCGCCTTCGACCGTCTTCGCCGCCTACAATCACTACGCCGGGCCGAAAGAAATGCGGGTGTGGGAGTTCAACCAGCACGATGGCGGCGGCATCCACCAGGTGGAGGAGAAGCTGGCGTTCCTGCGCGGGATCTGGCCGCGTTAATTGTTAATTGTTAACGACCAATGTTCAATTATCAATGGTCATTCGTCATTGGTCGTTCGTCAACAGGAAAACAAACAATGCCTGAACAGCCGTTTATTCTCGGCGTCAATTACTGGCCCCGGCGTAAGGCCATGTACTGGTGGTCGAATTTCGACGCCAAAGAGGTGCGGGAGGAATTCAGCCTGATCGCGAGCCTGGGCATGAGTTTGGTCCGCATCTTCCTGCTCTGGGAGGATTGGCAGCCGACGCCAGAGAGAGTCAACGCAATCGCGCTGCGCGATCTGGAGACGGTCTGTGATATTGCCGCCGAGTTGGGGCTGAGCCTGGACGTCACCTTTTTCACCGGACACATGAGCGGGCCAAGCTGGGCGCCAGGCTGGATGCTCCAGCCTGACCGGCCCATGGATCCCCGGGTGATGCAAGTGGTCAGCCGCGGCGAGATCGTCGACTGCGGCTACCGCAACCCCTTCACCGACCCGCTGGTGACCAAGGCGGCCGAACTGTTGCTGACCACAGTCGTCACCCGCCTCAATGATCATCCGGCGGTGGGCGTCTGGAACCTGGGCAACGAGCCTGACCTCTTCGCCTGGCCCACGGACGCGACCCAAGGCCGAGCCTGGACCCGGCGCATGACCGGGCTGATCAAGGCCATCGATCCGGAGACTACGGTCACCTGCGGGCTGCACGTGGCCAGCCTGCTGGAAGACAACGGCCTGCGGGTCAACGATATCTTCGCAGAGGTGGACCTGCCGGTGATGCATGGCTACCCCATGTACATCGACTGGGCCAGGGGACCGCTGGACCCGCACTTCGTCCCCTATCTCTGCGCGCTGACCTCAGCCCTTTCCGGCGGTAAGCCCACCCTGATGGAGGAATTCGGCGGCTGCACCGAAGCCCCGGGCAAGCCTTCATCCACCTGGAAATGGACCGCGTATGGCCGGCCCCGGAGCCAGTTCATGGCCTCCGAGGAAGCGTTCGCCGACTATATCGGCCAGGTGTTGCCCAATCTGGTGGAGGTGGGGGCCACAGGCGCGGTGCTCTGGTGTTTCGCCGACTACGTCCCGACGTTGTGGGACACCCCCCCTTGCCTGGAGGCCCACCATGAGCGCTTCTTCGGCCTGGTGCGCCCCGATGGCTCGCTCAAGCCCCACGCTGAGGTGATCCGAGACTTCGCAGCCAGCCGGCCGATCGTCAAGCCCGCCCGCCGCCGCGTCACCCTGGATATCACCCCGGAGGCGTACTACGGAGCGCCCGTCTATCATGCCCGTCGTCTTTATGAGGAGTTCCTGTCCGATCTGGCCTGAATGACCGTCAGGGCGACCGCCTACGGTGCGACGCCAATGGGCGGACAGTTCGTAGCATGTGCTTTAGCGTAGTTGACGACGATGTCTGCGCTGAAACATATGCTACGAACGGTTCGTCCGTACGTTTTTCTCCACTCACCCAGAATTGAATCCCGCCAACACCTCTCGCAACTGGGCCTGGCGATCCATCCGCTGCCGTTTGGCTTCATAGACGGTGGGCGGCGCGGCGCGAACCGCGCACTCCTCGGCCGTGAGCGGGCAGCGCTCGCAGGTTTCGTTGATGATCGCGAAGGGGATGGCCGGGTCCTGGAGAAAGCGAATGCGCCCGCGCGCGGCTTCGTCCAGTTGAACGCCGATGACCACACTGCTGTTGACCGACGGCGTCAGGACCAGAGGGCGGGCGAAGCCGATGCTGAGGAACTGATCGCGCGGGTGGAGAAACTCATCGATCTGCACGCCAATATGGGGCGATTGGCGGGGAAGATCGGGGACGACGGCGCCAGCGCCATTGCCGCCCGCCGTCTGCACTGGAAGCTCCTGCGCCGGCTGTTGCTGAGTCAGGGCCTGCCGGGGCGTAGCCTCCATCTCCCGCAGCAGACGCACGACCAGCCATCTGCGACAGTAGTGTTCATGAAGGGCCAGGCCGCTGGGCATGAGCAGCCGGTTCATGTTCAGCCGCTTGACTAGTTGATAACGGTTGTCCCGCCCCTGCACGCGCAGGAAGTGGAGCTTGAGGCCGAAGAAGCGGGGAACCAATTCGCTGAAACGGTAGAGCAACATCTCCGGCGTCACATCATAGCGCGCCAGCATGTCGAGCAGACGCTGCGGCGCCCAGACGGGTGACTCCAGGAAGGCCTGGATGTCTCCGACTGCGGCGGTCTGAGGCATCATCAACGCACCGGCGAAGTAGGAAGCCTTGAAGTCGTTTAGCACCTGTCGGAACGAGTCCACGCGGTCGGGCGAAGAGGTCATGGCCCGCTCCGTCAGCCCCAGCACCCGATAGCCGATCTCCCGCGCCAGCAGGAACGCAATCTGATTGTCGTGTAGCTCGGCGTTCAGGAGCAGGCGCGGCCGCTCTCCATCCACAAAGACGGAGCGGTAGGAGCGCAGCGCCGGCATCCCAGCCAGCGCGTCCTCATCCAGCCGGTAGCGAAAACGCTCTGTGAGCAGGGTCTCCAACTTGCGCCGCCCCACCGGCTCCCCATCCCAGAGATCATGCATGGCCGCGAACCCGGCCGCGGCCTCTTCCAACTCCGGGAAGTAGTTCTCATGCAACTCCTGAAAGGAGCGCAACGCAGCCAGCCAGAAGTGCTCCTCTTTCAGGTCATGCTGACGCCCGATCTCCAGGATGGCGTTCAGCAGCGCGCTGGCTTTGGCCGGGGCTTTGGTGAGCAGCCCCACCAGATCGCTGGCCTCCAGCCCAAACTCCTGAAAAGGGAATTGGCTGATCAGCGAGGAGGAGAGGGC
>JAJRVT010000194.1 GCA_024277175.1 Chloroflexota bacterium | reverse complement strand
TCGCTCTCAGACGTTCCCATCATGCCCCGGTCGTCCATCATCATCCCGTCCTCACGGGTGACGACGTTGGCCGCGCCATATCGTTCGGGGCTTCGTAGGATGGTTTCGACGCCCTGCCAGGAACCGTTGCGCGCGTAGGATTCGGCCAGGATTGGGACCAACTGCTCCGCCCACTGCCGCCCGGCCTGGGTGACGTACAGTTCGAAATTGCCGCTCATGGTTCGATTGACCACGAGCACCACCACCACGTTGCTCACCAGGATGACCAGGATAAAGATGCCGAGCAACTTGACCCACAGACTTTGAAGCATGCTCACGCCTCGGCAACCTTATACCCGACGCCGCGTACGGTGAGGATATAGCGGGGATGGCGGGGATCCGTCTCTATTTTCTGGCGCAGGTTCTTGATATGCTGGTCGACGGTGCGCTCATCGCCCTCATAATAGGGAATGCCCAGAAACTGCTCCAGCAACTGTGGGCGCGTGTAGACGCGTCCAGGATAGCGCATCAGGGCGACCAGCAGATCGAACTCCATGCGCGTCAGGTTCATGGGGGTTCCTCCCACCGTCACCGTCCTGCCGGCCAGGTCCACCTGGATATCGCCGACCTGCAAGATCTCCGAGTGTTCATCCGGCTGCCGCGCCCGACGTAGAACCGTCCGCACCCGAGCCACGACCTCGCGCGGAGAGAAGGGTTTGGTGATGTAGTCGTCTGCGCCCATCTCCAGGCCGATCAGCTTGTCGATCTCCTCGCGGCGGGCCGTGAGCATGATAATCGGCACGTTGGATTCACGGCACACAGTCCGGCAAATATCCAGGCCGTCTATCCCGCCGGGCAGATTGAGATCCAGCAGGATGAGGGTCGGCTCTTGGTGGCGAAAGGCGGCCAGCCCCTGATCGCCGTCCGCCGCCCACATCACCTGATAGCCGGCCTGTTCCAGGTATAAGCGCACTGTGCGGGCGATCTGAGCTTCATCTTCGATTAACAGGATCGTATCCGGCATGTTTGTTGTTCCCTCCGCGTGGCTGTTCAGCGACAATCCGCGTTCCAATCAACCCCGCTGAATCATTCTCCCCGTTCAGTTGTCGGGTGCGCCGGCGGCAACCCAATTGGCGATCGTTTCCACCTGGCTCGGGGAGAGCGGCCGCCCGTTCAGGGGCATGTAACCGCTACTCACGAACTGGATCAGCTTGCTGCCGGACGGGTCGCCCGGCGCGATCACCGGCCCATTCACGCTGCCCCGCATCACATTGTCGTAACTGTCCAGGAAAAGCCCTGCCGAGCCGCCGTGACAGGCGACGCAGTTCGCGTTCAGGATCGGCTGAATGTCTGCTGCGAAAGAAACGTCCTCCGGCGCGATCGCGCTGCCATCGTCGTCAGGTAAGAGGCCAGGCTGGCAAGAGTTCCCGCCGCCCAAGTCACCGGCGCAGGCGTCCCTGCCGCCGGGCATGTTCTCGTCATTGCAGCGCGCATCCCCTCTGGTGTATGGCGGATCCCAGCGGTCATCATATCTAGCCATCATGCCCATGCCCATTCCCATTCCCATCCTCATTCCCATTCCCCTGCCCATGCCTGGCTGCCAGCCGCTGCCAAACTGAACGCCATTCAGGGCCGAGAGTCCGCGCCCGGCTCTCGATTCTCTGGGGGGCGTAGACCTGAGGGTGAGGAAATTCGAGGGCGTCGGTTGGGCGGCCTGCGCATACAGGGGTCTAATTGGGAACGCCCCGGGTTGCGCTCCCGCCCGAAAAACAAACATGAAACCGCCCATGCTGATGAGCGTGACGAAAACCAGCGCCAACACAGCTTTGATAACGTTGTCCATAGTGCACCTCCAGTCGTTGTGCATTGATATTGCTGGAGATAGTCTATAACAACAGTGTGTAGAAATCGTGAAAAATGGCTGATTGTTTGGTGATGATTTTGGCTGTCGTTATCCGCGCAACATGCGCAACCCGCTGCCGATGACCACGAACTCGCTCAGCTCGTGACCCAACACGGCCATGGGCAGGCTCAGCAGGCCGGAGACCGCACCGATGACCAGTACGCTGATGACGATGGCCGAAAGCACAAGATTCTGACCCACCACCTTCTGATTGCGTTTGGCCAGTTGCAGGGCATAGACCAGCTTCTCCAGATCGTCGGCCATGAGGGCCACGTCGGCCGTCTCCAGGGCCACATCAGTGCCGGCCGCGCCCATGGCCACGCCTACGGTCGCTGCGGCCAGGGCGGGTGCATCGTTGACGCCGTCGCCCACCATGGCCACATGGCCGTATTTTTCCTCCAACTCCTCCACTTTCGTCACCTTGTCCTCGGGCAGCAGATCGGCGTAATAGGCGTCCACGCCCACCTCTTCGGCGATGGCTTTCGCGGTGCGCTCGTTGTCGCCCGTCAGCATCACCACCTGCTCGATGCCCATGGCGTGCAGGTCGGCGACCGCCTGTCTGGCGTTGGGCCGGATCTCGTCGCGAATGGCCAGGAGGCCGTAGATGCGCTCGCCGTCACCGATCATGATCACCGTCTTGCCCTCCTGCTGTAGCCGCTCCACCGTCGCGGAAACGCCATCCAGGGACATGCCCAGCCGCTCCTGGAAGAGGGCGGGGCTGCCGATGAAGATCTGCCTGTCGTTCCAGGAAGCCTGGGCGCCGGCCCCGGACAGGGCCTGGAAATCGCCGGTCTCGGCTGGCGCGATCGCCCGCTCTTCGGCATAGCGCACCACCGCCCGCGCCAGGGGATGCTCGCTGCGGCTCTCGACGCCCGCGGCCAGGGCCAGCCACGCCTCTTCGGCCATGTCGTCCGCGTCCATGGAGAGCGCGTCCGTCACCCGAGGCTCGCCGCTGGTGATGGTGCCGGTCTTATCCAGCGTGACCACCCGCACCTTGTCCAGTTCCTCCACATAGACGCCGCCCTTGATTAGCACGCCGTTGCGCGCGCCGGTCCCCAGGGTCGCCACCAGGGTGATGGGGATGGAGATCACCAGCGCGCAAGGCGCGGCCGCGACGATGAAAACAGTGGCCCGGTTGATCCAGGTCGCCCACTCCGCGCCCATAAGCAGGGGCGGGAGGATGGCGATGAGCACGCCGAAGAGCAGAACCAGGGGGCTGTAGCGGCGGCCGAAACGCTCGATGAAGCGCTGGCTCTGGCCCTTGCGCTCCTGGGCCTCCTCCACCATCTGGATGATGCGGGAGATGGTGTTATCGGCGAAGGTCTTGGTCGCCTCCACCTCCAGCGCGCCCTGGCCGTTGATGCTGCCGGCGAAGACCGGGTCGCCGGGCTGCTTCTCCACCGGCGCGCTCTCACCGGTGACCGGGGCCTGGTTGACGCTGGAAGATCCCAGGATCACCTTGCCATCCGTGGGCATGGACTGGCCCGGCTTGACGATGAAGACGTCTCCGACTTCCAACTCCTCCACTGGGATCTCCTGCTCCACGCCATCCCGGCGCACCAGCGCGGTCTTGGGGGCCAGGTCCATCAGCGCTTTGATGGCGGAGCGGGTCTTCTCCTCGGTGTAGCCTTCCACGGCCTCGCTGATGGAGTAGAGGAAGGCGAGCATGGCGCCCTCTGCCAGTTGCCCCATGAGTGCGGCCACCACCGCGGCCACCGTCATTAGCAACTCGATGCCGATCCTCCGCTCGAAGATCAACTCCTCGATGGCTTCGCGGCCGAAGTAGTAGCCGCCGATGAGGATGGAAAGAACATAAAATGCGGTGGAAACCATCTCCGGCTGCCCGGCCAGGCTCAACAGCCAGCCGATGAGCAAGAGCGCGCCTGACGCCAGGGAGGTCAGCACCTTGGGGTTGCGCCAGGGTTTGGGCTGCTCCGGCATGGAGAGGCCGGCCTGGGGCGGGAAGCCCATCTCCTCCAGCTTCTCCGTCAGCGCCTCGTCGTCGGTGACGGTCGGGTCATAGGTCAGCGCCACCTTGGCCGCTTTGGGGTAAACCTTCAGCGCCTCCAGACCGTGGAAGCTGGACAGTCCCCGTTCGATAGCTGCGGCGTCATGCTCGCAGTCCAGGTTGCCGACGCGTAGTTCCAGTGTTTTTTGCGCACTCATAGCGCCCCATTCCCTTTGGTGAAGTTGAGTGTAAAGAAATGCCAAAAACGAGGGTTTTCGCCGATCTCACTGCGCGTCCTTCTGGGGCGATTTGGCCAGGAAATTAGTCAGCAGCAGAAGAGCCATGCCCAAAAAGATGAAGCTATCGGCCAGGTTGAAGGTGGGCCAGCGGGTTGCGCCTATGCCCACGTCCAGGAAGTCGGTGACGCGCATATCAGGCAGGCGGTCGACGAAATTGGCCACCGCACCGCCCAAGATCACGCCCATGGGCCAGACCGCGCTCGGTGCGAAGTCATTCGCCCGCAGTGCATAGATCGCCCAGATGATCAAGGCCACGATGGTAAGGCCAATGACGACCAACAGTCCGCCGCCGCCCTTGTCAAATACACCAAAGGCGATGCCAGAGTTGTAGCCCAGCGTAAAACGAAACAGTTCGCCGATGACGGGGACGGGTTGGTAACGTTCCAGGGCCTGTTCAGCCCAGGATTTGGTCAGGATGTCCAGGATCAGTACAGTTGCAAAGATCGCCAGGAAGCGAGAAAAATTTTTCATCTGATCAACTCCGGTTTGGTTTCCAAATTCGATTCCGCCACATTATAACGGGTGCATTGGTACACGCCCTGGGCGACGTCCGCCAGCAGCGACTCGGCCAGGGCCAGGATCTCGCCCACCCGATCGTCGCTGATGTGATAGCTCACGTAGCGGCCGTTGCGTTCGGCCACCACCAGCCCGCAATCGCGCAGGCAGCCCAGGTGATTGGATACGTTGGGCTGGGAAAGGCCGGTGGCGGTCACGATCTCGCCTACCGTGCGCGGGCCGTTGCGCAGGGCTTCGATGATGTTCAGGCGAGAGGGATCGCCGAAGCCGCGAAAAAATTTAGCCTTGACGGCCAGGCCGGCGGCGGATTCTGTCATGAGTAGCATGGTGATTTCCTTGTATCATTATATCATCAATTGCTGATATTATAAGGAAAGATGGTTTGGAATGCAAGGTGAGAAGACGCGAGAGATGTATTCGGATCCGGGGCGGATTTTGAGGTGGTTTGCTCGTCTATCACCGAATAGAGTTGCACCGCCTGGGGCGGGGAATGAGCATAGGAACTTGCCGGCGATAAGCGTCGTACGCAGACCCGAACTCCTGCCGCAGGCTCGTCTCCTCATGTATGGCCCCGAAATAAAAGTAGAGGGTGAACAGCAGGGCAATGGTCAGGCTGTTGACGCTGACGTCGGGTGAGAACCAGACCAGCAACAAACCGAAGAAGTAAATGGGATGACGCACGGCGCAGTAGAGCCCGGTGATTCGCATTGGTTCGGAGCGATCGGGGTCATAGCCGGGCATCAATTGGGAGATGCCCGCAAACTCGCCCACCCGGGTGTGAAATACGGCGACGATAAGGCCCACCAGCCCCACGGCCTGGATTCCCAACAGAAGCCAACGCCAGGGATCAGGGACCGACCACAGGTAACGGCCGGGCAGGGTCGAATAGGCCAGGAAGACGGGGACGAAACTGAGGGTGGCGAACAGATTGTACCCCAGGCGATACCCGCGATAGGCTTTGTCGCCGAAGCGCCTGCGAAACCAGGCTTTGACGTGATAATCGGCGAGGAGGCTATGGATGATTGCCCAGACCACAAAGACCGTGGTGATGATAAGAATACTCTGCATCCTGCGATTGTAGTGCATGAACGGGGAGTTAGGCAAGAGGAGTTGTAGCGATGCTGCAATGGGCCGCGTCAACCTGTCACAATGTCACCGTGAAAATTGAAAGCCCGCCATTCAATTTTCACGGTTGGCCGTTTTCCTGGCGGTTCACAGGACTCGTCTTCTTCGGCAGCGTCTCCGCCATCACCGTGGCCACGATCACGCCGGAGGCCGCGGTGATCAGGGCGATGACGCCGATGGCCCAGTGCATGCCCAGCAGGTCGGCCAGGATGCCGGCCAGGAGCGCGCCCACCGCGTAGCCGCCGTCCCGCCACAGCCGGTAGACGCCCACGGCCGAGGCGCGCCAGTTGGGGTGGGCCACGTCGCTGACCGCGGCCAGGAGTGTGGGATAGACCAGGGCTGTCCCAAAGCCCATGAGGGCGGCGGCCAACGCCCACAGGACGAACTCGCGTCCCATCAGGATCAGCCCAATGCCAGCGGCCTGGGTCCAGAGGCCGGCCACGATCATCCACTTGCGGCCCACCCGATCGCTCAACGCGCCGGTGAACAACTGGCCGATCCCCCAGACGCCCGGATAGATGGCGGCCACAACGCCGATGCGGACCGTGTTCAGCCCGGAGGTGGCCAGGAAGATGGGCAACAGGCCCCAGACCATGCCGTCGTTCAGGTTGTTGACCAGCCCGGCCTGGGACGCGGAAAAGAGGTCCCGATCTTTCCAGCTTGTGACCAGCAGCACCTGGGCGAATGAGAGGTCCGCGCGGGGATCGGGGTCGTCGGCTGCCCGGCTTTGCGCGTGCTGGTCGGCCTCAAGGCGTACATGATCGCTCGTATCGCGCACGAAGAAGATGGAGATCAGCAGACCGGCCAGAGCGAAGACGACGCCCAGGTAGAAAGGCTGGGGACGGAGGGCGTAGACCGAGGCGATATAGCCGGTGGCCAAAGCTGAGAGGGAGACGGCCAGATAGCCGGCGAACTCGTTGAGTCCCATGGCCAGCCCCCGCTGTTTGGGACCCACCAGATCGATCTTCATGATCACGGTGGTGGACCAGCAGAGCCCCTGGTTGACGCCCAGGAGCACATTGGCGAAGACGATCCAGCCCCAGGTGGGGGCCCAGATGATGAGCAGAGGAACGGGCAGGCCGAAGAGCCAGCCCGCGATCAGCAGGCGCTTGCGGCCAAGACGGTCTCCTAACCCGCCGGCCAGGAGGTTGGACAGGGCCTTGACAATGCCAAAGGTGACGATAAAGGAGAGGATGACCGTGCTGGAAATCAGGCCGAACTCCTATTTGGCGATCAGAGGAACCACCGTTCGCTCCAGGCCGATCATCGCGCCCACGAAGGCGTTGACGATGATCAGCAGGGTGAACTGCCGCCAGTTTTCCCGCAGACCTAGCTGGATCCGGGACGCGCTGTTTGCTGACATGATCTTTTCCTTGTGCAAGTGGCAAGTGCGTCCCACGCCATCGGCCAACCTCGTCCATCAGTCGCGTTCTATGGCGTGGGATGGACTCATCTTGTGCCGTAACATTCATGTTGCGAAGCCCAGCCTCGCCTTGCCCGGCGGACAACATGAATGTTGTCGTACAACGCGCGGCCCATGGCGTGGGATGGACTCATCTTGTACCGTAACATTCATGTTGCGAAGCCCAGCCTCGCCTTGCCCGGTGGACAACATGAATGTTGTCGTACAACGCGCGGCCCATGGCGTGGGATGGATGGGAGCGGCGTGACAACCAACGCCAGATGGTCGCCGCCGCGCGTTAATCGTTAGCCGTTCACTGTTCGCCGTTGGCTGTTCCGCTCCCTGACCCGTCCTGTATATAATTGACACCATAGTGACCATTCAGGACGGAGGAGACCATGAACAACCGCCCCTTTAAAGAAGCAGTTAAAGAACCGGTCAAGCGATATAGCCAGGCATTTAAGCAGCAGGTTGTTCGCGA
>JAJRVT010000193.1 GCA_024277175.1 Chloroflexota bacterium | reverse complement strand
TCTGGCTGGACGGCAACCACGACGGCGACTGGGAGGATGTGCTGGACTGCGACGGCATCCCGGCCCTGGAGCACATCGTCATCGACCAGCCCATCGCGCCGTCCACAGCCGGCCTCATCAACCTGGTCGCGCCCACGGGCAATATTCCTGTGCCCCTGGGCAGAGAGAACGAACCCATGTGGCTGCGGGTCACCATCAGCGACGAGCCGGCGGAGAAGCCTTTCCAGGTCACTTCGCTGGGCCAGACCATCGACTATGGCGATGGCCGCGGTCCCGCCAATGGCTTCCGCTGGGGCGAGACCGAGGACTACCTCTACGTGCCGGCTGCGGCCGCACAGGGCGGGGGCGGTCAGGGACCGAACCTGCAACTGAGCGGTGACGCCATTGTGCAGAGCGGCCTGCCGGCCGGCGGCGCACAGGCGGCCAGCGCAGACGGTCCCCTGGCAGATCAAGTGGTCCTGAAGGCGAAGATTCGCAACCGGGGCGACCGCACGGCCCTGGGGTCCCGTCTCATCGTTGAAATGGACCCCTATGGCGGCATTCCCACCATCGAAAGCGCCGCATGGACGGGCTGCCTGACCTGCGTCGTGGCCAGCCGCATCGTCCCCCTGCCGGGCCTGAAAGGGGTTCTGGCAGAAGAGTGGCCGCCGGTTCAGGAGGTCTGCCAGGGGAATGACTGCCGCGTGGAGGTGCTGCTGGGCGACCTGCCCCCGGGCGCAGGTGGTGAACTGCTCATGGTCTGGAAGGCCCCGGCCGGCACAGAGTACAATTTCGACCTGCGCATGGAAAGCAACAACGGCGGCGGCTCCTCGCTCCAGGCCAGGGCCACCCGCCTGCGCCGCCCACCGGTCATCACCAGCCCCCACCCGGGGACCCTGGGCTGGCGCGGCTGCCTGACCTGCACGGTGGCGTTCAAGGGCTTCGCCGAGCCGAACACCGAAGTGGGCCTCTACTCCAAGGGCTTTGAGTCCGGCAACCTGAGCGCGATGGCCGATGACCAGGGCTTCTGGCGGATCGACGCCCGCCTGCCCGATGGGACCTACGAGGTGCAAGCATGGACCGGCTGCCTCACCTGCACTGTGACCGCGCAGAATGTGACCGCCGGCATCCCCGAAGGCAGCATGACGTCCGATCCCCTGGCGCTGACGGTGTACAGTTCGCTGAAGTGGAACCCGGCCAGCTTTGGCTGGAAAGTGGTCAATGAGGCCCCATTGTTGGCGGCCAGGGGGCCCGACGATGCGTCCGGTCCCTGGAGCTTCATGGACGACGCCGGCCGTGTTGAATTCGACGGCTGGAAGATCCCGGTCTGGCCCGGTGGGAAGTATGAAGTGGGCGTGGACCTGCTCTGCGAGGGAGAAGCAGGCGCGAAGCTGACATGGGACGGTGGGGAGCTGATCCTTGCCGACAGCGATGGCGACGGTCGTTTCACCGCCGAATTAGACGCTTCGGCTGTAGGCGGCGGTCAGAACCGCGTAGACGCGACGTTGGAGATCACCTGCGGCGAAAACCAGGCCGCCTACACCGGCAACATCGTCCGCGTGAACCCGTCCATTGTCGTGGATGGGCCCAGCGGGACCGCATATGAAGAGATCAAAGTAACCCTCTGGGAGCACAACCCGAACGAGAACGGACTCCGATTCATTCCGTGGGAGGCCCAGGCCTTCGGTCAGAGCAACCCGCAGACCACAGACAAGGACGGCCACTTCAGTTTCGTGGCGCCGCCGGGTTCCTATGGACTCACGGCCCAAATCGATGGTTTCCAGCCCTATCGCACCAAAGTCAGCAGCAGGACGCTGCGACAAGGCGTGACGGTTGCGCTGACGCCGGTGCAGAGCGGGACCAGCGCGGCCCGGGTGACCATCACCGAAGACGGCTTCGACCCGCCTGTGCTGGAAGTGAAGCCAGGCGAGGTGGTGGAGTGGCTGAACGCGGACCTGGGCGTCGCCACCACGATGGATGGGAATCCGGAGGGTGTGGTCGCCAGAGCGGCCCATCAGAACTGGAACAGCGGCCTGCTGGCGGCCGGCGAGCGCTACCGGCAAACATTCAGCGAGCCGGGCGACTACGCCTACTTCGATCCGGACAACCCGGCCAACCAGGGCGTCATCCGCGTCCTGCCGCCGGAAGAGGGTGACGCCAGCATCTTCCTGCCGATTGTGACGCGGTAGGGAAGTGGCGAGTGACAAGTGACTTGTGACGAGCGACGAATGACGAATGGCTAACGTCCCGGGCGGCCGGGGCGTTGGTCGTTCGTCCCCCCTGTACCGCAACATTTATGTTGTCGCGCAATCTCCCCTCACCTTGTCATCTTGTCATCTTGTCACCCTGTCATCTTGTCACCCCACCATCCCTCTACTCCGTCAACATCTCAACCCGCTGGATTCCCTTGCGGTCCAGCATCACGCGCACCCGCCGATAGACGCGTTGCTGTGGGTCGGATTGGTAACTGGTGACGATGACGAAGTTCAGGGGATAGACCTTATGGGCGATGGCCGTGCGCAATTTCCCGCCCTCCAGATAGGTCAATCGCTGGGACGGGTTCGCCATTTTGCGCAGGAAGGGACGCACATCATAGCGCATGATGTCGACAATTCCGCTCACGTCAGGCCCGTGAGCGAAGGGGGCATCGAAGGCGTCCCGGTAGAGGGTCACAGTTTTCGAGTAGCGGATCACAGTCTCGCCCAGGCCGGCGTCGTCGATGGCGGTGATCAGCTGTCGGTTGCGCGCCACTATCGCGGCTGGCGTCGCCTGGCTTTCATCGCCGATGGACACCTTTTCGCGCAGAAAGCCCAGCTTGTGATCACCGTCCATGGTGCGAATGACCGTGCGCCGGTCGAAAAGGACATTGCGCAGCAGGCGCGCGAAAAAGTGTTTGGATCCCTCCTTGAGGCGATCTTTGAGCATATAGACCACGACCAGCGCGAGGAGAAGCGCAGCCGTGTAATTCGGATAGCGCTGCTGGTAATAAAACGTCAACATGGTCGCAACAGCCATGGCGATGCCGGCGGCGCCGGCGAAGAGGAGTTGCTCTAACGTCCCGCCTTCGCGGCGCACAGAAGTCGAAAGATAGAGCACACTCGAAGTGAACTTCTTCAGGACGGACGCCCAGTATAGGAACTCCTCATTGTCGCTGTCCTTTTGCATCACCAGGGGATACCCCAACGATTGGCGGCGATAGATCTCATCCTCGTTCAGTTGGCAGATACGCGCCATCAGTTGACTGCGCACAGGCTCGCCAACATAGCGTTCGGTCTGACGAAAGCATTCCACCAACGTGGCCTCGACCAGCAAGCTGATGGATTCATCCGTCAAACGATAGGATTGGATCGCCACATGGTCTACGCCGGGCTGGTTTAGCTGCGGCCCGATCTCGCGATACCTATCCGTAATGGCGGACAGCTCATCCAACAGCCGCCGCACCTGTTTCGCCACCTTCGCTGACGCGAAGTCCGCCCCTTTTTCCCCTTCCCACTGCTTTGCTTTACGACGCAGCTTCGCCAGCCGGGAGCGCAGCGTGGTCTTGAGCATGGCGCGCAGAAATTTGAAACTGTCAACAAGATGCTGGGTCAGTTCGGCGCTCCGCATCCAATCCTGAGTTGCGAGGATCCCATCCATCACCGCCAGGGGAGAGGCCGGGTCGCTGGCCATGCGCCGCAGCGACATCTCTGGCGTCTTGACGCGGATATAGCTCTGCACATCGCGATAAAAGTCGGCCCGCGAATAAGTCGACGAATTGATGTCCAGACTGAGGGGGGCGAACAGATAGGTGGTGATCCGGTAGCGGGTTTTCTTCTCCGGTGAAAGCCGGTAGCTCAGTTTGAACTCGAGCTGATATCTGTCATGCTGGATCACCCGTAGTTGAATGGGGGGCTGGTGTTTGGCCATATATGCCTCGTCTCCTTCGACGGTCAAACAGGCGGATCAAAACAATCGCGACGGCGTACGCTTCCGACAAGCGCCTGGAGGATCACCGGTCGTTTTGACGCCAATGTCATAGGATAATCAAGGCCTCATTATAACAGACGTCCAGTCCAACGCTCGATGATGGAGGCGCTACGACCTCGAAACGCGTTTGAAACGCTGCGCGTGGTAGAATAGGGCCAGGGCGGCGAATAAGCGCCTGTGGCGAAGACCCCTTTCACTGTTCCACCGCGGAGTGCAAGCAAAATGGGAATAATCGAGAGAGAGGACAACAATGAAAGCAATAGGGTATCAACCCGGTATCGATGGCAAGCCCGGCGGTTTCATCGAATTCGAACAGCAGACGCCGGTCCCCGAAGGCCATGATCTGCTGGTGAAAATCCAGGCCATATCAGTCAACCCGGTCGACTACAAAGTCCGCCAGGGAACCAAAGAGCCACAGAACCCAGGGCGAATTCTCGGCTGGGATGCGGCTGGCATCGTGGAAGCGGTGGGTGAAAAGGTCAGCCTGTTCAAGCCGGGCGACCGGGTTTTTTATGCGGGCGATATCACTCGTAGCGGCAGCAACGCCTCCCACCAATTGGTGGACGAACGCATTGTCGGCCACATGCCAGAGACGTTGGACTTCGCGGCCGCGGCGGCCCTGCCCCTGACCAGCATCACCGCCTGGGAGTCCCTCTTCGATCGCCTGAAAATCAATCCCGAAGCCGATGGGGACAAACAGGCGCTCATCATCGGCGGGGCCGGCGGCGTCGGCTCGATCGCGATACAGTTGGCGAAACAAGTGGCCAACCTGCACGTGATCGCCACAGCATCCAGAGAAGAAAGTCGCCAGTGGTGCCTGTCACTCGGAGCCGATGACGTCATCAATCACTACAAAAACATGGCGGAACAGTTCGACCAGAGGGGGCTTTCCGCGCCCGACTACATCCTTTGCTTCAACAACACCGATGCTCACTTCGAGTCCATGACGGAGTTGATCGCGCCGCAAGGGATGATCTGTAGCATTGTGGGAACCACACAGGACCATGATCTGAGCAAACTGAAGTCCAAGAGCGCCGGATTCGTCTGGGAGCTCATGTTTACCCGGCCCATGTACAAAACGGCTGACATGATCGAGCAGCATGAGCTGCTGAACGCCATCGCCCGACTGGTGGATTCCGGGACCATCAGAACGACCTTGAAAGAAATTTTCGGGCCACTGAACGCGGAGAACATCATGGCCGCGCATCGCCAGCTTGAAACCGGCTCAACTATCGGGAAAATCGTGCTGACAGTTTAGCGTCCCACCCTCCGGGAGGTGGCCAGGGCCGCGCCATTTAGCGGAACTTTTGCGGTCACCTCCCGGAGGCTATTTCCAGACATTCCCCGTTCTCCGCCACCCAGCCATCGAACTCAGCCAACAGTGCAGCCTTACGCGCCGGCTCCAGCCCGCTGGCAGCGAAGGCGTTGCGGGCGATGCGGGCCAGGTCGGCGCGGCCATAGCCGAACTCAGCGGCCAGGAGCGCGTACTCCTGCTCCAGGGTGGTGTTGAAGAGGGGCGGGTCGTCGCTGTTGACCGTCACCGTCAGCCCCATACGGTCCAGGTGGGGGAAGGGATGCTCGGCCGCGCGGCGGTAGACGTGGAGGCAGACGTTGCTGGTGGGGTTGATCTCCAGGGGGATCTGGCGATCGTGGAGCAGGGCCAGCAGCAGCGGGTCTTCCATGGCGCGCACGCCGTGACCGATGCGGTCAGCCTGGAGATCGAGGACCGCGCCCCAGACGCTGGCCGCGCCCAGGGTTTCGCCGGCGTGGGGAACCGAGAGCAGCCCCGCTTCCTTGGCCGCGGCGAAGGCGTGGGCGAAGGGTTGGGGCGGCGCGCCCACCTCATAGCCGCCCAGGCCAAAGCCGACCACGCCTTGCTCGCGCCCGGCCAGCGCGTATTCCAGGGTCCGATCAGCCGGATAGGGGTCATATCCTTCGCCGTAATGGGAGGCGTGGCCCTTGGGGAAACTGACGTCGCGGGGTAGATCGAAAACCCAGCGCATCTCCACGCCAAACTCCTCCCGGGCCTGCCGACGCCCCGCCTCCAGCCCCGCCGTCAGATCGTCGATGGTCAGGCCCTTGTCCTGGAGATCGGTGTGGGTGAAGGGCGTGAAGGTCAGCTCCCGGTAGCGGATGTTCTGCTCGGCCATGTCCCGTCCGCAGGAATGGACGATGAAGGAGAAATCCTCGGGCGTGCGCAGCAGGTCGGAAATGGCCAGGTAGACGTCGATGAAATGAGGGAAATCCACAAAGCGAAACCAGGCGCGCAGCCCTTCCAGATCGGTGGCGGGCAGCCGGTGGGAGTCCTGATAGCGCTCGGCCAGGGCCAGCAACGTGCGCGGGCGAATAGATCCCTCCAGATGCACGTGGATCTCGGCCTTGGGCATCCCGTGGATAAAGGCGCGCAGATCGGGATCGAGTTGCTGCATATAGTCCTGGTATAGGCTGGCCGGCATGGGAACTCCTCTCTCAATGGCACCAGCATTCCGGGATTCGGCCACAAGATGCACTGCAACAGGAAATGGCCTGGCCGAATCCCGGAATGCCAACCCCGCGCCCAAACGTAAGCGAACGCGCAGCGGTAAGCGCGACGTTATGATACACTTACCGGCAAGTTCGATTTTAATAGAACGCGGATTGGGCGGATTGAACCGGCGTCCGCGAATTTTTCAGAAAAAATCCGCGAAGATCCGCCCGATCCGCCCAATCCGCGTTCTATCAGATTCTAACCCGTATCGTCGTTTCAAACGATTGTAACCCAGGCGAGAACGTGAACCAAACCCAGGAACGCGCACCCCAATCCATCATTCGTCCCTACGCGGCGGGCGCCCGTCGCGGCCTGACGCGGGAGGCCGCCGCCCGGCTAGCCAGCATTGGGCTGGTGCTCTTCATCGCGCTCTTTTTCGTGGGCCGAGCCACGCCTACGCCGGTGGACCTGCGCAACGCGGCCATCAACATGGCCGTGGCCGGCTACGGCTTCGACCTGCTGGGCTGGGAAGTCCGCGCGCTAAGCGAGAAACTGGGCGCGGCCATCAACCGGCCGTCCCTGGCCCTGTCCGCGAAGGGCGAGACGCCCACACCGATTGAATTGGAAACCCAGACCGTGCGCGCCTACATGGACCGGGCCCAACGCATGGGCGCGCTGGAAGGCGAGATCAACCGCATCCTGGCCGAGAACCCGGGCGAAATTCAGGGGGAAGCGGCCGCCCGCGTTCAGGCGCTCCAGGCCCAGATCGACGCCTTGCGCAGCCAGCAGGCGGCCACGCGCGTCACGGTGGAGCGCATCATCGAGCGCCAGGTCAGCCGGGAGCTGGTGGACGCGGGCGTGGACATCGCCGGCCATGCGTTCCCGCCCGTCCAGTTCACCTTCAGCGAACCGCCCAAAAAGCTGGTCGTCAGCCCCCGGGACCGGATCGCGATCATCTACTACCGCATGTTGAAGCCGACCATCGATCTACCAAAAATCGAAGAGGCCGAAAATCAGATCGACAGCGAGCGCAATCTGAGCGCCTACATCACCCGCATCGGCGGCCTGGGCGCGTACCCCTCCATGGTGGTGGACCGGGCCAGCTTGCCCTGGGTGCTGAGCACGGTGGCCCACGAGTGGACCCACAACTACCTGACCCTCTTTCCCCTAGGGATCCGCTACAACGCCAGCCCCAGGCTGACGACCATGAACGAGACCGTGGCCGACATCGTAGGCGACGAGGTGGGCGAACAAGTGCTGCGGCGCTACTACCCGGACCTGGTCCCGCCGAAAGAGGCAGAGAACCCGGTGCAAGAGCCGCTCAATGACGAAGAAGAGCCGGTCTTCGACTTCGCCACCGAGATGCACAAGACTCGACTGCGGGTGGATGAACTGCTGGCGGCGGGCAAGGTCGAGGAGGCTGAGGCGTATATGGAGGCGCGTCGCCAGGAGTTCGTGGCCCACGGCTACCCCCTGCGGGTGCTTAATCAAGCATACTTCGCGTTCCACGGCTCCTACGGAACCAGCCCGGCCTCCAGCGATCCGCTAGGCCCCAAGCTGGAGCGCCTGCGCGCCCTCTCCCCCAGCGTGGGCGCGTTCCTGAAAACGGTGCGCGGCTTCACCTCGCCGGAGGATGTGGACGCGGCCCTGGAGGCGCTGGAGGCCGCGGGGACGCCATGATCTTCCCCTTCACCACCCAGCCCGCCACCTTTCTCGAACGCCCCAACCGTTTCCGCATCGAGGCGCGTCTGCGCGCCAGCGGCGAAGAAATCAGCGCACACTGCCCCGATCCCGGCCGGCTACGGGAGTTGCTGATCCCCGGCGTGACGGTCCACGTCAGCCCGGCCACCAACCCCAACCGCAAGACGGCCTGGGACCTACGCTTCGTGGAGCACCCGGAGAACGGCCAGCTCATCAGCCTGGACTCGCGGCTACCCAACCAACTCTTCGCCGAGGGGCTGGCCGAGGGCTTCTTCGCTCCCTTTCGGGACGCGCGCGAGGTGCGGCGGGAGGTGAGCGTCGCGCCCCCCGTCGACGGCGGCGTGCGCAGCCGTTTCGACTATCGGCTGGTGGACAAGGAGGGGCGAACCTGCTGGATCGAGGTCAAGTCGGCCACGCTGGTGGTGGACGGCCGCGCCCTCTTTCCCGATGCACCCACCGAGCGGGGGCGTCGTCATGTCAACGAGTTGGCGGCCCTGGCGGCTGCGGGCGAACGCGCGGCCGTGGTCTTCATCGTGCAGCGGCCCGACGCCGACTCGCTGGCGCCCAATCGCGAGACCGACCCCGCCTTCGCGCAGGCGTTAGCGGACGCGTACGCGGCCGACGTGGAGATCTACGCCTACACCTGCGAACTAACCACAGTGGAGATTCGGCTGGCGCGGAAAATTGGAGTGAAAGGGATTGGAGATTGAAGAGATTGGAGATTGGGGCCTGACCGAAGAACAATCAATCTCCAATCTCTTCAATCTCTAATCTCCTCAATCTCTCCCACCTCACATCCCCGGACGCATCCCCGGTTGCAGGCCTATGCGCAGCCCCGGGGCGATGGGCTTGGGCGTGACGAGCGGCGGCACGTGGGGAGGGACGGAGAGATCCTCCTCGACAGGCGCCTCTTCAGAGGAATCTTCGACCAGTTCGGCGTCGGCGGGGAGAATGTCGTCATCGAGAATGGCGATTTCAACCGACGGAGTGACCAGCGTCGGTTGATCCGCGTCAGTGGTCACGGAAGCGGGCAAAGGAACATGCATCCGCACCGACTCAGGATCTGTAACGTCATCAACGGGAGTCAAGGGCTGTATCGTCATCTGGTCCTCCTCAACACGGGATGGACCTCACATAGCGGTGGTGTAAGTTCAATATCGGTCCACTATGTGATGACGATCAAGAGCGAGGAAGGATACGGGAAATAGGGGCAAATAGACCGCAGATTAAGCGGATTAGGCCATTCCGAGATTTAACGTCCCCGGCACGGGCCACTGATTTCGACGCATACCAGAAGACATCTGGCCCGTGCCGGGGACGTTACGCGGGATTCAATTTCTTGGAGCGGCCTTAGGCGAATCTGTACAGATTTAAAAAGAACAGTCCAGTCCGCCCAATCTGTCAAACCCGCGGTCTATTCAATTCGCACCCACGAATCGCCGCTATCTGTGGAACGGAAGCGGGACTCGCCCGATTCGCCGCTGTCGATGCGATAGAAGCGGGCGCCGACCTCCAGCGTGTGATCGTCGGCGAAATCGGAAGAGAAGTCGATGGCGTCCACCCGCAGATGGGGCAAGCCGTTCCAGAGGGGTCGCCATGTATCGCCGCCGTCGGTGGAGCGCAGCACGCCATGCCCCTCGTATTCGTCACGCACGGCCCAGACGTAGAGCGC
>JAJRVT010000192.1 GCA_024277175.1 Chloroflexota bacterium | reverse complement strand
TTGGGCGTCGAGGACGCTGCGCTCCAGCACTTCGTCCATCTGCTCGTCCAGGCTGGCGGCGCGCATTTCGCTGGCGGTGGAGGCCTTGTCCAGCCGCTTGTAGATGCTCTCGGCGATGGCTTCGATGTCGCTGTCGCCGGACCCCATCAGGTCGTCCAGGCTCTTCATGGCCTTGACGGTGGTCTCCTTGCTTTTGGCCAGTTGAAGCAGGGCTTCCAACTCTTCCCGCTCCTGCTTCATGGTGGCCAGGCGCGCTTCCAGCTTGACCTTGGCGCTGAGCAGGTTGTCGAATTCGGCCTCCTGGCGATCGATCTGCTCCTGGTAGGTTTCGATCAGCCGGTCCACGCTGTTGAGACGACTCTGGGCGGCCGCGGCCGCATCCTCATTCCCCTCCGCCAGGAAGGCGTCGATGGCCCGGTCCAGTTCGTTGCGTTTCTGTTCATACGTGGCCAGCCGGCGTTTGATGGACTTCACCTCGCCGCCCACGGTCGCAGCCGCCTCCTCCAAGTCGGCCAGGTTGTTTTCCACCTGGCGGATGTACTGGTCGATGACGGCCAGGCTGTTGCTCTTCAGGGCCTGGTCCACCATGTGGTGCAGGTTGGCGGAAATCAGGGTCGATACCTTTTCCATAAGTGATGCCATGCGTGCTCCTCCTTGGGTTTGAAATCCTTGTGATCAAAATGCAGATCGCTTGTGGTCAGTGGACGTCTAAATTGACGGACCAACCTTCCTGGAAGCTCCGAGCTTCCAGGAAGGTGCAAATCGTCCACGACTCATTACGCAATTTGTACGTCCAGGGTCGCGTCTATTCTATTATACGGGGTTTATGGATGGGGGACAATGACGCCAAGCTGACAGTCAGGCGGACAGGGAGATGACAGGGCGGTTTGAGGCTCAACCTCCGGGATGTGGTGCGAAATTGCCCGGTTGCAAGAATCCGCGCATCACCTCCCGGAGGTTCTCTTACGACGCGCGTTCCGCCTCCCTGGCTTCCTTCACGATGGCCAGAATCCGGTCGGCCTGGTCCCGCAGCCCGCTACTGCGAAACCCCAGGGTCATCTCCAAGGCCTCCCGGCTCTCGGGCGCGGTGCGGGCGATGGTCTTGAGCAGGGTGTTGTTGGCCACCAGATAGGGTTTGCTCCCTTCCCCTACAGCCACCTTCTGGCGTAGTTCCTGCATCTTCATGAAGATGCGCCGCTCCAGCCGGGGGGAGACCGCGGCAGCCTGGGCCTTTTTCTCCGCCTTCTCGGCCTGCTTCTCTGCGGAACGCTGCGCAGCCAGCAACGCGTCATCGTCCGACTGGGGCGGGTTGAGCTGCACCAGATCCAGGATCATGGGACCATAGTGCTCCATGCGCGCTGCACCCATGCCGGACAGGCGGGCCAGCTCCTCTGCGGACTGGGGCCGGCTCTCCGCGATCCGCAGCATGAGATCGTTGCTCATGATCACGTAGGGCGGCTGCCCCTGGTCCTCGGCCGTCCGTCGTCGCCAGGCCCAGAGCGCCCGTTGCAGGTTCGTGTACTGCTCCCCGGCCGCGATCGGGGATTCGACGTCCGCAGCCGGCTCATCGGGCGCGTCGCCTGTGGCGGCCAGTTCCGGGTGCGCGGCCAGCCAGGCTTCGGCCTCGGCGCGCCCGCGCAGGGTCGCGGCCAGCACCGGGTAACCGGAGCGGGTGTACTGGCGCAGGCGGCCCGACTCCAGCAGATCGTCGATGTAGTTCATGATGGTGGCCTCGCCCATGGCCTTCAGACGGCCATGATGGCGGGCCTCGTGGGGCTTGACCGGCGCGCGCAGGCTCCCCGCCAGGATGCGGGACAGGCCGCTGCGCCCCACCGGCTTGGGCAGGCTGATCAGGCAATCCAGGATCATGGGTTCCAGGTCGGCGTCATCGGGCAGGGCGTGGGCCGGCGCTTGGGGCTCCGGGATGTCGGGGCGGATGCCGGTGCAGTTGTCGCAGACGTCGCACTTGGCCCGGGGCGGGCTGCCGAAGTGGGCGCTGATGTAGCCGTGGCGGCAGGTCTCGGCCGTGGCGTAGCCGATGACGTCGTCGATGCGGCGCTGGGCCACGGCCGCGGACTGGTTGAGCAGCCGTTGCAGCCGCTCGCGCATGTCCGGCGGGCGGGGCGGCAACTCGATCAGCATCGCCCGGCGGCTGCCCGACACCCGCAGCCAGCCGTCGGCCTGCATGTCCAGCAGCCACGCCTCCGTCTCCGGCAGGGGCCAGTTCATGAAGCGGGCGATGTCGGTGGTCTGGAAGGTCGCGCGCTTGCCCTTGCCTAGGGAAAGCCCCTTGCTCAGGCGCATGAAATCCAGGTCCGCCTTGGCCGCGGCCGGGATCGAGCGCGGCATGGTGATCTCCAGTTCCCGGGGCAGGTCGAAGCTGCGCGAGAGCAGGTCGGCCCGCTCCAGCAGGCTGATGGCCACCCGCACCGTGGTCTCGTCCGCGTTTAGCACCTGCCGCAGCCGCCGGGCATCCACCGGCCCCACCACCGCCTCTTCAATCTCAATCTCCCCAATCTCCCCAATCTCTTCACCCTCTCCGTGCCCCTTTGCGCCTTCGCGCCTCTGCGTCAAATCCTCCCCGCTCTCTCCGGCGTCCCCAACCTTCACCCCCAACTGATTCGCCATCGCCACATAGACCCGCTCCAGGAACTCGATGTCATACTCATCGGCCTTGGCCCAGCGGCGCAGATTGGCCCAGTCGTTGTTGGAATAGAAGAGCACCCCCTGGCTGGGCTTGTCGTCGCGGCCGGCCCGGCCCACCTCCTGGTAATAGGCCGCCAGGCTGCGGGAGGGATGAAAGTGGACGATGAAGCGGATGTCGGCCTTGTCGATGCCCATACCGAAGGCGATGGTGGCCACCACCACCCGGGTCTGGTCACCCATGAAGCGGTCCTGGATCTCGCCCCGGCTCTCCAACCCGGCGTGATAGGCCTCGGCTGTGACCCCGGCCTGGCGCAACTGGTAGGCCAGGGCTTCGGATTTATGCCGACTATTGACATAAACGATGCCGCTGCCCTCAGTTTCGGTGACGAATTTGAGCAGCGCCGCCAGCTTCTCCTCCTCGTTGTGGAAGCGCAGCGCGGAGAGATGCAGGTTGTGGCGAAAGATGTCCAGGGCCAGCACCCGGGGGCGGTGGAGCCGCAGGCCGAAGCCGGCGTCTTCGTCGTCCGCGGATTCGTCACCCTCGCCGCTGGCGCTCATGTAGTCGATGATCTCGTCCCGCACCCGGGGCGGGGCGGTGGCGGTCATGGCCAGCGCGGTGGGCGCGCCCAGCTCCTCCCGGGCCTCCTGGATGAAGAGGTAGTCGGGCCGGAAGTCGTGGCCCCACAGGCTGACGCAGTGAGCTTCGTCGACCACGAACAGGTCCAGGCCGGCCTGGCGCAGCGCGCGCAGGAACGCCCGTTGGCGCAGCCGCTCGGGCGCGGCGTAGATGAGCTTGTACTTGCCCTGGGCGATGCCCTCCATGCGCGCGGCCAGTTCATCGGCTTCGATGCTGCTGTTGATGAAGGTGGCCTGGCGGCGGGCGGCCGCGGGCAGGCTGTCCACCTGGTCCTTCATCAGCGCGATCAGGGGGCTGATGACCAGGGTGGCCCGCTCCTGGGTCAGCGCGGGCAACTGGTAGCAGAGGGATTTGCCTGCGCCCGTGGGCATGACGGCCAGGATGGACTCGTCCCGGCGGATGGTGGCGATGGTCTCCACCTGGCCCTCGCGCAGGCTCATGAAGCCGAAGTGGCGCACGGCGTCGAGCTGGATCCGGCGCGCCTCTTTACGACTGACGTCGATGGAGTCGGGACCGTTCAACTGGCGATAGAGCGCGGCCACATCTTCTTCGGCGCGGATCTCGGTTTCGACCACGGGGGCGAGCGCGCGTTGGAGGGCTTCCCACGCCATGGCCCGGCGGCGCTCCAACTCCAACTGCACCGCCCGCGCGCTTTCCTGCTGATGGGCGGCCGTCAACAGCGTGGCCAGCGTCTGCAACTGGGGCGCGGTGATGCCGGCGGGAATGCCGCTGCCCAGCCGGGCCAGGTACTCGCCGGCCAACTGCTCCTGGCCTGCCGCCTGGGCGCTGCGCACCATGGCCAGGGTCGCCTGGAGGTTGCCGGGCCGGTACTCCAGGTAAGCTTCGATCAGGGCCCGGGCGTCGTCGAAACGGTCCAGCCGGGCGTAGACCTCGGACGCCGCGTCCACGGCCGCGATGTGGCGGGGATAGGCGTCGGCGATATCGTCGGCCACGTTCAGCGCGTGGTCGCTGCGGCCCGCGGCCACGAGGGTGCGGGCTTCCAGGGCCTGGCTGTGGATGGTGGCGCTGCGGCGTTGGCGACGCTCGATGACTTCCAGCGCCTCCTCGTAGGATCCCTGGCGATAGAGGGCCAGGGCCTGGGCGTCCAACAGGAAGAGCATGGGGCCGTGGGCCTCGCGCAGGGCGTCGATCAGGGTCAGCGCGTCCGCGGGCCGTCGCCAGGTTTGCGCATAGTCAAGCAGGTGATCGTGTAGTTCGGGAGGCAGGCCGCCCACAGCGGTGCGAGAAAGGTGAAGTTCGTCTAAAAAAGGGGGATCGGATGTAGTTGGTGTGCTCATCAGGGTCTGATCGTTTAGCATTCAGCGTTTCTTGTCTCCATAGTTATCCGGCGCAGCATGGGCAACATACAATCAACGCCCCATCTTGTCAACCCCGGTCGCAATGCATTCGTCTCAGCATTCGTTGTCCATCGGTTTTGACGCTGGCGCTTGCCTACCCTATAATTAACAATTTGAAACTCATATGTTGGGGCGTTGAATCCAATCGCCCCGGCCAGATGGCGTGAAAGAGGTAACGATTTATGACCCGCGTATTTGTCACCGGAATGGGCGCTTTGACCCCAATCGGCAATGATGTGGAAACCTATTGGCGGAATCTGCTGGCCGGCAAATCAGGCGCAGGCCGAATTACCAGCTTTGATCCGGAAGACATGCCCTACAGCATCGCCTGTGAAGTGAAGGATTTCAATCCGCGTGATTATATGGGCCATAAGACGGCTCGTCGCTCCTCCCGTTCGACCCAATTCGCCATCGCCGTGGCCAAGCAGGCCCTGGCCGACGCTGCGTTCACGATCGATGAGAGCAATTGGAATGACGTGGGCGTGATGATGGCCACTGGCGGCGGCGGCATCACCGAGATCGAAGCGGCCACCCACAGCACATTCGGCAGAGGCTGGCGGGCGGCCGGCCCCTTCGTGGTCCCTTCGGCCATGGCCAACGCCGCCAGTTGTCTGGTCTCCATCGAAACGGGCGCCCGCGGCCCCGTGATGACCAGCACCGCGGCCTGCGCCAGCGGCCACTACTCCATCATCGAAGGCTACCATTTCCTCCAGCGGGGCGAGGCCGATGTGATCATCGCCGGCGGCACCGAGTCGGCCATCTCATTGCTGACCATGGCCACCTTTGGGCGCATGGGTCCCCTGTCCAGCCGCACCGACGACCCCGAACACGCCTCTCGCCCCTTTTCCGTCGATCGCGATGGCTTCGTCAGCGCGGAAGGGGCCGCGGCCTTGATCCTGGAGACGGAGGAGCACGCCCGGGCCCGGGGCGCCAGAATCTACGCCGAGGTGCTGGGTGGACGCCTGACCGGGGACGCTTATCACATCACCGCGCCTGACCCTGAAGGCGACGGCGCGGCTCGCGCCCTGGCCGGCGCACTGAAAAACGCGGGCATCCGTCCAGAGGACGTGGACGTGGTCTACGCCCATGGCACGGGCACCGTGCTCAATGACGCCGGCGAGACCAAGGCGTTGAAGAAGGCCTTTGGCGACGCGGTCAATGGCATGAAGATCACCAGCATCAAAAGCATGATCGGCCACGGGCTGGGTGCGGCCGGCGCGCAATCGGCCGTGGCCGCGGTCCAGACCCTGCGCGAGGGCGTTGTGCCCCCTACCATCAACTACACGCCCGACCCGGAACTGGACATCCCCATTGTCGGCAATGTGGCCCAAGATGTGGACGCCCGCCACGCCATCGTCAACGCCTTTGGCTTTGGCGGGCAAAACGTGGTCGCAGTCTTCAAACGCGTGGATGAGTGACGTCAATGATCAATGGTCAATGCCTGACCCCTGACCCGTCCTGTATATAATTGACACCATAGTGACCATTCAGGACGGAGGAGACCATGAACAACCGCCCCTTTAAAGAAGCAGTTAAAGAACCGGTCAAGCGATATAGCCAGGCATTTAAGCAGCAGGTTGTTCGCGA
>JAJRVT010000191.1 GCA_024277175.1 Chloroflexota bacterium | reverse complement strand
GCGCCGGGTCCTTGGCCTGCCCCCCACCGAGCCCGAGCTCTGCGACAGCATCCAGCAGCTGGCGCTGCCTGAGGAGGACCTGTTGCAACGCTTGCAGGTGGACACCCGCGGCCTCTATCCCCTGAACAGCCACAACTGGGGCGTGGTGGAGGAGGACGCGGGAGACCATTGGCGCTATCGGGATGAGTGGGGCATCACCCACGTGCGGCCCAATCAGGATGGTCTCTATTACAGCATCCGCGAGGTTCCCATCCCCAATCCCACGCCCGAGGCCATCCGTCGCCACCCCTGGCCCGACATGGGCGCGGCCTGGCGCATCGCGGGCTTGCGGGAGCAGGCGGAGCGCTATCGGGCCGAAGGCTACGCAGTGGTGCTGAAAGACGCATTCGCGGGCGTGTTCGAGTTCGCCCAGCGCATGGTGGGCATGGAAAATCTGCTCATGCTTATGGCCCTGGACGCCGAGCTGGCGGGCGCGCTGTTCGACAGGCTGCTGGACCTGAAACTGGCCTACTGGCAGACCGCACTCACCGAGCTGGGCGACGTGGTGGATGTGGTCACCTACGCGGACGACTACGGCACCCAGACCTCGCAACTCATCTCACCCGCGATGTTTCGCCAGCAGATCAAGCCCCGGGTGCGCCAGATCTTCGAGCTGCAAGCGACGCTTGCGCCCCACGCCCACCGCTTCTTCCACTCCGATGGCAACGTGCGCCCCCTCATCTCCGATTTCATCGAGATGGGCGTGCAGATTTTGAACCCGGTGCAGGCCACCGCGGTGGGCATGGATCTGACGGAGTTGAAACGGGAATATGGCCAGGACCTGGTCTTTTGGGGCGGGGGCGTGGACACGCAAGGGATTTTGCCCTCGGGCGCGCCCGCTCAGGTGCGAGAGGAGGTGCGCCGCAACATCGAGATATTGGCTCCGGGCGGCGGCTATGTCTTCAACACCGTTCACAACATCCAGGCCGACGTCCCGCCCGAGAACATCCTCGCCATGTGGGAGGCATGGCGCGACTTCGGAGGGTACACGCCATGAGATACCGCACACTTGGCCAGACCGATATTCAGGTCTCGACCATCTGCATGGGATGCTGGGGGCTGGTCAGTGACTTTCACTGGGGCCCGCAGGATGACGCAGATTCCATCGCCACGGTGCACGCGGCCCTGGACGCGGGCGTCAATTTCTTCGACACCGCGGAACTATACGGCCATGGTCATTCGGAAGAGTTGCTGGGCCGGGCGTTGCAAGGCATGCGGCAGGAGGTGGTCATCGCCAGCAAAGTCGGCTCGCAGAACCTGGCCCACGACGACCTCATCCGAGCCTGCGAGGCCAGTCTCCGCCGCCTGAACACCGATTATCTCGATCTCTTGCAGATTCACTGGCCCAGCCGAGAGGCGCCTTTCGAGGAGAGCTGGGCCGCGATGGAGCGCTTGCAGCGGGAAGGCAAGGTGCGGGCCATCGGCGTCTCCAACTTCGGCGTCATCGACCTGCCCGAGCTGCTGAAATCGGGTCGCCCGGCCAGCAATCAACTCCCATACAGCCTCCTCTTCCGGGCCATCGAGTTCGGCGTGCAGCAACTCTGCGTGGAAAACAACATCAGCATCCTGGCGTACAGCCCCCTGATGCACGGCCTGCTCGCGGGCAAGTTCGAGACCCTGGACGACATGCCCGTGACCCGAGCCCGCACCCGCCATTTCTCCCCCCGATGGCCCCATATCCGCCACAAGGAGCCTGGCTGCGAGGAGGAGACCAGCGCCGCGCTGCGAGCCATCCGCCGCATCAGCCAGGACGCGGGCCTCTCCATGGCCCATCTGGCCCTGGCCTGGGTGCTGCATCAATCGGGCGTGACCTCGGTCATCGCGGGCATGCGCCGCCCCCATCAAGCCCGAGATAGCGCCCTGGCCGCGGACATCACTCTATCCGACGACGTCCTCAGCCAGCTCGATGAAGCCACCCGCCCGGTCAAGGAGGCCCTGGGCCCCAACCTGGACATGTGGCAGACCGAGCCGCGGGGACGATGAAGGAAGTTGGGAAACCGGGAAACCGGGACGACATTCCCGCCATTTCGCAAGCTTCTCCAGCTCCCCAGTTTTCCAGTTTCCTAATCCCCAGTTTCCTAATCCCCCTTTTTCGGAGGTCTCCATGAACGTTCTTTTCATCGGCGGGACGGGCGTCATCAGCTCGGCCTGCACCCAACTGGCTGTGGAACAGGGCTTCCATCTCACCCTGCTCAACCGCGGCCGCACCCAACGAGAGATTCCGCCGGGCGTAGAAGTGTTGCACGGCGACATGGACGACGCGTCGGGCCCGGCCGCGCTGGCCGGCCGCACCTGGGACGTGGTGGTCAACTGGATCGCATACACGCCCGACCAGATTCAGCGAGACATCGAGCTCTTTCGCGGGCGCACGGGCCAATACATTTTCATCAGCTCCGCCTCGGCCTATCAGGCGCCTCCCGCCACCCTACCCGTCACTGAATCGACATTGCTGGATAACCCCTACTGGTCCTATTCTCGGGACAAGATCGCGTGTGAGGAGGCGCTGGTGCAGGCCTATCGGGATGAGACATTCCCCATGACCATCGTTCGCCCCTCCCACACTTACGACCGCACCAAAGTGCCGCTGTTCGGCCGGTACACCTCTTTGCACCGCATGAAGCAGGGCAAAAAGGTGGTGGTGTACGGCGATGGCACATCTCTCTGGACGTTGACGCACCATCGGGATTTCGCCAAAGGGTTTGTGCCGCTGTTGGGCAACGCCCGGGCCATCGGCGAGGCGGTGCACATCACCTCGGACGAGTGGCTGACCTGGAATCAGATTTACACCATCATGGCCCAGGCCCTGGGCGTGGAACCCAAGCTGGTGCACGTTCCTGCGGACCTCATCGCCGCCTATGATCCTGAGCTGGGGGAGGGGGTGCTGGGCGACAAAATCAACCCGCGCATCTTCGACAACAGCAAGATCAAGCGCCTGGCTCCCGGCTTTGCCTGCACCATCCCCTTCTCTCTTGGCGCCCGGGAGATCGTGGCCTGGTATGAGGCCGATCCCGCCCGACAGGTGATCGATCCCCGTTTCGACGCCCTCAGCGACCGCCTGATCACAGCCTGCGAGTCGCTGTTTTGAAAATAAGATGGTAGAACGCAGATTACGCAGAAAAAACTGATCTGCGCATATCTGCGTGTATCAGCGGCATTTGCGTTCTCATTTTCATCGGTATCGGCGCTGGCTCGCCCGCTATTCGACCTCTCCCTACCCCCCGCCTATGACCACTCCCTGGCAACGCTTTGCCCAAGCCGCCCATTTGCAAGAGCCCGATCAAATCCCGGTGGCGCTCATCGTCGATAGCCCCTGGCTGCCCGGCTACGCGGGCATCGACACCCTGGATTACTACCTCCTGCCCGACCGCTGGCTGGCGATCAATTTGAGCCTGCTCGATCGCTTCCCCGAGGCGGTGTGGATCCCGGGCTTCTGGGTGGAGTATGGCATGGCGGCCGAGCCCTCCGCGTTCGGCGCCCGCATCCTCTTCCATCGCGACTCTCCGCCCTCCATCAAACCCCTCTGCACCGATATCGATTTCTGGGCCGACGCGCCCGCGCCCAACGTGCGGGAGGCGGGCTTCATGCCCCTGGCGCTGCGCATGTACGAGCACATGGAGGCCCGGCTGCAGGCCGAGGGTCTGGGCATCCGCATGGTTGCGGCCCGCGGGCCCATGGTCACCGCGGGCTGGCTCATGGGCGTGACCGACCTGATGATGGGCATCGTCCTGGCCCCAGACAAAGTGCATCGTTTCCTGGACACCCTCACCGACACCATCATCGCCTGGCTCCACGCCCAACTGGACATTCTGCACGAGCCCAAGGGCATTCTGCTGCTGGATGACATCGTGGGCATGGTCTCGCTGGCGCATTATCAGGAATTCGCCGCCCCCTATTTACAACGCATCTTCGACGCATTCGACGGCCTCATCCGCGTTTATCACAACGACACGCCCTGCGATCATCTGCATCGGGCCCTGGCCGAAGCTCACTTCGATGTCTTCAACTTCTCCCACAAGTCTGATATTGCCGCGGTGAAGGCGGCCATGGGGCATCGCGTGGCCCTGATGGGCAACGTCGCGCCCCTGGATTTAGGCGCGCGCGGTTCGCCCGCGGAGGTGGAGGCTGCGGCTCGGGCCTGCATCGACGCGGCCGCGGCGGGCGGCGGCTTCATTCTCTCCTTTGGCGGCGGCGTTTCACCAGGCACGCCCCCCGAGAACATCGACGCATTGATCCGGGCCGCCCGATCTGTGCATGAAAAACAGGTGGCCAGCTAAGGCCATCCCCAGGCAGAAGCAACCATTCCCATCAGAAATACCGATCCGATCGCTCTGGCGAGAGGC
>JAJRVT010000190.1 GCA_024277175.1 Chloroflexota bacterium | reverse complement strand
GACAACTGGGTCGAACTGATCGACCGCTACACCAACCTGCTCACCAACCTGCCTGACAATATCTACACCCTGAGCCTGGAGGGGATCCTGACCCTGGTCAAGGTCATCGGCCACGGCGCACTGGTCAAGTTGCCGGGACTCAACAGTATGTGGCCGGGCGGTGAATTCCTGCGCAGGCTCAACCGCGCGGACGATGGAGAGGACGGCGGCGATCCGGCGAGCGTCTACTATGCGCTCAGCGCCGACTTTCAGCCGGACGACGTCAATCTGTTACACAGTTTCCGCAAATTGGCGGGTGACAAATTTGTCGATGTCGTCTTTGGGGAGCAAAATGATGGGGTGGTGCCTACGATGGGCGGCTATGCCATCGGGGTGAACGCCCACGGCTTCCCCATTCCGCCAGAACGTCGTCAGGTGTGGACATTGCAACCAAAAATTTATCACACCAACTTCTTTCGCAACGAGGAAGTGAACAAGCAAATCGCCGAATGGTTGGTGGGGTGATCACAGAAAGGATAAAATAATCTATGCAACGCACCCGCCTCTATGAAACCCATGTGGCCATGGGCGGTCGGATGGTCGACTTCGCAGGCTGGGAGTTGCCGGTTCAGTACCCCACAGGCCCCTCCGTCGAACACCAGGCCGTGCGCACCGCGGCCGGGCTCTTCGACATCGACCACATGGGCCAGTTCGAGCTGACCGGGCCCGACGCCGACGCCTATCTCCAGCATATCCAGGTCCATGACGTCGACCAGATGGAGCCGTGGGACGCGCACTACAGCCTGCTCCTCTATGCCGACGGAACCATCGTGGACGACATCTTCCTCTACCGCCTCCCCGACCGCTGGTTCATCGCCGTCAACGCCGGCAACCGCGCCAAGGACTTCGCCTGGATGCAGGCCCACACCACCGGCTTCGATGTGGAGTTGACGGACGTTTCCGAAGAGACCTACATGATGGCCTTGCAGGGACCCAAAGCGGAGATGATCCTGCAACGGCTGACGGATGCGGATCTGGACGCGGTGGCCACCCGCACGGCACTACGCGCGGAGGTCGCCGGCGTCCCCGCGCTGCTGGGGCGCACCGGCTACACCGGCGAGGACGGTTTTGAGCTCTACCTGCCTGCGGATGACGCGGTCGAAGTCTGGAAACGCATCCTGGATGCGGGCAAGGACGATGGTCTGTTGCCCTGCGGTCTGGCCGCGCGCGACAGCCTGCGCTTCGAAGCCTGCATGCCCCTCTATGGCCACGAGATCGACGCCACCATCAACCCGGTGGAGGCGCGGCTGGGTTGGGCCGTGGGCTGGAACACCGACTTCATCGGCCGGGACGCGGCCTTCAAGGTCAAGCTGGAGAAATCGAAACGACTGCTGATCGGCTTCGAGATGGTGGACAAGGGCGTACCCCGGGAGCACTATGAAATCGCGGGCGACGGCGAGATCATCGGCTACGTCACCACCGGCATGAAGAGTCCCACCCTGGGCAAATTCCTGGGCATGGGCTACGTGCCCCGAGCCTACATCAAGATCGGGACGCCCATCGACATCATGGTGCGGGGCAAGCCGCGGCGGGCGAAGGTGGTCAAGCGGCCCTTCTACAAGCCGCGATACAAATAAGCGAAAATTTGACGCAGAGGCGCGGGGACGCAAAGGGTCGCAGAGATTTTTTGCTTTTGTAGTTCTTTGCGTTCCTCTGCGTCTTCGCGCCTCTGCGTCAATCTGCGTCTCTGCGTCAATCTACGCCTCTGCATCGAACTTCCCGCGTTTGCGCGGCCCCATGCTTTGCGTTATATTGCCTATGTCTAATCACCAACCATCGAGGAGGATGTTCTCAATGTCTGATTTCAAACTGGACGCCAACGCCAAATACGCCAAGACCCACGAATGGGTGCGGATGGAGGACGGCGTCGCCGTGGTCGGCATCAGCGACGCGGCCCAGGATATGATGAGCGATGTGGTTTTTGTGGAGTTGCCGGAGGTTGGCAGCCAGGTCAGCGCCGGCGACCAGGTGGCTGTGGTCGAATCGGTCAAGGCCGCCGAAGACGTCAACGCCCCGGTGTCGGGCGAGATCGTGGAAGTCAACAGCGATCTGGAAGACGAGCCGGAGCAGGTCAACACCGATCCCTACGGAGCCTGGTTCTTCAAGGTCAAGCCGGGCGGCGATCTGGACGCCGAACTGGCCGCGCTCATGTCGCCCGAAGAGTACGACGCGTTTGTGGATGAAGAGGGGCATTGAGTGCGTGAAGCGTGAAAGCGTGAAATGTAAGGCGTGAAGTGCGAGAATCTGCAACCCGTCACTTGCAACCTGTAACTTGCCACTCGCAACCTTCACGTTTTACGTTTCACGCCTTACGTTTTGGGTGTGTCCAAAATGAGTTAGCATTCCGGGATTCGGCCAGGCCAGCTTCCGTTGCGGCGCATCTTGTGGCCGAATCCCGGAATGCTAACTCATTTTGGACACACCCTTACGTTTTACTTTCCCCGCGGCTCCATCTGTGCTATGATCGAGGCCGGAGGTGACGTATGAACAAACCAATCGCCAGTCAGACTGACGCCCCCGTCCTCCCCCCTCTGCCGGCCGGCACGCCGGAGGAGGACGCGCTGCGCCGCCGCCTGCTGGACGTGCTACTCTCGCCGGCGGAACCGCCGCGCATGAGCTATGAGGAGTTCCTCCAGTGGGCGGACGAGGACACGCTGGCCGAATGGGTGGATGGAGAAGTCATCATGATGAGCCCCGCATCGAATCGGCATCAGGACATTGCCGGCTTTCTGGAGAGCGTGCTGCGCTCTTTT
>JAJRVT010000189.1 GCA_024277175.1 Chloroflexota bacterium | reverse complement strand
CGCTCTGATCGTCCCTTTGACCCGGCGTTGGCGATGCCTGCCTGATGACCTATGCGTTATGTAATCTAAACCTTTGTTCTTTATCCGTTTGCTCTCACATTTCGTCAATTAGGGACTTGACATCAAAGAGAGAATCTACCGTGCAGAGTCTATCCCCAATCTCCTCATGTTTCACTCCTCACGCTTCACGCCCTTCTTCCGAGCCCGCCACTGCGCCCGAAAACTTTTCTTCGCCAGCGGCGGGAAGTCCCGGCTCTTGGTCCAGGCGTTCAGGGGCGGCGGCAGGTGCTTGACGGTTCCCCCGCCCATACCGGCGAGCATGCGCGTGCCCAGCCCGCCCAGCCCGAGGGCCGACTCGTAGCGGCCGGGGCTGCGCATCATCATCAGGAAGCCGCGCATGGCCTGGCGGTCGACCCAGGCGCTCTCACCCTCCTGCACCTGCTTCCAGCGGTGATCCAGCAGCAGCCGGGGCAGGTCGATCTTCACCGGGCACGCGTCCCGGCACGCGCCGCAGAGGGTGGAGGCGTGGGGCAGCTTATTGGCGTCGGTCACATCGGTGTGGAGGATGGGGCTGATCACCGCGCCGATGGGGCCGCTGTAAGTGCTGCCGTAGGCGTGGCCGCCGATGGCCTGGTAGACCGGGCAGACGTTCAGGCAGGCCCCGCAGCGCACGCACATGAGCGCCTCGCTAAAGCCCTGCTCCAGCATGTCGATGCGCCCGTTGTCCATGAGGATCACGTGGAACTCGACCGGCCCGTCGGGGTGATCCTGGCCACGGGGACCGCTGGTCATGGAGAGATAGACGCTGGCCGCCTGGCCGGTGGCGCTGCGGCAGAGGGCCTGATACTGGAGAAAGGCGTCCTCCACCGTGGGGACCAGCTTTTCGATGCCCATGACCACCACGTAGACCCGGGGTAGGGTGGAGACCATGCGCCCGTTGCCCTCGTTGGTGACGATGCAGACGGTCCCGGTCTCGGCGATGGCGAAGTTGCAGCCGCTGACGCCCATGTCCGCGTTCAGGAACTCCTTGCGCAGGGTCTGGCGCGCGATCCGGGTCATGGCTTCCGGCTCAAGGGTGGGGGGCATGTCCAGTTCCCGCTGGAAGATCTGGCTGATGTCCTCGATGCGTTTGTGGATCACCGGGGCGACGATGTGGCTGGGCGGCTCGTGGTCAAGCTGGATGATATACTCGCCCAGGTCCGTCTCCACCACCTTCACGCCCGCCTGTTCCAGCGCCTGATTGAGATGGATCTCCTCGGTGGCCATGGACTTGGACTTGACCACGCTGCGCACATTGGCCTGGCGCGCGATCTCCAGCACGATCCGGTCCACCTCCGCGCCCTCGGACGCCCAGTGAACCTGGCCGCCGTTGGCCGTGATGTTGGCCTCCAGCGTCTCCAGCAGGTCGGGCAGGTTGCGCAGCACGTACTCCTTCATCTGTCGCACCTGATCGCGCAGGCGCTGGCCATCCACCGCGGCCATGGACTCCTCGCGAGCGATGCTGAAGCGGCCGGCCGTGCGGCTCAGCGCGATCTGAAGGTGACGGTCATTCAGGGCCGTCTGGACTCGTTCTTTGTACGGTGCGTGCAGGTTGATGTTTGACATGACTTGTGGCTCGTGAAACGTGAACGTACGTTAAAAACTCATTTGCCTTATTGGGCAAACACCCATAAGATGATGGCTGCGCGAAGACAAATTCGTCACTATTTACCCCAAGGAGGCTTTTCCTATGTTCATTGATTACCTGACCCTGATGATGATTGACGTGGTAGCAGGCCTTGGTCTGCTGATCTATTACCTATCCATGGGGATGGACAGCGAAAAAGGCAAGTCTCTGGCCCCGGCGTTTGGCGTGATCGGGCTGTTGGGCCTGGTCACCGGCCTGCACATGGCCCTGGTCTGGCCGCTGCCGGGCAGCTACAATATTCCCTTTGGCGAAGCCACGGCCCTGTTCGGCGCTGTTTTCCTGGCCGCGGCCGTCGCCCTGGCCAAAGAATGGGACCTGTTCTCTGTCACGCTGCTGGGCCTCTTCTCCGGCATTTACGCCGTCATCGCAGGCTGGGGCATCATGCAGCGGGGGATGACCGACTTCCCCACCATCTCCGGCGTCAGCTACATGGTAGCTGGAGCAGCCGGCATCCTGAGCCCCTTGGGCTGGAAGATGAGAGACAATTCGGCCCTGCGCACCCTTGGCATCGTCCTGCTGATCGTCGCCCTTGGGCTGTTGGGATTCATCTTCGCCGGCAGCCTGCTCAGGCATCTCGGTCTCTTCAGTGAATGGTTGCCTCCGGTCATGCGCCCGTAAAGGATAGAGAGGGGAGATTGGAGCTTGGCCGCCCGGGCGCCAAGCTCCAATCTCTTCAATCTCAGGTTTCCCCAATCTCAGATCCCATTCCCATCCAGGTCTGCAACATACGTCACGTCCCCGCGTGCGGATCCTGCCAGCGGCGGGGCGGGGCTTCGGGTGCGGGTTCCTGGGCCTGATCAACCACATGGACAGCTCGATCGGTCTGGTTGTTCAGCACCTGGGCGATATGGACAGCCCGGCAGTGATGGCCCTCCCGCTCCAAGAGGCCGTTGATGTGAGTCATGCAGCTCACGTCGCAGAGGGTGACCACATCGGCCTCGCTCTTGACGATGTTGCGAACCTTCTTCTCGCCCATGGCCGTGCTGATGGGACCATTTTTGATGGCGAAAAGGCCGCCGAAGCCGCAACACTCGTCATCACCGTCGAGCGTGACCCGCTCCGCCCCTTCAATGTTGGCGATCAGCGCGCGCGGCTGCTCGTCCACGCGCAGTTCCCGCAGCAGGTGGCAGGAGGCGTGATAGGCGAGCTTACCGTTGAAGCGGGCGTGCACATCGGTCACGCCCAGCGCGTCCACCAGAAACTCGGTCAGCTCGAAGGTGGCCGTGGCCAGATTCTCGGCCCGACGCCGGTACTCGATCAGGTTCGGGTCCTCGAAGAGCGCGTCGTAGAAATGGGTGGTCATGGTGACGCAGGAGCCGGAGGGCGCGACCACCGCGTCCACCTGGCCGCTGACCACCAACGGCTCGAAGATGTCCACAAAACGCATGGCCAGTTCCTGGGCCTCGTTGCGAAAACCGGCGTTGAAGGCCGGCTGCCCGCAACAGGTCTGCTCCTCTGGGAAGATCACCTCCACCCCATGGCGCTCCAGGAGTTCCACAGCGGACATGCCCACGTCCGGGTAGATCGCGTCCACCATGCAGGTCACGAAAAAGGCGACCCGGCGCGGGGGAGATGAGAACTGTTTTTTCTGCACTGTGCTGGTCACCTTAGCTATCCGTTATTTGTCTGGGAAGAATACCGTATGTGCAACGAAAAAATTTTCAACTTCTTGTCTGGAGAGTTCACCCGCTGCAATCGACAAAAACATGTTGATGATTTTTTCATCTTCTATTGTAAATCTTGCGCCATTGATGTTTAGAAAAAGTTCTGAAACGAACGCAGCTATCCGCTTATTACCATCAATAAAAGCATGGGCTTGAGTGAGGTGAAAGGCATAGGTTGCAGCACAAATTGGAAGAGGTGCATTTTTATAAAAATAGCGATTCTCTGCTGCTGCTAAGGCCGACTCAAGTCCATTTTTGTCTCGAAGGCCATGAGTCCCACCAAACCTGTCAATCAATTCCGCATGAATCTCCAACACTTCTTGTCGATTCAGGAAAATCCAAGCCATGCCTAATCCTCTTCACCCTGAGCAAGCGCTTTATACACTTCCTCCCGCTCCCGCAAAAGTCTCTGAGTCGAGATTCGGATGCGTTCGGCGCGTTCTTCCGGGGACAAGGATGGAGTTACCACGAGGGACCGATCATCTATAGAAACATCTACATTGTCTCCAATTTGTAAGCCCAATCGCTCTGCCACTTCCGGAGGCAGTAATATCGCTATCAATCCTTCCGCTGTTGCTACTCGCGCTACAGTAATTTTTTCACCTCCTTATATGCTCAATGCAGTCATCTCCATCATGCTCAATTATACTCCAAGTTGAAATATTGGCATGCACTGATTCTCATCGGTCTTCTTTTCATCCTATGGACTGTATGTACAGTCCAATTTCATGACTTCCTTCTGAAGCGGTAATGTCGTCACCTCCACTCCATCCTCGTGTACGAAGCAGTTGATCTCGCTGCGAATGCCCAGCCCTTTGGCAGGCGCTGAGCCGTCGAAGTCATCGTCGGGCAGGTAGATCCCCGGTTCGATGGTGAACATGACGCCGGGCATAAGCCGCCGCCGGTCCTGGGTCTCCAGGTTGTCGATATTGACGCCGGTGAAGTGGACCTCGGTCCCCAGGCTGTGGCCGGTGCGGTGGAAGAAGGCGTCCCCATAGCCGGCTTCCTGGATGACGGCCCGGCAGACGTCGTCCACCTCATAGCCGTAGACCGGCTCGCCGGCCGCGAAACGCTCGCGGATGAAAGCCACGGCCGCATCCCGGGCCGCAGCCACGATCTCGAAGATGCGTTGGGCTTTGGCCGGCGGCTCGTCACCGCAGAAGGCCGTCCAGGTGATGTCGGCGAAGCAGGCTCCGGGCGTGGCCCGCTCCTTGGCCCACAGGTCGATGAGGACCATGTCGCCGGCGCGGATGGGGCTGCTCTGATCCGGGCCGGGCGCGTAGTGGGGATTGGCCGCGTTGGCGTTGACCGCGACGATGGGCGGGTGGTCCGGGTCCAGGTCCAGGGCCGCGAAGCGCGCCATGATGAACTGCTGGACCGCGTATTCGTCCACAGGCTGGCCCCTACGCAGGCGGTCGGCGATCAGTGCGAAGGCCTCGTCCTTGACCGCCAGGCAGTGGGCCGCGGCCCGGCGATGGCTGGCCAACTGCTCGGCGCTCAATGTGGCCTGGGCGAACTGAACCAGGTCCGCGCTAGTGACGATGGCCGCGCCTGTGGCCTGCTCCACCAGTTCCTTGATACCGGCGTCGATCTTGCTCACATAGGGGATGGCGTCCAGGGGGCTGTACTCCATGGCGATGCGCAGCCGTCCCTTGCCTGCACCCAAGAGCCGGGGCAGTTTCTCCATCATGTCCCGCCAGCCGGTGTAGATGCGCTTGTCGTCACCCAGGGCCGGGTCGGTGTTGCGGAACGTATTGGTCTCGATGGCGTGGATCAGCCAGGCCGGGTCGCCCGCGGCCGGGAGCCAGAGGAACCAGCGCCGGGAGCCGCTCTCCCTCAGGCCAGCCACGTGGAGGGCGATGGGGTTCTGGCCGCGGAAGTCATAGAGCAGCCAGCCGTCGAGATCGTTGTCGGTCAGATAGCGCTGAATATCGGATAGGTTCATGATCGCCTGGGATCTCTTATGGACTACGGATTGGGCGGAAAAAATCTGATCTTTGAAAAAATCCGCTCAGATCCGCCCAATCCGCTCCATCCGTGGTCTATTGTTTTGTATATTATGGCACGAAGCGGGGTTTGCGTCCAACGCCCGCGCGTGGTATACTGAACGAACAAATGTTCTTGAGTGTAAAAAGCGCGCGCGTGGGGCGGTTGACAGGTCGTCCGTCAACCTGTAGAATAGGGCAGCCCTGTGGGATGTAGGGGCTGTTTTTCTAAATCTCCACCCAAATCAACCCCCGAAAGGAGAGGGAACCATGTCATATCAGCAGATTACGATTGTAGGTCGATTGGGTCGCGACCCGGATATGCGTTACACATCCAGCGGCGTACCCGTCACCAGTTTTAGCGTGGCGGTCAGCCGTAGTTGGACTTCGCAGGATGGGCAGCGGCAGGAAAAAACGGTGTGGTTCCGCGTCACGGCATGGCGGAAACTGGCGGAGTTGGCCAGTCAATACCTGACCAAAGGCCGTGAGGTGCTGGTCGTCGGCGAGATCGAGGAGCCCAGCACCTGGGTCGATCGGGACGGCAACCACCGGGCCTCCCTGGAGGTGACGGCGCGAGACATCCGTTTCCTGGGTAGCCGGGATGATGCCATGGGTGGAGGCGGGGCCGCTCAGCCCGCAGCCGCTGCGGCAGGCGGCGGTGACGCGCCGGCCAAGAGTGACGAGGAGATTCCCTTCTAACCCTGATCGGTTAGCGGTGAACCATAGCCAATGAAAGAGGGGCGCAGCAAGCTGCGCCCCTCTTTTCGTTCCTGAGACGGATTACAACGACTCCGTTAACTGGCGCCTTCCGGGTCCGTCCCCGGCACATTTTTCAACGAAATTGGCGGAACGTCGGAGTCCGTCCCACGCCCGACGAAGTGGCGGGATGCCGGAAATGTGCGTGGGCGTGAAACGCACTCCGGTATATGCCGAAGCGCCGGCCTGTTTCAGCAGGCGTCGCCGTTATAGTTCCACGGTTTTAACCTGGGGCGGTCTCCCTCACACTCGCCCTCTCTTCGACCGCGATCATGCGGGCCAGGGCCTGCTTGTCCACTTTGCCCACCGCGGTGGTGGGGAGCGTATCCAGCACATGGATATAGCGGGGCTGTTTGTAGCGGGCCAGCCCCTGCTTGCAATAGGCGCGCAGCTCGCGACGGGTCGTCTCCGCGCCCGGCTTGAGGGTGACGAAGATGACCCCCGTCTCGCCCATGACCGGATCCGGGCGACCGATACAGGCGCTGGCCACCACGTTCGGGTGGGTGTCCATGTACGCTTCGACTTCCAGGGGATAGACGTTATAGCCGCCGCTGATATACATCTCCTTCTTACGTCCTAGAATGTGCAGATAATCGCGCTCATCCAGTTTGCCCATGTCGCCGGTATAGAACCAGCCCTCGTCATCGATCTGGCGGGCGGTCTCCTCCGGGTGACCATAGTAGCCGATCATGACCACATCACCCCGCAACGCGATCTCGCCCACTTCATTGGTGGGCAGCGGACGATGGGCGTCGTCCACAATGCGCACCCCGGACTCATCGATGACGCGGCCGACGCTGTGTACGAGGACGTCCGCGTTATCGCCGGGCGCGGTGTAGGCGACCATGCCCGTGGCTTCGGTCAACCCGTAGGCGTGGACGGCCCGAGGGGCCATGGTTGCCACCCGGCGCATGATCGGCTCCGGGGTGGGCGCGCCGGCGATGATCACCTGGCGCAGGGAGGAGAGATCATAGCTGTCGAAATTGGGCAGCATCAATTCCATAGCGTACATGGTGGGCACTTGACCCAGCAACGTGACCCGCTCCCGTTCCACCAGTTCCAGGGTCTTGACCGGATGAAAACGTTCGAGCATCACCAGAGTGACGCCGCCGTGGATGGCCGCGCTGGTGACCAGCACCGCGCCGCTGACGTGGTTCATGGGCAGATGGGCCATGAGGCGATCGGTGGGGTGGAAGTCAAGGATGCGGTTCTGGGCGACGATGCTGGTCACGATGTTTTTGTGGCTGAGGAGAGCGGGTTTAGGCAGGCCGGTGGACCCGCCGGTGAAGACGATGAACGCGCCGTCGTCTTCATGCAGCTCTGCGGTTCGCTCCTTCATGGGGCCGTCCGGCAACGCCTGTCCCTGCTCGATCAAGTCGTGCAAGGGCGTCAGGCCGTCCGCGGGCGCGGGGCCAATGGAGATGCGGTGTTCGACGAAGGGGAGCGCCTTGCAGAGCGAGCCGACCTCGGCGCCCACACCCAGTTCGGGAACCAAGATCATGGCTATCGGGTGAACCAGTTTGGCATAGTCGATGATCTCGCGGGCGGTGTATTGAACGCTGAAGCCGGTGAGGATGGCCCCGATACGGGCCGTGGCCAGATAGGCGATCAAATATTCCGGCCGCGGCGGGCTGAGCACGCCAATGCGATCGCCGCGCTGGACGCCGAGGGCCAATAGAGACTTGGCCAGGCCGGACACCTGCGCCTCCACCTCACGCCAGGTAAGGCGTTGGTCTTCAAAGATGACAGCCAGTCCATCAGGCGTGCGGGCCACGGTCTGGGTGAATATGTGATCGAGATGACGGCGTCCATTTTGTTGTGCGTTCATGTGCATTGCTCGCTCTTGTGCTGTTCGGGTTGTCATTCGGATCGGGCGACACGCTAAAGTTGTTCAGCCGGCGGTTCAGGGCGTCCGATAGAAGTTCCCTCGATTGATTTTAATTGGGTATGGTGGAATAATACCCTTATTTTCAATGAATCGCCAACATATTGCACCGCTCAACAACCCGTCCACGGAGGACGTCTCATGGACTTTCGCACACCATCCCATCTGGTTCCCATCCTCGAACGTATTCGTAGCTTTGTCGACAGTGAATTGATTCCGCTGGAGCCGTTGTTTCTGTTGGGCGATTTCGACGCCCTGTGGCCTGTATTGGAGGAAAAGCGGGCCATGGTGAAGGCCGAAAGACTCTGGGCGCCCCAACTGCCGACGGAGTTCGGCGGTACGGGCCTCTCCCTGCTGGACTTCGCGTTCATCTCCCTGGAACTGGGGCGCAGCGTTCTCGGCCATTACGTCTTCAACTGTCAGGCCCCGGACGTGGGCAACATGGAACTGCTGCACCAGTTTGGCAGTGACGAACAAAAAGAGCGCTACCTGAAGCCCCTGGCCGCGGGCGAGATCCGCAGTTGCTTCTCCATGACAGAGCCTGAATTCGCCGGATCCAACCCGGTCTACATGGCCACCACCGCGGTGAAAGACGGCGACGACTACGTCATCAACGGCCACAAGTGGTTCAGCACCGCGGCCGAAGGCGCAGCCTTCACCGTGGTCATGGCCGTCACGGACCCGGACGCCAGCCGCTATCGCCGGGCCAGCCAGATCATCGTTCCCCTGGATACGCCGGGGTTTCGCATCGTCTGCAACACGCCGGTCATGGGCGATAGGGGCAGCGGGTGGGCCAGCCATGCCGAGGTCATGTTCGAAGATTGCCGGGTGCCTCAGTCCAACATCATCGGTGAAGAAGGGGCCGGGTTCGCCATGGCCCAGGAGCGGCTAGGACCGGGGCGCATCCACCATGCCATGCGTTGGATCGGCATCTGCGAGCGCGCGCTGGAGTTGACCTGCCGCCATGCAGTGGGCAGGCGACTCTCGTCCAACCAATTCCTGGCCGACCAGCAGACTATCCAGAACTGGATCGCCGAGAGCCGGGCCGAGATCGACGCCGCGCGTTGGATGGTGCTCAACGCAGCCTGGCTCATCGATACGGAAGGTGCGTACGCGGCCCGGGTGGAGATCTCCACCATCAAATTTTTCGTGGCCAACGTGCTGCAGCGGGTGCTGGATCGGGCCATCCAGGTCCACGGCGGGCTGGGCGTCACCGACTACACGCCCCTGGCCTTCTGGTTCCGCCACGAACGGGCGGCGCGCATCTATGACGGTGCGGACGAGGTCCATAAGCGAGTGCTGGCGCGGCGGATTTTGAAGCCGTATCGTGAGGCGTGATGCGTGACAGGATGACAAGGTGACAAGATGACGGGTGACAAGATGACGGGTGACGGAGGTGCGGAGCCAATCTCCCCAATCTCCCAATCTTTTCAGCGAGGACCTATGAACGAAATCGATCGAGCCGTTGGCGTCCGCCAGGGGGAAGAACTGGATACAGGGAAGCTGGAGGCGTTCCTGAAGGAGCATATCCCTGATCTGGACGGGCCATTGACGGTGCGCCAGTTTCCCAGCGGCTTTTCAAACCTGACCTATCTGCTGCGGGTGGGCGAACGGGAGATGGTGCTGCGCAGGCCTCCTTTCGGAGCCAACATCCGCTCCGCCCATGACATGGGACGTGAATACCGGGTGCTCTCTGGGCTGATCAAGGTCTACCCCAAGGTTCCCCGCCCGCTGGCCTACTGCGAGGATGCGAGCGTGCTGGGCGCGCCCTTCTACGTCATGGAGCGGGTCGCGGGCGTCATCCTGCGGGCCAGGCCGCCCAAGGATGCGGACCTGCCGCCGGCGTTGATGGCGAACCTCTCCGCGGCCGCGGTGGACAATCTGGCGAAAATTCATGGGCTGGATTACGAGGCCGCCGGCCTGGGCGATCTGGGCCACCCGGACGGCTATGTGCAGCGACAGATCGAGGGCTGGAGCCGACGCTATCGCAAGGCGCAGACCGATGAGGTGACGGAGATCGACGCGGTCATGGCCTGGCTGGCCCAAAACCGGCCCGCGGAGAGCGGCGCCGCCCTGATCCACAACGACTATAAATTCGACAACCTGGTGCTGGACCCGAACGATCTGACCCGCATCAAGGCCGTGCTGGACTGGGAGATGTGCACCATCGGCGATCCGCTTATGGACCTGGGGACGAGCCTGGGGTACTGGATCGAGGCCGGCGATCCGCCGGCCCTGCTGGGGCTGCTCAACCTGACCGCACTGCCGGGCGTCTATGATCGGGCCCAGGTGGTGGCGCGCTATGAGCAGGCCAGCGGTCGCGCTGTGGAGAATCCCCTCTTTTACTACGTCTACGGCGTCTTCAAGATCGCGGTCATCGTCCAGCAGATCTACGTCCGTTATCGCAAGGGCCTCACCCAGGACCAGCGCTTTGCCCCGCTGATCCACGTGGTGCGAGCCTGCGGCGAGACCGCCACCCTGGCGCTGGAAAAGGGGCGTATCAGCGATCTGAGATAGAACGCGGAAACGCCGGATTGGGCGTTTCCGCGTTCTATTGCCCTATGCCGGCGTCGCTTTGCGCAGAGGTGCGCCGCAGGTGGCGCAAAAATTATCGTCGGGGGCGGCCAGTGCGCCGCAAGTCGGGCAAAAGATCTTTTCAGCTTCCAGCAAAACTTCAGGCTCCGTCTCAGCTTCGGCTACGTCTGCGCCGTTCCCAGAGGCGGAATCGCTGACCTCGCGCTGCTGCGCGATCAGGGTTTCGAGTTGCGTATCCAACTCCCCGGCGTCCGGCGCCAGCTCTTCAATGTGCCTTATCAAGGCGATGGCCTGATGACGCAGGCGGACATTGTCGCGCTCGAAGTCCTCTTCGCTTAATTTGCCCATCTGGTAGTCGAATTCCACTTCCTTGATAGCGCGCAGGGTTGCGTCCTTGCGTTCGATCAAGGCGGTCAACGGCGTATCATCGGTTTCGACCAACGGTTTTCGCGGCCGCCAAAGCGGCGCCGTCACATAGGCGATGACCAACACCGTAATACCTACCACCACTCCAATTGTCAACCAAAGCATGGGGTTTCCCACCTGTCGTTTTCTTGATTGAACCATTCGGGCTAACTTCATTGGAACGCGGACAGTACAGAGCAATGCAGATTTTCACGGAGTCAAAACGTCCGTGAAAATCCGTTGAAAACCGCGCCAATCCGCATTCCAATGATGGTTGCGTCGCCTGAATCGTTGCGATTGAGTATCCTATCGGTTTTCGTCACCCCGCAATCGCCGGCGCGGCCGGTGCGCGCGCGGTGGCGCTGCGTGGGTGTGGGCGCGGCCACAAACTGAAGAGCGTGCCCAGGATCAACAAGATGCCGCCGATCCACAGCCACATGGTCAATGGGTTGATGAAGATGGAGACTGTGACCACTCCATCCTCCCAGCCGTTGAGCACCACGTAAAGGTCTTCCAAAGGACGCATGTAAAGACCCACCTCGCTGGTTGGCTGATCCGGGGTCTTGTCATAGATGTTGCGTCTGGGCGTCACCGTGCCTAACGCCTTCTGGCCATCCTGATCGAGTACGGAAAAGTAGGCCGCAAATTCGGTCCGATTGCCCACATGTTCTGCGTTCAGTCCGTTGAAAACGAAGGTGTATCCACCCACCACTGCCGTCTCTCCTGGGGCGAGGGTGACGTCGGTTCGGGTGACGTAGAATTCGTTGCCGATGATGGCGACGCCCATCAGAACGATGGCCAGATGGACGATATAGCCGCCATAGCGTTGGCCACTGCGACGGATCAAATGCCAAAAGGCGAGCGCCGGGTTTTCGCCTGTGCTCGTGCGCCGGGCCATCACCCCGCGGATGAACTCCTGGGCGATGGTGGCGGCCACGAAGATGGAAGCGGCGAGGCCGACGACCGGGTAGATCCGGGGGCTCATAAAGAAGAGGGCCACGCCAGAAACCAGGGTGATGAGCAGTGGCCACATGAACTGCCTGCGCAACTGGCTGAGGCTGGTGCGCCGCCACCCCAGCAACGGGCCGACGCCCATCATGATCAGCAGGAGCAGAAAGAGAGGACCGTTTACTTTTTCAAACCAGGGGGCGGCTACGCTGATACGTTGGCCAGTGACGATTTCACTGAACATGGGGAAGAATGTGCCCCAAAGGGTGGCGAAGGCCAGGCCCAGGAAGAGCCAGTTATTGGCCAGGAATGCAGCTTCCCGGCTCATGACAGCATCGATGCGATTTTCGCTGCGCAGCAAGGGCAGCCGGTCGAAGAGCAGCCAGAGGAAGCCAAAGACCACGAAGATCAGGAAGCCCAGGAAGAAGGGGCCGATGTTGCTGAGCGCTAAGGAGTGGACGCTCTCCAAAATGCCGCTGCGGGTGGTGAAGGTGCCCAGGATGACCAGGAAATAGGTGAGCCAGATCAACACCATATTCCATATTTTGAGCATGCCCCGCCGATCCTGGATGATGATGCTGTGCAGAAAGGCTGTGGCCGTCAGCCAGGGCAGGAAGCTGGCGTTTTCCACCGGGTCCCAGGCCCAGTAGCCGCCCCAGCCCAGCTCCATGTAGGCCCACTGGCTACCCATGATGATGCCGGCCGAGAGAAACATCCACGGCACCAGGGTCCAGCGGCGCACGATACGCACCCAGGTGTTGCCCAATTTTTTGGAGAGCAACGAGGCCACGGCGAAGGCGAAGGGTATCGTCAGACCGACCCAGCCCAGGTAGAGCATGACCGGGTGAGCAACCATCCAATAGTTTTGCAGCAGCGGGTTGAGTCCCTGGCCGTCGGGTGGGGTGAAAGCGATCTGTTCGAAAGGATTGGCGGCGAAGATGAGCAACGCTAAGAAGAAAGCGCTTGTAATCAACAGAACGGCGTTGACGAAGGGCATGAGCACGATCTGCTGTTTGCGGAATGTGATCGCCGCAATCACGCTGTAGATGCTCAACAGCAGCGTCCAGAAGAGGAGACTGCCGGCCTGGCCGCCCCAAAAAGCCGAAAATTTATAGAAGCTGGACAGTGCGCGTTCGGAATGGCTCCAGACGTAGTTGACCTGAAATTGATCCGTCAACAGGCCGTACCAGAGAATGACGGAGGCGAGCACCACCAGCGCGCCCACGGCGTAGACGGCATGGAAACTGCTGTCCGCCAGATTGGCCGAGCGGGTGCGTCCCCCCCAATACCCGGCAAAGGTCCCAAACAAGGCCACCACCAATCCAATCACAAGCGCAAGATAACCGATATTGAAAATCATGAAATCTCCTTAATAGACGGACGACGGACGACCAACCGTCAACGGCAAGGTCGTCGCCATGGCTGTTCGCCGTTCAGTTGGAATCACTCGTCGTTGGTCATTCGTCACTCATAAAACTGTCGTTCTTTACGGTCGAATTGCTTCCAGTTTACTATCGAGTTCAGCCTGGCTGAGTATGGGGCCGATGGACCGGCTTTCGATGCGTCCCTCAGGATCGATGAAGAACGTTTCCGGCACCCCTTTGATGCCGTAGCGGCGCGCGGCAGCGCTCTGTAGATCGGGTCCGTTGGGGTAAGTGATATCAAACTCTTTGATATACTCCTTGGCCGCATACTCCTGATCCAGGTAATCCACGCCTATGAAAATGATGCCGTTATCTTTTTCCCGTCGCCAGGTTTGTTCTAAGAGAGCGGCTTCAGAACGACACGGTTCACACCAACTGGCCCAGAAATTGACCACCACGCCCTTTCCCAAGTAATCGGAAAGTCGAATGGTTTCCCCATCAAAGGTGATGAGTTCGAAGTCGGGCGCCATGCCCGATGCACGCTGTTGGGATTCGTTTTGGCGGTGCAGGCCGACAGTCAAAAACCAGATGAACACCAGCAATCCGCCGATGATGGCCAATCGCCAGATAGTCGTCTGACGATTCCGGTTGCCGGGTTTCGCGCCGTCTGTCGTTGCGCCGTCATCAGCCTCGCTATTGGCTGTCTCTGTGGCGGAAGGTGCGGTCTCCATTGGGATGTCACTCGCTACGGGCAGATTGTCAGTCATAGTGGGTTAACTCCTCATCCAGACGATCCGTGTACGAATCCCCTTCCGCGGGCGTGTCCTGGGCCGCGGCGATTTCCTCCTCGCGTCGATTTTTGCGCATGCGCATGATACGGACGACGACAAAAATGCCGCCGCCGACAAAGACCACGATGGGCAGGATCCAGCCCAAGAGGTTGAAGCCTTCCTTGGGCGGCTCACCCAACACCTGGGGTCCATACTGGCGTATGAAATAACGCTTGATCGATTCTTTATCCTCACCCTCGCTCAGCTTGATAGCGATCTCCTCGCGCATCTGCTCGCAGGCTTTCAACTCGCAGACGTCCAGCCGCACGCCGGAACAAAGGGGGCACCATAGCTCCTGGGCCACCGCATTGACATCATTGGCGGTGATGCCGGCCGCGGCCGCAGCGTCTGCTGCTTCCTCGATGGGTGAAGGCGTCGGGGTGTCCTGGGCCAGCGCCGGGCGGGCGGGCCAGAGGGCGATGATCGCCAGCATCAGGATCAACAGACCGGGACCGTAGAAACGTCGGGGGTGACTGGCGGGTCGATGATTCTTAGCTTGGCGGGGGGTGTGCAGGAAACGAAACATGGCGTCGTTTTTCATTGTCGTTTTCACAATTTCGTGATTGATGCGCTGGCAGCGATTTTATACCAAACAATTCTACATCACATGACTGTAAGCGTCTGTACAAAATCTCACAAGTGACCATGCGCCGTACAGATCTGTCGATACAATCGACGGCGCGGGCCATCATAATATGTAATAACGAGCATAAGATAAGATTATACTACACTCGGCTAAACCGGTCATGTTTTGGATCACGATGGCGTGTGCTACAGAATCCAAGCGCCTGAAAACAGCTTGTGGGTTCAATGCCCTGGCTAGGAAAATTGGTCGACTTCATCCCACGGCCGGAGCGTTATTGGCGCTGACCGCGCCTTGGCGCAAGGCGGCGATGATCTTTTGATCTGTAACCGGAAAGGGGAAGCCATCCAGTTCGTCCAGGGTGACCCAGCGCCAGTCTGCGCAGTCGATGGCCCGGGGTTCACCAGCGGCGTGGCGGGCGTGGAAGGCATGGAGGGTGATGCGAAAATGGGTGAAGGCGTGCTCCACGGTGATGAGCGGCTCGCCCACCTGGATGGAGAATCCCAGTTCCTCATCGATTTCCCGGCGCAGGCACGCGGGCAGGTCGGCGTCGCCCGCCTCCAGCTTGCCGCCAGGGAACTCCCACAGGCCGCCGAGCATGCCGTCCTGGGCGCGCTGGGCGATGAGCAACCGGGATTCGTAGGGCGCGCCCTGCCAGATGACGCCGGCGGCCACGTCGTAATGGGGCGTGGGTTTGCGTTTTGGCATGATGGGGCGCTCCCCCTGGACGCCGCGGTCCGCGGCCAGGCAAAGGGGAGCCGCCGCGGGTGCGTGTAGCGGGCAGATGAGACAACGAGAATTGGCGGGCGTGCAGATGAGCGCGCCCAGTTCCATCAGGGCTTCGTTGCAGGCGCCGGCCGCGCCCGGTTCCGCCGCCTCCACGATGGCCGCGGCCTTGCGCCAGAGTTCCTTCACCACCGAGGGATCATTGATGGGACGATCGATGTCGGCCAGACGGCTGAGCACGCGCTTGACGTTGCCGTCCAGGATCGGCTGGGGCTGGTTGAATGCCAGGCTGAGGATGGCGCCGGCCGTGTAGGGGCCGATGCCGGGCAACGCCAGCAGCGCCTGACGGTTGGCGGGAATTTCGCCGCCGTACTCGACCATGACCTGCCGCGCGGCCTTGTGGAGGTTGCGGGCCCGGGCGTAGTACCCCAGCCCTTCCCATTGTTTGAGTATGTCCTGCTGATCGGCTGCGGCCAGGCGGGCCAGGGTGGGGAAACGGGCCATCCAGGCGACGTAGTAGTCGACGACGGTGTCGATCCGGGTCTGTTGGGCCATGATCTCGCTCACCCAGACCGCGTACGGATCCCGGAATCCGGCTGGCGCGCTTCGCCAAGGCAGATCGCGCTGGTGTTCAGCGTGCCAGGCGACCAGGCGCGCAGCGATCGAGCGAGCATCCATGAAGAAAAACGCACCCGCCTATTGAATGGGAGGAAGACGAAAGCATTGTCCGAAGAGACTGACCATGATGAACACAAGGCCGATCATCCACAGCCAGAGGGGCAGGCCGGCGAAGGTCGCCGGTCGCCTTTTTTTCTTCTTCTCCTCCGGGCGAGGAAGGGGGGTCTGGCAACGCCAGCAGACATCCTTGTCGTCCGGGTTCCAGGTGCCGCAATTAGGACAATCCATAACGATGCTCCTTGAAGGTAGTGTAGCAGGCATGGTAGCATAGGCAAGAAGCAAGTTGCAAGTTGAAAGGAGTAAGGGGGCGCAGGATAAACTTGCCCCTTGCCCCTCGCCTATGCTATCGTATTCTTCACCATGCAAGCGCCCGCCTCTATGATCGACAAAGACTATACGGTGTTACTGGACCAGTGCATCCACTGTGGTCTCTGTCTGCCCGCCTGCCCCACCTATGCCGCCTATCAGACGGAGATGGATAGCCCCCGGGGGCGCATTGCCTTGATGCGCGCCGCGTCCGAAGGGCGCGTCCAACTGGATGGCGCGTTCGCCGAACACATCGAGCTTTGCCTGGGCTGTCGCGCCTGCGAAACCGCCTGCCCCTCCGGCGTTCAATACGGCGCGCTGGTGGAAGTCGCGCGGGAGGAAATCCATGCGCTTCGGCGGTCGGACCGTGCGGAGCAGGCGATACGACGCCTGGCCCTGCACGATCTGCTGCCCCACACCGAACGCCTGCGCACTGTGGCCCGCGCCCTGACCCTCTACCAGCGCAGTGGCCTCCAGGCGCTCGTGCGCCGAACCCGGGCCTTGCCGGATCCGCTCCAGGAGATGGAGTCGCTTCTGCCGCCCCTTTCCCTGGATTACCCTGACTACGATCGTCCTGCGCCGGCCATGGGGGAGCGTAGGGGAGCGGTGGCCTTTTTCCATGGTTGCATCCAGGATGCGTTCTTCGCCGGCGTCAATCAGGCGTCGATCCGAGTGCTGCAACGCAACGGTTTCGATGTTCATTTCCCGGCCGCCCAAACCTGCTGCGGCGCGGCCCACAGCCATACAGGCGAAATGGAACTGGCCAGAGATCTGGCCCGGCGCAACCTGGACGCTTTCGACCCGGATCAGTATGTGGCCATCATCAACAACGCAGGCGGCTGCGGCGCGGCGCTCAAGGAATACGATCATCTCCTGGCCGACGACCCGGACTATGCCGACGCTGCCCGCCGTTTTGTGGCCAAAGTGCAGGACATCACCGAATTCCTGGCCGCCAACCTTCACAACCCGCCGACCGGCTCCCTCGACCTGCGCGTGACCTACGCCGATTCCTGTCATCTGCGCCATGTCCAGCATGTAGTCCAGCAGCCCCGGGATCTCCTGCGCGCCATCTCTGGCCTGACGCTGGTGGAACTGGTCCAGCCGGACGCGTGCTGTGGCAGCGCCGGCGTCTACAATCTCGTCCATCCCGACACCGCCGGCCTGGTTCTCAACGCCAAGCTGGCCGATGTCGAAACCACCGCCGCCGATGTGATCGCGATCACCAACACAGGCTGCCATATGCAACTGCTCCACGGCGAGCGTAAAGCGGGGCTGGACGCTAAGGTCATGCATGTGGTGGAGTTGCTGGATCTGGCCTACGGTGATGCCTCCCCCACTAACGTCCGTTGAGTCGCCCCTAAAAATCACCCGCGGATTTCGCAGATTACACGGATTTGACGCGCCCCGACTACATTGGGGAATTGTAGGGTGGGGGGACTTGACGCAGCGCCAAACTATGGCTATGATTGGGTCGTAGGCGCTTGTCGCCATACGCCATCGCGATCGTCACCGAACTCCCACGCCCATTCATTTGCCATTTTACGGGTCCCAAGCGCTAGGCGAATTTTGGCATCTGCGTATATAATGGCGGAAGAACAACACATTGATGCAGATCAGTTGTGACGATCGCCTGTTCCGAGAGCATATCGAACCATCAGGAAGGAAAACTATGAGCGTTCATCAGGATTCACTAGAACTGACCACGCCCAAGATCGAACCCGTCGAGACGTCACCGGAGTTGGAGTACAAAGCCGCGCGCAGCGATTCTTTGAGTATGTTCGGCGCGGCCATCGGCGGCGCGATCCTGGGCATGTTGTTGACGCTGTTGGTCCTGGCCATCATCAACGGCGGCACGTTGAGCTT
>JAJRVT010000188.1 GCA_024277175.1 Chloroflexota bacterium | reverse complement strand
CAATGCTTGTATCACGGCGAAGTCCTCCTTCTTCAGCATATCCTGCACCTCCTCTTTGAATAGTGTGGAGGTACATTTTACGCGGTGTTTAGCGGACTTCTTAACCCGGTGTTTTCAGGACTTTATCATACGATGGTGACAAGTGGGAGGAGCGCCTGCTGGTGGTCCGCTCCTTGGCTTATATGGAGGCCATGCAGCAGGGGTTGCATAATCGCCTGGATAAAGCTGAGGCGGCCTTGCTTGCGCTGACACCCCCACGTCAGCGAGGAAAAGCCCAGATTACGGATGAACCCACCCTGCTGTCAGAGGTGGAACGCATCGAGAAGAAATATCGGGTGAAGGGACTTTTCCAATTCAGCCATATCATGGAGGTGGAAGATCGCCACATTCGCAAGTATAAAGATCGTCCGGCGCGTACGGAACGCAAGGTGCGCTATCAACTGACCGTCCAGCGGAACGAAGAAGCGATTGCGGCGGCTGAGTTCAAGGCTGGCTGGCGTATTTACGTCACCAACCAACCGGCGGAGACGCTCTCACTCACCGATGCGGTGCTGGCCTATCGTGACGAATACCTGGCTGAGAACATTTTTCGCCGTTTTAACGGTAAAATCCTGTCCATCACACCCATCTATGTGCAACGAGACGACCATGCTCGAGGGCTTTTTCATCTGCTTTCCATTGGGGCGCGCGTGTTAGCCCTTGGCGATTACCAAGCCAGGGAGGCGTTGGCGGCTGAAAATACCCAACTCACCGGCATTTACAAAGGCAGCGCCAAACGAGGAACAGCCACTCCGACCACAGAGCGTATGTTGCAAGCGTTTGAAGGCATTGACCTGCTGGTTATTCCGACCCGCGACGGGACGGCCACCTATTTGAGTGAGTTATCGTCGGTACAGAAGCGGATTTTAACCCTTCTTGGCCTCCCCCACAGCCTGTACACAGACCTGCAGGTCAACTGACCCAGGGAGGAGTGCGTCTATCGCCTGTATGTGATTGGTAAAGTGCTGAAAACCGTCCGATTTGGGTCAACATGACCTTGTCGGGGGCGAAAATTGCTGATTCACAGCTCAACCGCTTGCCCTGATCTGCCTGATTTGAGGGGTTTACGGATATCTCACTTTTGCCCTAAAAAATGGTCGAACGCCGAGTCTACAGCCTCCGCTTCTATCCAAGCACTCATAATCTCTTTGGAAGAAAAAGAGCAACCTAACGGCGTTTATATAGATCAAGAAGGCAAGCAGATTCGTTCGTTTTACTTTGAAACCCACGAAGGAGTAGGAAAGCTAAAATTATTCATAAACTTAGATTATCTAGATAATGCGAGCTTGATAGTCTCCCTGTTGAGTGTTGTTGGAAGTTTTTGTCCTCCAAATGTTCGATCGGTAACGATGTCGTCTCTGGTAAAGCCTCGCCAAAGTCGCGCTTTTCGTCTCGAAATCGCACATCAACACCATAGAGGGAGACTACCGAATTATGCTTTAGTAGAATACCTTGCTAAATCAGCATTCATTAAGCCATATGTTAACGATGACGATTTATCTGAGTTTATCTTAGGCCAAATCAAGCAGTTTGATCTAAGAAACAATCCGTTGCTACAAGTGCATCAGAAACTAAGTTTTGTTTCACAGGCTTTAAATGTCATTGCACCTCAGGTTTATGCGGGCAGCTGCACCGGTTCATGGGCTTGTGGCGTATCCACCTCACGATGCAACTGTAGTTCTAACGGGGCTAGTTGTAGTAGCGGAGGCGATTCGTGTGACAATGGGCGGGGAACATGCAACTGCACAACCGAGTGTCTTCAGAATTCCATTAAACAATGTAGTGGTTCTAGCAGTAGTTCTTGTAAAGCTGGTTCATGTGGTGATTGTACGGCGGCTGATGGTTGCACCTGGAATAACGATCCTCTCCCGCCTCCCACTGCCACGCCGACTCGCGATCCCGGCTGTTCTGGCTGTGACTGTTGCGTTTGTGGCTGTGACGGCATTTTCGGCCATCCTGTCACATCCGTCCGTCCCACGCCCGCGGGGTTGGCGGGTAGGCGGGATTGCGTGCGGGCGTGGAACGCACTCGTCGGGCCTTGTACCGCAACATTCATATTGCCCAGCCTGGCCTGGCTCGGCCCGGCAAACAACATGAATGTTGTTTTACATGGCTCGCTTTGCTATCAACTTCCACCCATGCTACCATAGCCCCCACCTCCGACCGCCATCTCGCCCCACATGATTCCGATCACAAAGGAGCCAATCATGACCGAACCTGTCGTCTACCGATCCCACGTGCGCATCGAGCGGGTGCGCGGCCCGCTGCGCCGGGCCTGGCTGCCCCAGGAGCCGGAACCGGTCCTCTTCGGCGTCCACTCCGAGATCGCCGAACACTATGGCGTGGACATGAGCGAACACGATCCCCACGCCACCACCCTGGATTACCTGGTGGCCGCGGCCGGCGGCTGACTGACCGGCACCCTTGGGGGCGCGCTGGAGGCGCGTCAAATCGAGGCGGGCGCAGGCTATCTCACATCCGAGGTGGTCGGCGAGATCGAGAAGGAAGAAAACGTGCTGGTGGTGAAGCGCATCCACGTCGCGTATCGTCTACGCACGGCCGAAGAGAACCATGAAACAGCGGAGCGGGTCCACGGCTTCCACGCCCAGTACTGTCCCGTCTACCGCACCATCTACAAGAGCGTGAATATCACCACGTCTCTGGAATTTGTGGCGTTGTGACGGTTTGACGCAGAGGCGCAATGACGCGGAGAAACGCAGAGGAAAACAAAAAAATCTCTGCGCCCCTCTGCGCCTCCGCGTCTTTGCGTCAAAGTTTCTGCGTCAAACTCCTCCGATAAGGGATAAGATGTAATGGTAACCTTCGATGAAAACGTGCTCGCGATCGATGAAGGGCAACGGCGGCCGATCCTCCAGATCATGGAGGCCGCGCTGGCCGCGGTGGATCCCCGGGCCGCGGTGGCTGCACACCTAACCGTGGACGGCGATTCGCTGACCGTGGACGGGCGGACCTACAGTCTGGCCGACTACTGGCGCGTCTTCGTCGTGGGCGCGGGCAAGGCCGGCGCGCCCATGGCCCAGGCCGTGGAGTCGGCCCTGGGCGAGTGCATCCACGGTGGGCTGGTGGTGGTCAAGACCGGTCACCGCGGGCCGACCCGGCGCGTCGAGCTGGTGGAGGCCACCCACCCCACGCCCAACCAGGCCGGGGTGGAGGCCGGTCAGCGCATCCTGGCGTTGGCGGAACAGGCCGGCGCGGACGACCTGGTCATCGCCCTGATCTCCGGCGGCGGCTCCGCGCTGCTGGTCGCGCCCGCGCCGGGGCTGACCTTGGCCGATCTCCAGCGCATGACCGAGTTGCTGCTGGCTTCGGGCGCGGCCATTGACGAGATCAACTGCCTGCGCAAGCATTGCAGCGCGGTCAAAGGCGGCCAACTGGCGCGCGCGGCCGCGCCGGCCACCCTCATCTCCCTGGTGCTGAGCGACGTGGTCGGCAGCCCCCTGGACGTCATCGCCAGCGGCCCCACGGTCCCCGACGCGAGCACGTGGGCCGACGCCTGGGCCGTGGTGGAGCGCTACCGACTGGCCGATCGCCTGCCCGCGGCCGTGATCGCGCGCCTGCAAGCGGGCCTGGCCGGCGAGCTACCCGACACGCCCGGTCCCGACGACCCCGCGTTCGCGCGCACACAGACGGTCATAGTGGGCGATAACCGGGCCGCGGCCCTGGCGGCCGTGGACGCGGCGGAGGAGCAGGGATACAATGCGCTCCTCCTCTCCACCTTCATCGAGGGCGAGGCACGGCAGGTGGCCAGGGTGGCCGTGGCCCTGGGGCGGGAAGTCCAGGCCAGCGGCCATCCCTTGTCAGCGCCGGCCTGCCTGGTCCTGGGCGGCGAGACCACAGTCACCCTGGGCGAACGGCCGGGCTATGGCGGGCGCAACCAGGAGTTGGCCCTGGCCGCGGCTTTGGAACTGGCGGGCAACCGGGGGATCACCGTGGTCTCCCTGGCCACGGACGGCACCGACGGTCCCACGGACAGCGCCGGGGGCCTGGCCGACGGCGGCACGGTGGACCGGGGTCGCGCCCAGGGCCTGGACGCGGCCGATCACCTGGCGCGCCACAACGCCTATCCCTATCTGGCCGCAACCCATGACCTACTCCTGACGGGTCCCACCCAGACGAATGTGAATGATTTGGTGTTGGTGTTGGTGGAAAGAATTGAGGATTAAAGAGTAACGATTGGGGAGATTGGAGATTGAGAGATTGGGGGCGAGCCAATCTCTTCAATCTCTCAATCTCCAATCTCTTCTCTAAAGCATCTCCTCTTCTGCCAACGTCAGCGCATACTCGAAGATGTCCAGCCCTTCGTCCACCAGGTCACGGGTAATGACCAGGGGCGGGATGATGCGCATGGTATTGACGCCCGCGCCCATGAGCAGCAGGCCGTGCTCGAACGCGATCTGGACCACGCGGTTGCGCAGGTCGGGCGCGATCTCCAGCGCGGTTTTGTCCTTCACCAGTTCCACACCGATCATGAGGCCACGGCCGCGCACATCGCCGATCGAGGGGTGACGATCGGCCATTTCCCGGAAGCGGGCCATCATGTACGCGCCCTGCTCCCTCGCGTTCTGCATGCCGCCGTTCTCCAGCACGTCGATGGTGGCCAGGGCCGCGGCGCAGGCGATGGGATTGCCGCCGTAGGTGTTGCCATGCGCGCCGGCCGGCCAATCCATGACGCTCTTGCGGGCGATGATGCCGCCCAGGGGAATGCCGCTGGCGATGCCCTTGGCCGTGCAGACGACGTCCGGCTCCACGCCCGTATGCTCGATGGCCCACCACTTGCCCGTGCGCCCCATGCCCGCCTGGACCTCATCCACGATCAGCAGAACGCTGTGGCGATCACAGACCTCGCGCAGGCGAGGGAAGAAGCTGGCCGGCGGCACTACATAGCCGCCCTCGCCCTGGATCGGCTCCACCAGGATTGCAGCCACCTCTTCCGGCGGCGTCAACCCTTTGAACATCACCTGTTCGATATAGTTGACCACGGTGTCACCGTAGTCCTCGTCGTCCGGTTGGACGGCTAACAGGGGGCGGAAGGCGTTGGGATAGGGCGCATGGGAGACGAAGGGGATGGTCTGAAACCCCTTGCGCTGGACGGTCTTGCTGGCTGTGAAGGCCAGGGATCCCAGGGTGCGACCATGAAAGGCGCTCAAAAAGCCGATGAAGCGGCGACGTCCCGTATGATACTGGGCCAGCTTGATGGCGGCCTCGACGGCCTCCGTGCCTGAATTGCCCAGGAATACGTGCGCCTGCTCTTCGAAGGGCGCAATTCCAGCCAGCCTCTCGCTCAGACGCACCCATTCGTCGTGGTAGTAGTCGGATGAAATATGGAGGAATTTTTCCGCCTGCTCCTGGATGGCCTGCACCACCTGGGGGTGGCTGTGACCGGTGGAGTTGACCGCAATCCCGGCCACAAAATCTACGTAGCGGTTGCCGTCCACGTCGAAGACTTCACTCCCCCGCCCGTGATCCATGACAAAATCGGCGACCCTGCCGTAAGCGGATGACACCACCCGCCCATCACGAGCCATAACCGACCTGGCTTTGGGTCCGGGAACATTCAAGCGCGTGACTGTCTTAGTCAGCATGCAAACACCTCCGTCTGAGTAAATAGAATATTGATGGTAATTGCGTATCCATTCCCTTGCCGGAAATTTTCTACCCCGGTTGGTAGCCGATTCCCCGGGAGATTTTGCGCGCGGCCACCTGCAGTGCGGCCACCTTCTCCGGTAGCTCTTCCGTGTCCATGCGTAGAACCGGCCCGCCCATGCTCAGCGCAGCCACCACCATGCGCGTGTGATCATAGATGGGCGCGGCCACGGCCATGAACCCCACGTCCAGTTCCTCCTGGGTGATGGCATAACCCCGGGTGCGGATCTCGCCTAACTGCGCGCGCAACGTCTCCGGATCGGTGACGGTGGCGGGGGTCAGCGCGGGCAAGGGCGCGCTCAGGGCCTCATCCACCACGTCCGCCGGGCTGTAGGCCAACAACAGTTTACCCGTGGACGTGGCGTGGAGGGGGAGCCGCGCGCCCACATTTTGGGAGACGCCCATGGGCTCGCGGCTGGAAACCTCGTCGATGATCATGACCTGATTCCTGGAGAGGATCTCCAGGGAGACTGTTTCAGCCACTTCCACGGCCAGGGCTTCCATCACCGCCCGGCTGGCGACGCGCAGGCTATTGGCGCGCATGGCGCAACCGCCCAGCGCGATCATCTCCGGGCCGAGTTGATACGCTCCTCCACTGCTGCGTTCGATGAGGCCCTCGCCCTCCAACACGGCCAGCAAACGGTGGGTCGTCGTCTTGTTCAGCCCTAGCCGTTCGCTCAACTCGCCCAAGGTCCACTCCGGGTGGACGTCATCGAACGACTTGAGCAGGGCGACGGCGCGCGCGGCAGACTGCGCGCCAGGATAAATTTCGACTGCGGTGGTGGTCAACGTCTCTGTCATGTTGTTTCACAATGTGAAATGATGATTCGATTCGTGGGCAATAGTATACGCAGAGGGAAAAGCTTTGTCAAATTGGTGGCGGGAAATTTGGGGCGTCTATTCAGCAAAATGACAGTTTTTATCGGGTGCTTGGTTTAGGGGGCACGCGAAGCCGCGAAGGACGCGAAGGGGAGAAGCAATCATGACTGTTGCCTGCCTTTACCCTTCGCGATTTTCGCGCCTTCGCGTGAGTCCAAAGGCAGCGAAGGGATAGGTGCATCGACCCCTGGTCACGCCAGGTCCTTGGCGGCCATGGCCGCGCCGACGATCCCAGCTTCGTTGCGCAACTGGGCGGGGATAATCTCAGTCTCCAGGTCCAGGTATTTGAAGAATTTCTCATGCTTCTTGCTCACGCCGCCGCCGATGATGAAGAGATCGGGCGACAAGAGGAATTCCATGCGGTTGAGGAACTCGTTGAGCCGCTTGGCCCACGCTTTCCAGGAGAGGTCCTCCTCCTTGCGGATGCGATCCGAGGCCCGGTGCTCCGCGTCCTTGCCCCGCACCTCGATATGTCCGAACTCGGTGTTGGGCACCAGGACCCCATCCACGAAGACCGCGCTGCCGATGCCGGTACCCAGGGTCAGCATGATCACCGTGCCCATCCGCCCCCGGCCGGCGCCGAATTCCATCTCGGCCACGCCGGCCGCGTCCGCGTCGTTGAGCACCCGCACCGGACAGCCGGTGTGCTCCAGAAAAAGGGCTGGGGCGTCAACGCCGATCCAGTCCTGGTCCACATTGGCAGCCGATTTGATGACCCCGTGGCGGATGATGGCCGGGAAGGTGCAGCCGATGGGTCCGTTCCAGTCGAAGTGACGGGCGATCTGGGCCACCACCTTGGCCACCAGTTCAGGCTTGGATGGCTGGGGCGTGGGGATGCGAAAACGATCGGTGGCCAGTTTGCCGTTGATCAGGTCCACCGGCGCGCCCTTGACGCCGCTGCCGCCGATGTCGATGCCAAGAATTTGCATGGCTCACTCCTTGCGCGTGTGGGTTGGGGATGAATCCGTGGTTTGAACTGAATGATGGGGCTATTGTACATCAAAACAGAAGGCGGTGACAACGCAATGGGAGGGCGAGATGCGTCCCGAGACCCGCCGGTGGTATAATCAGGGCGCGTGGCTGCAACCTGTACCGCAACATTCATGTTGCGCAGCCAAGCCACGCCTGGCTCAGCCCGGCTGCAACGACATTCATGTCGTTGTACATTTTGGGAATCCGCGCCCTCATGGACAACATCCGCAAGATCATTCATATCGACCTGGACGCGTTCTTCTGCGCGGTGGAGGAGTTGCGCGATCCCTCCCTGCGCGGCAAGCCGTTTGCGGTCGGCGGCAGCCCCACGGGCCGGGGCGTGGTGGCGTCCTGCTCCTACCCGGCCCGCCAGTTTGGCGTCCACTCGGCCATGCCCATGAGCCAGGCCCTGCGCCTCTGCCCCCAGCTGATCGTGGTTCGCTCCCGCCACAGCGACTACAGCGCGGTCTCCCGCCAGGTCATGGCCCGGCTGCGCGCGCTGACGCCCCTGGTGGAGCAGTTGTCCATCGACGAGGCTTTCCTGGACGTGACCGGGCTGGATCGACCGGCCACCCTCCTGGCGCGCGAACTCCAGCAGACCATCCGCGAGGAGTTGGACCTGCCCTGCTCCCTGGGCGTGGCCACCAACAAGCTGGTGGCCAAGATCGCCAACAACGTGGGCAAGGCGCAGGCCGGAGGCGACGGCCCGCCCAACGCCATCCAGGTAGTGCCGCCGGGGCAGGAAGCCGCGTTCCTGGCTCCGCTCCCCTGCGAGGAGTTGTGGGGCGTGGGGCCCAAGACCGCGGCCCGGCTCCACGAGCTGGGCATGGAGACCATCGGCGACATGGCCCGTTTTCCCGAGGCCGAACTGGAGCGGCTCTTCGGCAAGCATGGCCGGGACCTGGCCCGCCGCGCCAAAGGCATCGACGAGCGGCCGGTGACCACCCACCGGGAGGCCAAGTCGGTCAGCCAGGAGACCACTTTCCGCCGAGATGTGAGCGACGGGGCCGAGTTGCGCCAGGCCCTGCGCCGGCTGTCCGAGGGTGTGGCCCGGCGGCTGCAACGCAAGCGCCTGGCCGGGAGCACGGTCAAGCTCAAGCTGCGCTGGTCCGACTTCACCACGCCCACCCGCCAGACCACCCTGCGCCAGCCCACCGACGACGCCGGACAAATTTATACAGCGGTCCTCAAGCTCTTCGAGCCCCTCTGGCGGCCCGGCCAGGCCGTGCGCCTGCTGGGCGTGGGCGTCACCAACCTGGACGAGCGCCCCTACCAGCCCCGGCTCTGGGACATGGAGACAGAGGCGTTCCGCCGCGCCGAGGCGGCCTATGAAAAGGAGCGCAGGCTGCGCGCGGTGGTAGAGGCGCTAGAGGCGCGCTATGGGGAAGAAGTTTTGCGGCGGGGAGTGGAGGGGTGACAGGGTGACAGGATGAGGGGGTGACAAGGTGACCCGGAACGTTCGGTCATCCTGTCATCTTGTCATCCTGTCATCTTGTCATTCCGTCGGCGGAACCACTTCATACCCAAGCTCCTTCAAACTGAGCAGATCGTCATGCACGCCCCAGCCTTCCACCATCTGCCCATCCTCGAAGCGTGCATAATCGACGCCGCTGAAGACGACCACGTTCTTGCCGAT
>JAJRVT010000187.1 GCA_024277175.1 Chloroflexota bacterium | reverse complement strand
GACGAAGGTGAGCAACACCGCCCAGATCATCATCATGTTGGAGAAAAGGCCGATGCGGAAGAGCGAATCCCGGGCGGAACGGGTGCCCAGCGCGTTGGCCATCTGCGCAATGGTCAGGGTGGTGAAAACCATGGTCTGCCACGGGCCGTTGGGGTCAATGTACCAGTAGACGTAGCCGATGAGCAGGGAGGCGATCCCCATGAAAAGACCGATGCCGATGATCTCCGGCCCGATGCCCCGGCTGAAGACGCTTTCCGTGGGCTTGAAGGGCGAACGCTTCATGACCCCGCGTTCGGCCGGCTCCACGGCCAGGGCCAGGCCCGGCAGACCGTCGGTCACCAGGTTGATCCACAGAATCTGGAGGGGCAGCAAGGGCAGGGGCATGCCGACCAGCGGGCCGACCAGCATCAGGAAGAGTTCGCCCGTGTTGCTGGACAGGGTGTACTTGATGAACTTGCGGATGTTATCGAAGATAACCCGCCCCTCTTCCACCGCGGCCACAATGGTGGCGAAGTTGTCGTCCAGCAGGATCATGTCGGCGGCCTCCTTGGAGACGTCAGTGCCGGTGATGCCCATGGCCACGCCGATGTCCGCCTGTTTGAGGGCAGGCGCGTCGTTGACGCCATCCCCCGTCATGGCCACGATCTCACCCTTCTCCTGGAGGGCCTGGACGATGTTGAGCTTGTGCTCTGGCGCTACCCGGGCGTAGACGGCCACCTCCTCCACCACATCTTTTAATTCATCCTGGGACATGGTCGCCAGTTCCTGGCCGGTGATGAACTTGTCATTGTCGGTGATCTGAAGATCATGGGCGATGGCCAGCGCGGTCAGGGGGTGGTCGCCCGTGATCATGACCGGGTGAATGCCCGCCTGTTTGGCCGTCTCCACCGCGGCTTTGACCTCGGGCCGGGCCGGGTCCATCATCGCGACCATGCCCACAAAGATCATATGATCTTCCAGGTCCTCCGTGATCTTCTCCGGCAACTCTTCATTTTCCCAGATGCGCACGGCCATGCCCAACACCCGCTGGCCTTCCAGCGCGTAGCGCTCGTTGGTGGCGGTGATCCGTCGCCTGAGTTCATCATCCAGGGGAACGAATTCCTTGTTCACCAGGACCGAATCGGCGATCTCCAGCAGGCCATCGACCGCGCCCTTGGTGAAGAAGACGTAGGGGCTGGCCGCCCAGGGAACATCATGCGCATACTGTTCGGCCACAGGCGTCATGCGGTGGATGGTGGTCATGCGCTTGCGGTCGGAGGTGAAGGGGATCTCAGCCACCCGCGGCCACTCCTCCTTCAACGCATCCAGGTCCCAGCCCAGCTCATGCGCGGCCAGGATCAGCGCCCCCTCCGTCGGGTCGCCGATGGCGTGATAGCCGCCTTCCTCATCCTCCTCCAGGACGGCGTCATTGCAGAGCGCGCCCACCCGCACCACCATGCTGAGCGCAGCCAGATCAGGCGCCGAGTCGCCAAGCAGGCGCGCTTCCAACAGTTCATCGCCCCGCTGGTTGAGGGTGTCGAAACTCTCGGTGTTGCCGGCCACATCCACCAACGTCACCGTCATGCGGTTCTCGGTCAGGGTGCCTGTCTTGTCAGAGCAGATGTAGGTGACCGATCCCAGGGTTTCGACCGCGGGCAGACGGCGCATCAACGCCCGGCGCTTGAGCAGCCGCTGCGCGCCCAGGGCCAGGGTGATGGTGACCATGGCGGGCAGACTTTCGGGGATGGCGGCCACGGCCATGGAGACGCCGGTGAGGAAGAGGGTCTCCCAGTCGGTGTTCAGTTGCACCCGGCCGATCACCACCACGACGGCGATGATGCCCAGCGCGGCCCAGGCCAGGGTCTTGCCCAGATGATCCAGCCGCCGTTGCAGAGGCGTCTTGGAATCCTCCACGCCGTGGATGAGGCTGGCGATCTTGCCCAGTTCGCTGTTCATGCCCGTCTCGGTGACGACCATGGCCCCGCGCCCGTAGGTGACCACCGTGCCCAGATAGAGCATATCGCTGCGGTCCCCCAGTTGCACATCCTGGCCCGTCACCGGGTCGAGCGACTTCTCCACCGGCTCAGACTCGCCCGTGAGCGCGGCTTCCTGGACCTTGAGATTAGCGTTTTCGATCAGACGTCCGTCGGCCGGCACAAGATTGCCCGCCTCCAGCAGGACGATGTCGCCCGGCGTCAGTTCGATGGAGGATATCTCGGTCACCTTGCCGTTGCGGCGCACGCGCACGGTGGGCACAGAGAGTTTTTTGAGCGCGGCCATGGCCTGCTCGGCCTTGTACTCCTGGGTGTAGCCGAGGATGGCGTTGAGGAAGACGATGATGGCGATGACTGTGGCGTCGATGTATTCACCCAGGAAAGCCGAGATCAGCGCGGCGACGATCAGGATGATGACCATGATCTCCTTGAACTGGGCCAAGAAGATGGAGAGCTTGCTCCTGACCTGGCCTTCCTCCAATTCGTTGGGACCGTATTTGCTCTGGCGCGCCTGGACTTCCGAATCCGAAAGGCCGATCTCGGCGTCCACACCCAGCTTGTCCAGGACCTCCGCGGCGCTGAGCTGATGCCAGGGTAGCTTTCCCTCCGCCGAAGGGCCAGCGGCGTCCTGCACTTGTTCCTGTGTTGCATCCATTGGGCGATTATCCGTTCAATGATTAGGCTGTGTCCAAATTCACATACGCTGTGTGTCATAAATACCGTCGCCATTGTACCAGAGGATCAGGCGCAGACGCAATCGATCCGGACTTTTCGGGTGCGCGTCAGGCGCGCCCGATCTTTTGCATTCGGTTCGCGCGAAGTCAATGGCCTATGCTAAACTAGACGACATGGTCAAGGAATTATTGAATGCATGGGCATGAATGGTCTGATGGCGGGCAGCGAGGCGGGGCATGGCGAGACGCCGCCCTGCTCCTGGGTCTCTACTGGCGACTGGACCGGCGAGAGAACGGGTGCGCGTCCAGATGGGCGCGACTGCTCAGCGTCATCATGGGCGCGTTCTTCGTCGCCTTCTCGGCCTTTATGGGCTTCGGTGCGGGTCTGCTGGTCCGCGAATCAACCCTACCCGTCCACCTGAGCGAAGGCGCCGTCCCCGGTCTGCTCCTGACCATCGCACTGATAGGGTTGATCTTCACCGGCTTCAACCAGGCCATGCAGGCCCTCTTCATGAGCGGCGACTTGTAGAGGCTCATGATCGCGCCCGTCAGTCCCCGGGCGGTGTTGACGGCCAAGCTACTCAGCCATCTGCCCGGCACGGTGCTGATCCTCATGCTCCTGACTATCCCGGCGATGATCGCGTTTGGCGTTTCTGTAGACATGGGGCCGATCTACTACGCGGCGGGAACCTTCATGCTCTTGATCGCCCCCCTTTTCGATCTCTCGGTGGGCGCGCTCATCTCCATGCTGCTGGTGCGGGTCCTGCCGGTGCAGAAGCTGGAAGAGTACATGGGCGCGGCCTACATCATCATCGGCCTGTTGATCGCCATCGTCATCCAGATCCCCAATCTGATGCGAGATCGCAGTGTGGCCGCAAACGCCCAATCCATGGAAGCGATTCAAAAGACCCTGGACACGCTTGAAGGGCTGCCCCTGCCGTCTATCTGGGCGGGCCAGGGCCTGACCGCGCTGGGACACGGCGACTTCTCCAAGGTCCTGGGCGGGATCAGCGCTTACCTGCTCATGACCGTCGGGCTATTCGCCGTCACCACCCTGCTGGCCAACCGCCTTTATCTGTCCGGCTGGATGCGTATCCAGGGCGCGGGCGGGCGCACCCAGGGTCTGGAGGAGGCAGGCGGCGCGTTTACAGGGCGCTCCCTGGACTCGGCGCTGGCGCTCAAGGACTGGCTGCTGCGGCTGCGGGATTCCAGACAGGTGGCCACGCTCTTCGCCCAATTCGCGGCATCGATCCTGGTGGCCTTCATCATGCTCCGTCCCCAGGGGCGCAACGGCCTGTTGCAGAGTGCACGCGCCTTGAACCAGGGCGATAGCGGCCTCTGGTTTCTAGCCGCGTTCAGCCCTGGCGTCATTGTCTCGGCAGTGCTGCTCTACGTGGGCTGGGGGACTTTTATGAAGGCCGCGCTCACCAGCCTTTCGCTGGAGGGAAAGTCGTTTTACCTCCTCAAATCCGCACCCATCAGCCCCCGACAAGTCTTTCGCAGCAAGGTCCGCAGCGTGCTGATCCCCTACGCAGCGCTGGTCACCATCATGCTCATGGCCACCTGGCCGCTGGTGCGCTTCAGCCTGGCCTGGACGCCCTACGCCTGGCTCTCGCTGCTCATCATCGGCGGCGGGCTGTTGACCTTGTCCACGGCGGTGGGGTTCATCAGCCCCAACCTGGAATGGGAAGATGTGCGCAAAATGTCAACGGGCCGGAGCCGGCTGTACAATATTATAGGCGCTCTGCTCTACGCTCTGCTGGGCGGTGCGCTCGTCATCGCGCCCTTCACGCTCGCAGCCCGAACACCCGCGGCCGCGGCCCTCTTCGCCACCCTGGGGCTGACGACGCTGGGCGCGGTCACCTGGCTCTTCACCCGCTGGATGGAACGCAAGGCCGTGGCCGCGTGGCCGAGGTTGGGAGAAGAATGAACGGCTCCTCCCAAAGCAAACATCATCCCCCCACAATCGTGCGGCTACAAGCCGCGCCTACTCTACATCCGAAACACGCCATACCTGGTCTCATCCACGGACGCGTTGAGCGCGGCCGACAGCGCCAGCCCTAGAATATCGCGCGTCTGCGCGGGGTCGATGACGCCATCATCCCAGAGGCGCCCGGTCGAGTAGTAGGGATCGCCCTCCCGTTCGTACTTGTCCAAAATGGGCTGCATGAACGCGGCCTCTTCCTCCGGCGTCATCAGGGGCTGGCCTCGCCGCGCGAGTTGGTCCTGCTTGACGGTGCGCAGCACGTTGGCCGCCTGTTCGCCGCCCATGACGCTGATGCGGCTGTTGGGCCACATCCACAGGAAGCGGGGACCGTAGGCCCGCCCGCACATGCCGTAGTTGCCGGCCCCGAACGAACCGCCGATGATTACCGTGAACTTGGGGACCTGGGCGTTGGCCACCGCGTGCACCATCTTGGCCCCATCCTTGGCGATGCCGCCGGCCTCGTACTCCTTGCCGATCATGAAGCCGGTGATGTTCTGCAGGAAAAGCAGGGGAATGCGCCGGGCCGTGCACAGCTCGATGAAGTGGGTCCCCTTGAGCGCGGACTCGCTGAAGAGGATGCCGTTGTTGGCCACGATCCCCACCGGGTAGCCGTGAATACGGGCGAAACCGCAGACCAGGGTGGTCCCGTAGAGGGCCTTGAACTCCCGAAAGCGGCTGCCGTCCACCAGGCGGGCGATGACCTCGCGCACGTCGTAGGAAGCCTTGAAAGTGGTGGGGATGACGCCGTAGAGTTCTTCCGGATCGTAGAGGGGGTCCTCCGGCGGCTG
>JAJRVT010000186.1 GCA_024277175.1 Chloroflexota bacterium | reverse complement strand
CGGGCGTCGCCCTGCGCGACCCCGGCGGCTTCCATGCCCAGGAGCGCGCCGCCGATGACGGGCGGCCCATCCAGGCGCACTGGCCGCGCGCGGGGGGCCAGTGCGTGGACGGTGTGGGTCAGGGCTGCGGTGAGCCGGGGGCTGCCGTTGTAGAGGCTGCCCGCGAGCACCAGATCGAACGGATCCTCCTCCAGGCGCAGCCGCCGGATCACGCCGCAGGCCAGGCTGCCCAGCTCACGCCCGGCCCAGTCGATGATCTCCTGCGCGACCGCATCCCCGGCCGCGGCCTGGGCGAAGACGATGGGGGCCTCGCCCGCGTCCAGGGCATAGCGTTCGCGCACCAGACCCGCCAGCAGGTCCAGCGGATCCGTTGCGCCCACGTGGGTTATGAAGGCGTCGGTCAGGGCTGTCCTGGGGCCGCGTGCGGTCCAGGCCAGGGCCACGGCCTGGACCGCACGCTGGACGATTTCCAGGGCTCCGCCATATTCGCCAAACTGGGCCCCCTGGCCCAACGCGCGCGCTTCACGTCCGTTTCGGTCCCGGCCCAGGCAGTTGTTGCTGGTGCCCGCGGTCACCACCACGCCCCAGCAATGGGCCGCGCCCGCAGCCAAGGCGACCAGCGTGTCGTTGCCCATGATGTAGGGCGCGTCCAACCCCAGCCCGTCGATGATGGCGGCGTGGGGCGCGCGGTCCTCGGGGAAATCCAGCCCGGCGATGCCGAAGCCCGCGCCGGCCACCTCGCGCCGGGAAAGGCCGGCCTGGCCCAGTGCGCCCTGGATAATGGATTCCAGCACCGCGCGCGTGCCGTCCCAGCCCACTGACTCCCAGTTGCCGGGGCCCGCGGCCGCGAACCCCAGGGCGCGCCCTGTTTCATCGGCCACCAGCGCGTGGCTCTTGGTCCCGCCCAGATCGACGCCCACAAAATAACGATTCATGATCCACTCCAATGGACCGCGGATTGGGCGGATTGAGCAGAAACTGCGGGATTTTTTTGAAAAATCCGTGAAAATTCGCCCAATCCGCCCAATCCGCGGTCTATCCTACGTCCAGAACTGCGGCAGATAGGCCCGGTGGGTTTCCAGCATGTCTTCCAGCACGGCCTCGGCCTGGTCGGCGGCGGGGCCCAGGGGGTTGGCGAGCAGGGCCTGGTAGGCCGCGTTGCGGTCGCCGTGGACCGCTGCCTCCACGGTCAGCAACTCATACATCTTGACCTGGGCCAGCAGGCCGTAGGAGACTGGCGGCAGCGGCTCCGCGGGCAGGGGGGTGACGCCGTCGCGGCTCACGTCGCAGGGCATCTCCAGCACCCAATCCTCGGGCCAGCCGGGCACGGCTCCCCGGTGGGCCACGTTGGCCACATGGACTTCGTGGAGATCGTTGTAGTGGGCGTTGAGCAGTTGGGTGGCCACGGTGGAGTAGTAGGCCCCGCCCCGCTGCATGAGCCCCTCCGGCGGTTCGGTGCGCTCCGGCTCCGCATACTGGGCCAGCAGTTCGCGCTCGATCTCCATGACTTCTTCGGCGCGCGAAGGAGGCCATGACTCCTGCTTGCTGAGCATCTTTTCGGTTTCGTAGAAGTATTGCAGATAGTAATTGGGGATCATCTGCAAGCTTTCGATCAGTTCTGGCGCCCACTCTGGCTCCGACTCCTGGCGCAACTCCTCCACATAGGCGGCGATGATCTGGGGCCACAGCTCCTCTCCGTCCACGGTGAAGCCCCGGTGCCAGGTCAGGTGGTTCAGCCCCAGGGTGTCGAGGTGGGCCAGGGCCGGGTCGGCCTCCACGCCCAGTTCGCCCAGTTGCTTGAGCAAGTCCATCTTCATATTATAGGCCACATTGCAGACGCCCACCGAAGACACGTCAGGCGCGTGGAGGCTCAGTGCCTGGGTGACCAGGCCGGCCGGGTTGGTGAAGTTGACCAGCAGCGCGTCGGGCGCGGTCTCGCGTATGTCGTTGGCGATGCTCAGCAACACGGGGATGGTGCGCAGGGCCTTGGTCATGCCGCCCACGCCCGTGGTCTCCTGGCCGATCAGCCCGTGGCGGCGACCCAGGTATTCATCAGCCCGCCGGGCCTCCATCCAGCCCACCCGAAGCTGGGTGGTGACGTAGCTGGCGCCCGCCACTGCCTGGCGCTGGTCCGTGCTCAGGATGACCCGGAAGGGCGAGCCGTGGGCCGCGACCATGCGTTGGGCGAAGCCGCCTACGATATCCAGCCGCTCCGGCAGCACGTCCATGAGCCAGAGTTCGTCCAGGGGGAACTGCTCGAAGCGCTCCAGGAATCCGTTGATGAGTTCCGGCGTGTAGCTGGAGCCGGCTCCAATCACTGTCACTTTCATGGTTCACTCTCCAATCGACGCCTTGGGTGGTTTTTTGTGTTGTTGATGTAAGCGCTTACATTGTAGCAATAGATGTGGAAACTGTCAAAATGAGTGGATGATGGTTCCGGCGGACAGGGTTTGCCCCGTGGAAAGAGTTATGATAGTGTGACGAATGCCGCATATCACCTGCCGGGAGTTCCGAACTCCCCGGCAGGTATGGACGAAACTCCGGATTTTAATTGATTCAATTCAGCAACGGACATCGACTGCGCACCATGAAATTCAATCAATTTTCCTTTTTTCAGAAGCAGGAGTCCACGTCGCCGGTAATCATCGTTTCCGGCCTGCCCCGTTCCGGCACCTCCATGATGATGAAGATGCTGGAGGCGGGCGGCGTTCCCGTGTTGACGGATAAACTTCGCGCCGCGGACGAGGACAACCCCAAGGGGTACTATGAACTCGAGCGCGTCAAGGCCATGGACAAGGGTGACACGGCCTGGGTGGCTGACGCCCGGGGCCAGGTCGTCAAGGTCATTTCTGCGCTTCTCCAGTATCTGCCCGCGGACTATGAATATCGGGTGATTTTCATGCACCGTAATCTGACGGAGGTGTTGGCTTCCCAGCGCAAAATGTTGCGTAACCGGGCCGCGGATGAGGACGCGGTGTCGGATGAGGAGATGACCCGGCTCTTTGAAATGCATCTGGCGGATGTGGAGGGGTGGCTGGATCGGCAGCCCAACATGCGCACGCTGCATGTGGACTACAACGCCATGCTGGT
>JAJRVT010000185.1 GCA_024277175.1 Chloroflexota bacterium | reverse complement strand
CTTATCCAGTTGCTCTAACTGCTCGCGGCTATACCTGAGTAGTGCTGTCATGATTGTTCTATAGTAGCAGCCATTTGTTTGATTTACCTTTGCGTTCTGTATGTCTTATCTATCAACCGGCTTCGGCCTGAATAGTTACGAAATGATTATCATGAACATTGCAGTCATCGCTGATATCCACGGCAACCTACCCGCCCTGGAAGCCGTCATCACCGCGCTGGAGCGGCTACAGCCTGACTATGTGGCGCTGAACGGGGATCTGATCAACGGCATCCCCTTTTCGGCCCAGGTCATCGACCGGGTGCGTGAGTTCGACTGGCTGGTGATCCGGGGCAACCACGAGTTCTACTACCTGGACTTCGGCACCGAACGGGAGGTCCCCGACGCCCATGATCCGGAACGTTGGGGGCAGTTGCACTGGCTGGTGAATCACATTTCGCCGGAGCAGGGCGGCTATCTGGCCACCTTGCCCGATGAGCGCACCTTCTACCTGCCGGGCGCTCAACCCCTGCGCATGGCCCACGGCGTGCCCGGCCGCAATCGGGTGGGCTTTTACCACGAACAGTCGGACGAGCAGATCCTGGCCGAGATACGTGACATTCCCGAAGCAACCCTGGTCTCGGCCCATACCCATGTCCAGATCAATCGTCACGTGGTCTGCCAGGATGATCCTTCGGCCCTGCTGGACGCCATGCCCCATCCTGACCATGTCGCCGCCAACGGACGTTGCGCCCGCCACCGCTGGCATGTGATCAACCCCGGCAGTGTGGGCTTGCCCATCAACGGCGATGTGCGCGCCCAGTTCGCCCTCCTCACCAGCGTGTCGGAGGATGTTGTGCCGGGCGGCTGGCAGGTGACCCATCATCGCATCGACTACGACCGCCGGCCGGCCTTAGCCGAATATGAGTCCAGCGGCATGTTGGCGGCCGGCGGCGTCATCAGCCGGCTCTTCTACTGGGAGTTGGTGACGGCCGAGCCGGAGATCATCTACTTCTATCGTTGGGCGTATCAGCACGGCTACGATCCGGACAAGAGCATTCGCCCTTGTCTGGACGCCTACATCGAGGCCACCGGCCGCGATCAGTATGTGCGTGAACGGGATCCGTTGTTCAGTGGTGGGAGCTGAGATGCGTTTAGCCTTTTTAGCCGACATTCACGGCAACCTGCCGGCCTTCGACGCCGTGCGCGCGGACTTGGCTGTGCAGTCGCCCGACGCGGTCTACCTGGCCGGCGACCAGATCAACCGCTGTCCGTGGAACAACCAGGTCATGGACCTGATCGACGACCTGGGCTGGCCCGCGATCCAGGGCAACCACGAACTGGTCATCGGCGTCATCAACACCCCCGATAACTGGGAACCCTTCACCCTGCGCTACCGTTTCCCCATCCTCTGGTGGACCCAGGAGCACTTGGCCCCCCGACACCTGCACACCATCCGCACGCTGCCGGAGGCCATGCACATCGTCATCGACGGCGCACCGCCTATTTTTCTGATCCACGGCGTGCCCGGCAATCCCCACGTGGGCTTTTACCCCACCATATCCGATGCCGAGATCGGAGCATTGTTGCAGGAAATCGACGAGCCGGTGGTCATCTGCGCCCACACCCACCGGCCTTTGGATCGCGTCAGCGCCCGGTGGCGCATTCTCAACACCGGTAGCGTGGGGTTGGCCTATAACGGCGACCCGCGCGCTCAATACCTGCTCCTGGACCTTGTGGACGGTTCCGACGGTCCCGAATGGCAGCCAACCTTTCGCCAGGTTGTTTATGATCACAGTGTGATCCCGTCCGCCTATCGCGCGTCGGGCATGCAGCAGGCCGGCGGGCCGATCGCTGAACTGGCCCTGCGCACCCTCATGAGCGGCGATCCTTGGAGCAGTGATTTTGGCGTCTGGTTGCGGCGCTGGCCGGCTGAACGCAAGCCAACCAACGGCGACGAGATGGCCGCGGCCGTGCGCGCCTATCTGCGCACTCATGGACCCGGTCGCTGGGCGTTTGATGAGCTAGAACCGTAGGCGCGGCTTGTAGCCGCACAATCGCCGGGATACATGAGCGTCTCGGGAAAGAGAGGATCGTGCGGCTGCAAGCCGCACCTACATCGCTGGCGCTGCCCCCGACCCCCAATCCTGGGGGAGAATCGACGCGTAGGAGCGGCTTGTAGCCGCTCAACTTCCGGGATGCATGACAGTCTCGGATAAGAGTGACTCGTGCGGCTGCAAGCCGCGCCTACGTCACCTGCGGCGCCCCAAAATCAAAAGGGGGAAGGCCATCGGCCCTCCCCCCTTACATCCTCTGCGTTAACCCTCCCGCAGATTAGACCTCCATCACCTGGGGCAGGATCATCGGCCGACGCCCCATCTCCCTGGAGGCGAACTGACCCAGCGCGTCTCGGATCTTGTTCTCCACCACCCGGACGGGTGTCTTCTTATTGCTTTTCTTCAACACTCGCAGCACGGCCTGTTCGGCCCGCTCCATCAGGTCCTCGCTCTCACGCATGTAGACGAAGCCACGGCTGATGATCTCCGGTCCGTAGAGGATGGCGCCGTCGAACTCGTCCAGCACCACGATGCAGACGATGAAGCCGTCATTGCCCAGGTGGCGGCGGTCGCGCAGGACCACGTTGCCGATATCGCCCACGCCCAGGCCATCTACGAAGACGTGGTTGGCGGGCACTTCCTCACCATACCGGGCCGTAAGCTCCCCGTTATCGCCAGCAGGGCCGATCTCGATCACCTGTCCGTCTTCGATGACGAAGATATTTTCTTCCTTGACGCCGGTCTCCGCGGCCAGCCGGCCATGGAGCACCAGATGACGATACTCGCCGTGGGCCGGAATGAAGAACTGGGGCCGGGTCAGTTCCAGCATGTGGCGGTAGTCGGCGCGGCCGCCATGGCCGCTGACGTGGACATTGCCCATTTTGTAGTAGAGCACGTCTACGCCCCGGCGGAAAAGATTGTCCAGGGTGCCGTTGAAGAGCTCTTCGTTGCCAGGGATGGGGGTGGCGCTCAGGACCACTGTGTCCCCCTTGCGCAGGGTGATCTGACGATGGTCTCCCACGCTCATGCGCACCATGGCGCTGGTCGGCTCGCCCTGGCTGCCCGTGGCCACGATGACCACTTCATGGCCAGGCAGGCTTTCCATCTCCGCTGTGGTCAGCAACTCATCTTGGGTGATGTCCAGGTAGCCCAGCTTGATGGCGATGCGCACGTTGTTGATCATAGAGCGGCCGATTACGCCCACCCGGCGGCCATGTGTGCGCGCTGCAGTGATAATCTGCTGAACGCGACCGATGTTGGAGGCGAAGGTAGCCAGCAACACCCGCCCCTCGGCCTGACTGAAGACCTCGTTGAGCATGACGCCCACGGTGCGTTCGCTGGGCGTCTGTTCTTCCTGTTCAGCGTTGGTGCTGTCCGCCATCAACAGGACTACGCCTTCGTCCCCCCAGGCCTTGAGTTTGGCCTCTTCTGTCGGCTTTTCATCCACCGGCGTGGGGTCGAATCGATAGTCGCTGGTGTGGACGACGCGACCGGCCGGCGTCATGATGCTGAGACCGGCGCTGTCCGGGAAGCTGTGACAGGTGTGGAAGAACTCGACCGTGAACGGCCCCGCCTCCACCACGCTCTCTTCGTCCACCGTGTTCAGATCGGCGTCGGCCAGCAGCTTGTGCTCCCGCAGCTTGACCTCCACCAGGCCCCGGGTCAGGGGCGTGGCGTAGATGGGCGCGTTCACGCCCTCTTCCAGGAGGTAGGAGAGCGCGCCGATGTGGTCTTCATGGCCATGGGTCAGGAAAATGCCTCGCACCATGTCCAGGCGATCCAGCACGTACTCGGCGTTGGGAATGATGATGTCGATGCCGTGCATGTCGCTGGTGGGGAACATGAGGCCCACGTCGATGATGATCAGGTCATCGCCCGACTCCAATACCATCATGTTCTTGCCGATCTCGCCCAGGCCGCCCAGGGGGATGACCCGCAGCAGCGGCTCTTGCTCATTCTTACCGTTCTGCTGCTTGTTTTTATTGTTTTTGTTTGCCATATGAAAGCTTAACTCCTTGGTGTCTTCACCAGATAGGCGTCACACTTCGATGTAACGCGATTGTATTTACATAACAGGTCGCTCGCTGCGTCCCTGAGAATGCCATTTGGGGCGCGGCACCGCCAACAACGGCGGAACGCGCGTTAACAGAATCGACCCCCGTGGCCGACCTGCGTTTGTCTTGCAGTCATGTTGTGGACGATGCATCTCGTGTGGAATGCGATCAGCGGAGGCTAAACTGCGTGGAATCCAGGAGGCTTGATTGCCAGATGGCGTCTATTCCCGCTATTCTCGCGCCCCTGTCGTCTGTGCACCCTGCACGACGACACCCCCTCCTTCACCGGAGAGCGGCGGACGTTTTAGCATCTTTGTTCAACCGTATACGCAATGACCGCTTATCCACAAACGGTCGTTCTTTTTTACCCACTATAACAGAACGTCGAGAGCAGCAGCAGCGCCCTCGACCGTTTTATCACATCCTATTTGGACTGCTACAACAGGGCATATTGTATCACGGAAAGGGAGTGGGGGCGAATTCCCGCCTCGTGTTTCTGTCAAGCCGTTAGCCAATCAGAATTCGCCATGCCCAAAACACGCCCATTCCAACGCCAATCGTAAGCAATAGGTTTTGGCGACGCCATGCGACGACGGCGGCGATTGAACCGGCAATCAGATATGCATTCGTGTAGCCAATATCAAACTCGCCGCCAGGCATGAGCACCGCGGGGACGATAATGGCGGTGAGCACGGCCGGCGGGATGAACTTGAGTGCATCCGTCATTGACCTGGGCAACGAAATCCGCCCGGTGATGGCCAGCACCGGATAGCGCACGCCAAAAGTGACCGCCGTCATGCCGATGATCAGAATCAACTCCTGCCGGGTCATGTGACCTTGCTCCTTCGCTCCACGAACACCCCGGTCGACACCGCGAGCAGGACGGCGATCATCAGGCCCAGTTGATTCGGCAAACCATGGAGGGCTACCGAGAGGGCGCCCGCCACCAACGCGCTGGCGATCACCGGGCGGTTGCGCAGCGCGGGGACCAGCATGCCGATAAAAGTGACAGGCAACGCAAAGTCCAGCCCCCACGCCTGGGGATTGGGGATCGCCTGCCCGGCGCGCAGCCCGACCAGGGTCCAGAACTGCCAGTTGATATACATGAAGATGGCCGAACCGAAGAAGAACCAGTGCTTGTATGGCGAAGAATCCGTGCGATTGTAACGCTCAATGGTCACCAGATAGCTCTCATCCGTAAGCCAGAAGCCCAGGGGCAGCAGCCAGTATTGGGGGAGGCGTTTCATGTGTGGAGCCAGCGAAACGGCGTAGAGCGCATGGCGCAGGTTGATGACGAACGTCGTCAGGATGATGATGCCGATCCCCGCGCTCGTCGCCATCAGTCCCGCGGCCACAAATTGGGCCGATCCCGCAAAGACGAACGCGGACATGGCCGCCGTCGTCTGGGAGGACAGTCCGCCGTTGACTGCAACCGCGCCAAAGATAAGGCCAAAAGGCGCGGCTCCCACCACCAACGGGAAGGTGGCCTTCACGCCTTGCCAGAATTCGCTGCGCCGGCTGTGGACGTCGATTGGGTCCAGGTCCGTCGTCGTCAGTTCATTACACATAATTTCATTCCAAAAGTTTACGCCCACTGATCAGTGCACCGCGTAGCGAGAAGTCGTGGTCGGCCTGAATCGCCAGCGCGTCCTGCACCTCGATGGGCGCTTCGGTCAGAAATTTACGCAGCATAGCCACATTGTCCGCGGGCGTGAGCATGCGCGCCACCCAGTCGTCGAAATCCAGCGGTACGCGCCACTCGAAGATCACCTCCGCGGCAAAGCCCGCAGCCTCGAACATGGCCACCCACTGGGCCACGGTGTGATCGCGCACGTGAGACGGGTCCCGCAGCAACTCGATGGTCTGCAAATAGGTGTCGCAGATGTAGCTGTCGAAAGAGACGATGTCGGAGAGCAGGAAGCGTCCGCCCGCCTTCAGCACCCGCCGGATCTCCGTCAGCGCCCCTTCGGGGTGGGGCCAGTGGTGCGCGCTGTAGCGGGAGACGACCCGATCAAATTCGCCATCGGCAAAGGGCAGGGCCTCCACATCGCCCCGCCGGGTGCGGACGTTGGCCAGGCCCCGCTCCTGGGCCAGCGCCTCCACCTGGGCCAGCATCTCCGCCGACAGATCGAAGGCTGTCACCTCGGCCACATGGGGGGCGAAGGCCAGCGCGGTATGGCCCGCGCCGCAGCCCGCGTCCAGCATCCACTCGCCACCGCTTAGGCGCGCCTCCGCCACCATGCGCGCCAGGTCCTCCCCCGCGGCGTGAACCCGGCTGCGTCGATAGTTGGCCGCGGTCTGGCTGAACTGGCGTTCCACACTCTTTTTGATCTCCGGGCGCTCGTTCGTCATCATGATTCTCCTCGGTTGCAGGTTGCAGGTGGCAAGTTGCAAGGTTTGAGTAACTCCGACGCAAAGACGCGGAGGCGCAGAGGATCGCAGAGATTTTTCTGATCTTCTTTGCGATCCTCTGCGCCTCCGCGTCTCTGCGTCAAAGTTTTCACGCCTCACCCCACCTCCGTCACCCACCCCGCGTACTCCTCCACCCGCCCGCGGACGATGTCCATGTACCGGTCGTGGAGGCGAGTGGTGATGGGGCCGGGCTTGCCGTCGCCCAGGGGGTGGTGGTCGATGGCGGTGATGGGCGTGACCTGGACGCCCGTGCCGCAGAAGAGGGCTTCGTCGGCCAGATAGATCTCGGAGCGGTCGATGGGGCGCTCCTGGACTTCCAGCCCCAGTTCTGTACGCGCCAGGTGCAGCAGGGTGCGCCGGGTGATCCCCTCCAGCACGTTGGCGGTGATGGGCGGAGTGATCAACACGCCGTCGCGCACCATCATGAAGTTGGCCGCGCTGCCCTCGGAGACGTGGCCATCCTGGTTGAGGACAATGGCCTCGTCGAAACCGTTGAGCAGAGCGTCGCTCTTGGCCAGCGCGCTGTTGGCGTAGCTGCCGATGATCTTGCCCCGCGCGGGAATGGCGTTGTCGTCCACCCGCCGCCAACTGGAGACCCCGGCGTGGACGCCGCCGGGCTTCAGGTAGTCGCCCATGGGGACGGAGAAGATGGCCACCGCGTCCTGCAGGCCGTGGGCGCGCACGCCGATGACCGTGTCCGCCTTGTAGGCGATGGGACGGATATAGCAATCCTCCCGCCAGCCCTCCTTTGTCAGCAGTTCGATGGTGATGTCGGCCAGTTCCTGGACTGTATAGTCCAGTTCTGCCCGCAGCAGGCGCGCGCTGTCCAGAAAGCGCCGGTAGTGATCCTGGATACGGAAGACGTAGAGCTTTTTCCGCTCGGGGTTCCAATAGCCGCGGATGCCGCCAAAGCAGCCCGTGCCATAGTTGAACGTGTGGGTCATGATGCTGATCTTCGCGTCCTCGATGGGGACGATCTGGCGGTTGAAGTAGGCGAATTTGGTCATGGGTTTGTCTCCTTGGGAAATGAAAGAAATTGAAGATTGAGGATTAAAGATTGGTGGTTGGAGATTGACGCCTCCCCCGCTATGACCCGCCAATGCCTAACCTCCAATCTTTAATCCTCAATCTTCAATCTTTTTTACACCAACGGCGTCCACTCCCCCGGCCCCGGCGGGCGTTCCATCTGCTCCCGGATCAGGGCGGCGAGCAGTTCTATGCCTGTGCGGATGGTCTGGGGCGTCTGGTTGCCGAAGCAGATGCGCACATGCTGCTGCGGTCCCGGCTCGGCCAGGAAGGAGGCGCCGGGCGCAAAGGCGTAGCCCTGCTCCAGCGCGGCCTGTAACAGCCCGCTGAACCCGTGGCCGGCCGGCAGGGTGAGCCAGGTGCAGAAGCCGCCGGCCGGTCGGGTCCAGGTCACGCCCGGGGGCATGGAGCGTTGCAGCGCGGCCATGATCGCGTCCCGTCGCTCGCGGTAGATCGGGAGCGCCCGGCGCAGGTGACGTTTATGCCCGCCGTCCTGGAGAAAGCCGGCCAGGGCGCGCTGAAGGATGGGCGCGCCGCAGAGATCGTCGGCCCGGCGCAGGGAGAGTATCCGTTCGGCCAGGGGCGAGGGCGCGAGCGCGTAGCCCAGCCGCAGTCCGGGCATGAGCGTCTTGGAGAAGCTGCCCGCGTATACCACCAGCCCGCCCTCATCCAGCACCTTGAGGGGCGGAGGCGGCGCTTCGTCATAGGCCAACTGGGCGTAGATGTCATCCTCCACCACCATCAGCCCGTGGCGTTTGCAGAGGGCCAGCAGCTCCTCCCGCCGGGCCAGGCTCATGCAGCGGCCAGTGGGGTTCTGGAAGGTGGGGACGGTGTAGAAGAATCGGGGCCGCTGTTGCGCGATGAGCCGCTCCAGCGCCTCCAGATCGGGGCCCTCGTCATCCAGGGGCGCACTGATGGGCGTCAGGCCGTGGGCTTTGAGCGAGTGGAGAAAGCCCACATAGGTCGGCTCCTCCACCAGCACCGCATCCCCGGGCCGGGCCAGGGCGCGGGCGGCCAGAGCCAGGCCATGGCTCACCCCGCTGGTGACCAGGATCTGGTCGGGGTGGGCGTCGATCCCCCGCTCGCGCAGGTGGTCGCAGAGGGCCACCCGCAGCGCCGGCTCGCCCTGGGAAGGGATGTAGCTGACCATGTTGGGGAGTTCGCTGCGGAGACTGGTCAGCGCGCCCCAGAACTCGTCCGCGGGAAAGAGGCGCGCGTCGGGCGAGGCTGAGGCCAGGGTGTGCACGCCCGCACTCCCCTCCAGCCGGATGATGTCGCGGATGGCCGATTCGGGCGTGGGGTGGTCCAACTGGCTGCGGAAACGGTCGGCCTGGACATGCCTGCTCACAAAGGTGCCCCGCCCCACAGTGGCCTCCACCCAGCCGCCGCTTTGCAATTCGGCGTAGGCGTTCTGCGCGGTCAGTCGGGTGACGCCCATCTCCTCGGCCAGCCGGCGCACGGGCGGCAGGCGGGTCCCGGGCGGCAGGCGTCCGTCGCCGATGCGCTCTTTGATCTGGCCGGCAAGCTGTTGGTAGAGCGGAGTTTTCGCCCCGCGGTCGAGCTGAAGGTTGAGGCTCATGGTGGTTTGTCCACTGAAAGGATCGGATTGTCATGAGAATGAGAGGCATTGTACGTGGTTTAAGGGGGTGTGGCAAGGGACAATAATAGGCAATATGGTAGGACAATGTGGATTGTCCGGATTAGAGACGCAACAATCAACGGTGAACCGTGAATGGAAAACAGTTGGCATTCCGGGAATGGGACAGGAGCGTCTAGGCGTACCAAGTGGCGCCGTCCCATTCCCGGAATGTGGATTCAACCCGTTTAGGACGCCCTCAGAACGGTTAGGCGCTTCCCGGGGACGTTGCGGATATTCATTTTTCTGGAGCAGCCTTAACGGTTGGCGCTGCGTGTAGCGTGCGCGTCGAGGGCGTTGATCAATTGGTCGAGGGCGGCGTCCAGCCTGGCGCGGGTGCAGGCGATGTTGACCCTGGCGAACCCGGCCCCTTCTTCGCCGAAGGCGTGGCCTCGCGTCGCCGCCCACTTGGCCTCGTTTCTGAGGAATGCCGTCAACTCGTCAGACTCCAGCCCCAGTTGTCTGAAATCCAGCCAGAGCAGGAAGGTTCCCTCCGGTTCAATTAGTTCGACCCCGGGGACGTTCTGGAGACGTTCTCTGGCCAGATCCACGTTTTTCTCCAGATAGGTCAGCACGTCATCCAGCCAGGGGCCGCCATCTCTGTACGCGGCTTCCATGGCCACGCTGGCAAAGGCGTTGTTCTTGTTGACGGTCAGGCGGCTGTTTTCGACCTGGAACGCCTTACGCCTCTCTTCGTTGGCGATGACGGTGAACGCGGCGGTGCAGGAGGCGATGTTGAAGCTTTTCGCCGGTGACAGGCAACTGATGCAGTTGTCGGCGTAGTCCGGGCCAAGGGAGGCGAAGGGGGTGTACCGGTGGCCAAAGAGGGTGATGTCGCCATGGATCTCATCGGAGACGACCAGCACGTTGTGGCGCGCGCAGATGTCGCCCAATTCTTTCAACTCCGCCACGGTCCAGACCCGGCCAACCGGGTTGTGGGGGTTGCACAGGTAGATCATTTTTGTTCGCGGGTCGGACGCCTTTTCCTCCAGATCGTCCAGGTCCATGCGATAGCGGCCATCCTCCAGGATCAGCGGATTGGCGACCAGACGGCGGTGGTTCTCGCGCAGGATGTCGAAAAAGTCGAAGAAGACCGGCGGCTGGATGATCACGCCGTCCCCTTCGTCGGTGAACAGGGAGGCGGCGATGGCCAGCGCGTTCAGGACGTTGGGCGCGCGCAGGATATGGCTTTTTTTCACCCGCCAGCCGTAGCGGCTCTTCAACCATTGCATCAGGGCGGGCATCAGCCCCCTCGGCACGGTCTCATAGCCGAACACGCCATGCTCCAGCCGGCGTTGCATGGCGTCGAGCACCGGTGGCGGGGCTTTGAAATCCATGTCCGCAACGCCGGCCGGAAAGAGGTCCTCGCTGTTTCGCCCCAATACAAGGGGATGCCATTTCAGCGCAGGTGCTTCACGGCGGTCGATCTCTTCATCGAATAAGACTCGCGTATCATCATTGTTCATCTGAGCATATCTCCAATTGTGACTATTCAGCGATCATCATTGGAACGCGGATTTTACCGGATGGAGCCGGATTTTCACGGATTTTCCCTGAAAAATCCGTGAAAATCCGTTTTTATCAGCGCAAATCCGCGTTCCAACAGATCCCGAACGATGCCGCTATGGCCGCCGCGCGGCGATGTCGGCGCTGACGAAGCGGCCTACCAGTTCTTCGGCGATCTCCGGCGAGAGGATCTCGCGCACGCTCTCCAGGTCCTGGCCTAGGTCTGACAGCCGGTAGCGGTGTTTGATGCGGATGTCGATAGCTTCGAAGCCTGCCTCCTCCAGGGTGTGGCGGAATTGGTCGATGGTCAGCGCGCCGGCGATGCAGCCCGCCCACTTCAGGGCCGAGCGCACGGTGGCCTCGTCCACGGGCAGGTCGTTGAGGTCGCCGTCGATGACGATGTCGGAGACGGCCAGCCGCCCGCCCGGCTTGAGCACCCGGAAGGCCTCGCCCAGGGTCTGGCCCTTGTCCGGTGAGAGATTGATCACGCAGTTGGACATGATGACGTCGATGCGTTCATCGGGCAGGGGCAGGTTCTCGATGTGGCCCTTGCGAAACTCCACATTGTCGAAGCCACCCCGCCGCGCGTTCTCGCGCGCCAGGGCCAGCATCTCGTCGGTCATGTCCACGCCGTAGACGAAGCCAGTCTCGCCCACCTGGCGCGCGGCCAGGAAGACGTCGATGCCGCCGCCGGAGCCCAGGTCCAGCACCGTCTCGCCCGGGCGCAGGGAGGCGATGGTGGTGGGGTTGCCGCAGCCCAGGGACGCTTCGCTGGCCGCGGCTGGAGTCAGCGCCAGTTCGTCGTCGCTGTAAAAACGATACTCTCCGTTCTCGTCGGCCGGGTTGTTGGAGCAGCAACCGGCGTCGTTGGTTCGGGTCTGGACCGCGCGCGCGCGTTCGCTGTAATACGCCACGACCTCCTCCTGGATCGCAGCCGCATCGCCTGCACTGGCTGGGCTTGGCTGTTTCGTCGTCTGGCTCTGGTTCATGGGTGACCTCCTTATGGTCCGAAACTACATAGATATTTATCGATATAGCTAGATAAAAAAACTGGCTGATCGTTAGAATGCGGATTGGATGGAAAGAGCCGGATTTTCAAAAAAATCCGTGAAGATCCGCCCAATCCACAAAATCCGCGTTCTATTGATTTCTCACAGTGAGCATCTCCCCGAACCACTGCTGCAGCTCCTGCAGCGCGGCCGGCCGGACGAAGTAGTAGCGCCACAGCCCTCGCTGCTCGGAATCGATCAGCCCGGCTTTGCGCAACACCTTCAGGTGGTGGGAGATGGTGGGCTGGGAGAGATCGAAAAGGCTCTCCACATCGCAGACGCAGGCCTGTCCACCGTAGCGGCTGAGCATATCGATGATCTGCAAACGCACCGGGTTGCCTATGGCCTTGAACATCGCGGCCAGCCGTGTGGCGTCATCCTCAGCGATCTGCAAGCTGTTAGGCGCCAGATTGCAGCAGCCGCGGGCCAGCACGTCCTGGTCGGATTCAGCGGCTTCGGTTAGGGGCGCGGTCAGGGTGATAGCGTCATTCATGGGTCGGGATCGTTTCTTTCAGATTTTTGGCTGACGAAGGGAGGATAGCATATGTATTGATGATTGTCAATATAGAGATTTGGGGAGAGCGGGATTCGTTTGCCCTCACCCCCTCACCCTGCCACAAAAAAGCCCCCCGCACCATGCGAGAGGCTTTTTTCGATCCGTGGGGAGAAACGGCGGCCAGTTTACTTGTTAGCCAGTGTCGGGGCCAGGCCCTTGCCTGCGCCCACCTTGCGTCCGCCTTGACCCTTGCCCAGATCAGAGAAGAGGGCGAAGAGCAGGGCCGCCGCGGCCAGGGCCGCTACAATCCAGGCCAGCGTGTCGCCGTTGTTGGCCGCTTCCTGGGCCGTGATCGGCTCGCCCTGGGTCAGACTCTCGACCGGGGCGGCGGCAGCCTGCGCAACTTCGACGCTCGCAATCGGGTTCATGACCGGCGCATCACCCATGGCCAGAGGCGTGCGGTCGTTGGCCATCAGTGCATAGACCGCACCGGGCTGTCCGGCCACCGGCATCAACTCGGCCACGGCCACGCCGTCCAGACTCTCCAGGGGCGTCCACGCCTGGGCGTTGTCGGTGCTCATGGCCACGCCCACCGGCGTCTGGTGAACTGTGGCGCTGCCGAAGAGATAGCTGGTGGCTGCGTAGAGCACGCCGGGTTGCTGGGGATCCGCGGCCAGGGCGTCAATCTTCAGCCGTGCGCCGGGGACCATGCCCAGGCCTTCATTGGCCGCCATCCAGGTTAGGCCGTCGTTGCTCTTGAGCAGACCCCGGTCCGTGGTGCCCACGTAGACGGTGGCCGGCTGGCTGTTGACCAGGGCCAGGGCCGTGGGCGCGCTGCCCAGATTACCCACCGTTGCCCAGCGCAGGCCCATGTTCTCGGCCCGGTAGAGGTTCCAGTCGGTGCGGGCGAAGGCCATGCCGGCGCCTATGCTGTCGGCCACTACTTCGCGCACCGGCTCGTCCAGGAGCAGGTGGCTGGTGACGATCATGCTCGGACCTACGTCTCGCAGGCGGAAAAGGCCAGCCGTGTCCGTGCCTGCGTAGACCAGGCGCTGGGCGCTGTCCACGGCCAGGCTGGTCACGCCGCCCACATACTCGCTCGTCAGGGGGACCCGGAGCCAGGTCTGGCCGTTGTCGCTGGAGCGGTAGACAGCCATTTCGTTGGCCGCGCCGATGTAGATCTGGCCGGCGTCGTTAGCCACGGCGTTGACGATGACGTTTTCCGGCGTGTCGATCAACGCCCAGGAACTGTTTTCATGGGCGAAAAGGGCGCCGCCGTCCACAGCGTAGGCCGGGGTTTCATTGCTGGCTGCCGGCGCATAGGCGCGCACGTTGTCCAGGCTCTGCTTGACCACGGCGGCCTGCTGTTCGGCCATGACGCCGCCGGTTGCGGTCAGCGCCGCGCTAACCATGATCAACGTCAGCAGTCCAATCAACACTTTTCGCAAATTCATCGTCTCTCCCGCCTTCCTTGTGACCCGTTTTTTACAGATGGTCTATCGACCGGCTTTTCGGTCGCCCCCAGCATACACCACCCTGTATATCGTTGCTGGACAGAACTGTCCTTCGAGTCAGACCAAAAACCCACGCATCACCACGATAGCTCTCCTACGGCCAAATGACTGTCAGCAGGCGTACGCGGCGGGTGTGTTGTGGATCACAGTGCGAAACGTGGCGAGTGGCTCGTGAAACGTGCAGGCGTGAACTCGCCACACCAACCGATCTCTCAATCTCCCAAATCTTCCAATCTCCAACTTTAATCCTCAATCTTCAGTTTTTTATTCTCCCGCCACATTTGACGAAACCCCCTCCCTTTGCTATACTCGTTCGGGTCGAGCGGGGCTGTAGCTCAGTTGGGAGAGCGCTACAATCGCACTGTAGAGGTCAGGGGTTCGAGTCCCCTCAGCTCCACCTTGACCGGGCCATAAAGGCTTGGTCGCAGGAGGAGAAATTTGACTTTTCCGCCGATATGGCTAAAATAGATAACCGACTTGCACGGGGCTATAGCTCAGCTGGGAGAGCGCTACAATGGCATTGTAGAGGTCAAGGGTTCGAGTCCCTTTAGCTCCACTGAATTAGATGAAACCCTTCCCTTAGCGGAAGGGTTTTTTGTTACAATGAGTGCAATAGAACGCTGATTAAACGGATTGGGCGAATTTGTACGGATTTTTAAAAATTCGGCTGTTACCGCTCAATCCGCTTAATCTGCGTTCTATCAAAGATCCGAAAGGAACGCCCATGAGCGCCGCCAAGCGAGCCGCGGATGAACTCCGCCCTGTGAAATTTGAGCTGGATTACGTCATCTATCCTGAAGGCTCCGTCCTCGTCAGCATGGGCGACACCCGGGTTCTCTGTAACGCCACCGTGCTGGAAAGCCTGCCCCGCTGGCTGTGGCAGTCGTCGGATCGGCACGGCTGGGTGACGGCCGAGTACGCCATGTTGCCCCGCAGCACCCACACCCGCACCCAGCGTGAGATCAACGGTCCCAAGGGCCGCACCCAGGAGATCAAACGCCTGATCGCGCGTAGCCTGCGGGGAGCCGTGGACCTGCGCGCGTTGGGTGACCGTCAGATCGTGATCGACTGTGATGTGATCCAGGCCGACGGCGGCACCCGCACCGCCTCTATCACCGGCGGCTATGTGGCCATGGCCATGGCCATCGCCCGCCTGGTCGACGATGGAACGCTGGACCGCAACCCGCTCCAGGACGCGGTGGCCGCAGTGAGCGTGGGCATTGTGGACGGCGAGCCGGCCCTGGATCTGGACTATGCCATGGATCTGCGTGCGAGCGTGGATATGAACGTGGTCATGACGAGCGACGGGCGCTTTGTAGAGGTGCAGGGGACCGCAGAGGGGGAGCCGTTCAGCCACAACGAACTGCAATCCATGCTTCAGCTGGCCGAGGGCGGCATTCGTCAACTGCTAACGCGGCAGGCGGAGGTCCTGGTCGCTGCCGGCTTCTGAGCGTTTGCACCGCCACCGGTTTACCCGCACCTACATGGATTACGGGTAGGGGCGCTGTCGGGGCGCGCCGTAGGAGGGGTGGCTGAGCGCGCTGGCGATGGGTTCGTCCCGGCGGATGTGGTAGGTGGGGATGCTGGCGGCCTCCAGTTTGGCGAAGAGCGGGCTGTAGTTGGCGACGCGGCCGAACGTGGAGCCATCCACCACCACCGCCATGCTGTTGACCCCGCGCCGTTGGGCGTGTTGTAGCGCCTGGGCCCATTCCGGGCTCGGGTCGGCGCTGATGGCCAACACGGTGTCATTGCGGTTGAGGCGCATTACATCTGTGATCACCATGTGCGCGAAGGGGAGGGTGCCGCCAGCGTCCATCACCGCCAGCGTCTCCAGAATTTTGTGCAGTTGGCGCTCGCCCCGGTCCGCTTGCAGATATTCCCGGGTGTGGCCGCGGCTGCTCATGCCCACCGCCCGGTTGCGCATGAGAAAATAGCGGGCGATGCTGGCCGCCACCGTGATACTGTACTCAGTGGTGACCGGGGGCAGTTCCATCTGGCTTCGGCGTCGCTTCATCTCCTCCAGCAGAAACAATCCCACTTCCGGCGGATGCGGCTCCCAGGGTAGCCCGGCTTCCGCTCCCTGGTAGAGATCCAGATAAATCCAGACGTCGGCCGTCGGATCCAGCTCGAATTCCTTGGTCATCAGACGGCGGACGCGGGCGGTGGTCGGCCAGTGGATGCGATTCAGGCTGTCGCCGGGCATATAATCGCGCACGCCGGCCGCGTTGGTGGTGACCTGATAGGTCCAGCGACGTCGGGCTTCGCCGCCAGACAGATCGGAGAGGGTCGGTTCGAAGGAGGGAAGGTCCACGGTCAGCGGATAGACGATCAGGTAAGATGTGTGGGGCAGGTGTTGCTCCACATCAAAGACGCCCAGGGGGTCTCCGCTGCGGATCAGCATGGACCCCAGACGGAAACGCCCTCGTTGGGTGCAGAGGGTCTTTACCTGCCAGCGGAACGAACTGTTGCGCCTCAGACTGCTGACCACATGGCTGGCGTCGTGCCAGGGCAGGGTGGAATAGTCCTCGATCTCGATCCAGAGCTTGGGCATGGCTCCGTGGTTAGCGATTTCAAACTGCTCTTCCGCGAACTGCCCCACCTGGCTGCGGCGCGTACGCGTGTAGCGCCGGATGGTCACCCCGCGCAGACTCATGCTGGCCCACAGCATGCTGATCCCCAGAATGGCGGAGAGCATGTAGGCCATATTATAGGCCAGACCGCGGCCGGTGTTCACGGCCAGGAGCCAGGCCACGCCGGTTGCGATCAGCAGAAAGATGAAACGTCCTGAAATTGACATAAATAAACAAGTTTGATGCTGGTGCAGCCCGTTCGTCGTATATACGCTTTAGCGTAGTTGGCGGCGGGATTGCGCTAAAGCGCGTAACACGAACGATGACATTAACGCAACTTGGAGCGGGCGCCGGGCACGGGCGTATGACGTAGGGTGTCTTCGATGATCTGGCGAGTCGATACGTTTTTAATGCGCGCCGATGGACTGACGATCAGGCGATGGGCCAGGGTGGCTTCAGCCATCAGCTTGACGTCGTCAGGCAGAACGAAGTCGCGCCCGTTGATGGCCGCCCAGGCGCGCGTGGCTTTGAAAAGGGCGATGCTGCCTCGAGGGCTGGCCCCCAGATAGATGTCAGGGTGATCCCGGGTAGTGGTCACCAGATCTACGATGTAACTCTTCACCAGATCGTCCACATAGATGGTGCGCACCGCGCGTTGGGCCTCGATCAACTCCTCCACCGTGACCGCCTGCTCCAGGTCCTCAATGGGGTGATGATCGGATTGACGGTTGAGCACGTCGATCTCGTTGGCCTTGCTGGGATAGCCCAACTGGATGCGCACCATGAAGCGATCGACCTGGGCTTCGGGCAGGGGGAAGGTGCCTTCGTACTCGATTGGGTTCTGGGTAGCCAGGACCAGGAAGGGCCGCGCCATGGGATAGGTGACGCCGTCCACGGTGATCTGGCGTTCCTCCATGGCCTCCAGCAATGCGGATTGGGTCTTGGGCGTGGCCCGGTTGATCTCGTCGGTGAGCACGATCTGGGCCATGATGGGGCCGGGCCGGAACTCGAACTCCATGGTCTTCTGGTTGAAGATGCTGACGCCTGTCACATCGCTGGGCAGCATGTCGGGCGTGAACTGGATGCGCCGAAACGTGCAGCCGATGCTGCGCGCGATCGCCCGCGCCAGCATGGTCTTGCCCACGCCAGGCACGTCTTCGATGAGCAGGTGTCCTTCGCAGAGAAGGGCGACCAGGGTCATGCGGATATTGTCATCTTTGCCAACGATGACTTTGCGTACGTTTTCCAGCAAACGGTTGGAAATGGTCTGGACGATCTGCATTCATCACCTCTACTCTAGTCCTCAGGCCGATATAGAATCATTTGTGTGCAACGAAAGAGCGCTATCTCCCGTTCCCGCTCGTCGCGGACGATGGCGTCCCACACCTGGGTGCGCCGCCCGCCATGCTGAAGCCGGGCCGCGGCCCAGATTACGCCGGTGGTGGACGTGTGCAGGAAATTGGCCTTCAACTCGATGGTGGCGAAATTGACCCCGCCTTCGGGCAGGTTGGTGAGACAGCCAAACCCGCACGCTGTATCCGCCAAAGTGACCACCGAGCCGGCGTGGAGATAGCCGTTGGCCGCAATATGCTCTTCGCCCAACGTCATGCGTACGGTCAGCAGTCCCGGACCCAGCGCAACCAATTCGACCCCCAGATGGCCGGGCAACCCCTGCTGGAGTCGTTGGCGCAATTCCCGCTCTACTTTTTTTCTGTTAGGCTCGTCGAACATAGCTTCATCATTGCTTTTTATCGCTCCCTCGTATCATCGCCTTACGATACCGTATTTAGGCGTCATGGGCAAGGCGGTGTCACGGGCGCGGGCAATTGATGTATGAAAGAAATCGGGTTTTTTGTGGCGACGCCCCGAAAACCATCGATATGCGTAAAAAATTGGTTTCTCGCCCAATTCCATTTCCGGGCCAAAACTGCTATAATCGGGGTGGCGATGAGGCGCTTGCGGGGATCAATCTCTCGATCTCCAATCTCCGGATCCCGGTCTTAACATTATTTTTCACTGTGACGCTCAGTTTTCGCGCCCATATAACATCCATAGCACCGCTTACCTGACAACGATCGCCTATGAATCTTCACGAATATCCCCGACCGGCCAATGACACTGGAATCGGCATCCATTGGGTGGCCGGCTACGCATCCGCCATCGGCATGGGTAAGATCCGCGATTTCTGGATCCCTGAACTTAAGGCCCTGGGCGTCAAGTGGGTCAAGATCTACAACCACGACGGGGCCATCGACTTCGCCGAGCTATTGCTGGCTGAAGGCGTCATGCCCATCGTGCGTCTCTACCAACCCACGCCCAACCCCACCCGCTTGGGTGTGAAGGAGATCGTGCACCTGGAAGCGTTGATCCGGGCTGGCGTGCGCTATTTCGAATTCAACCACGAGCCGGACAAGGACAGCGCCTGGCGCAGCGGCCGCGTGCCCCCCGACGGCCTGGATCTGGTGGCGGAGAACGCCATCGCCAATTTGGAGACGATTCTGGAGCGGGGCGGCATGCCCGCTATCCCCGCGGTTTCCAACGGCAGCCGCTGGGATATCGTAGGGCGGATCGTGCGTAAGGGGCGTAAGGACCTCTTCGACGGTCCCGTCTGGCAGGCGGTCCACAACTACTCCCTCAATCGCCCCCTGGATTACCCCTATGACATCGGCAACCAGGAGGGCGCAGCTTACACCCAGCGTTTCTACCAGGCGGTCGCCAACGAGGAGTGGGGCGAGAATGCCTGGCGCGGCCGCTCCCTGGCCGAAGTCAACCGCCTACGCCGGGGACGCAGCAATCCTGGCGCCACCCTGTCCGAAGATCACGCCTGCTGGCTGGCCTATGAATATATGGATGAGTTGAACCGTCGCCATCTGGGGCGCAGCATCCCTATCCTCTCCACTGAATCCGGCTATATCGTCGGCGAAGACCAGGACCCCCGCTATCCGGCGACCACGCCCGATCTGCACATGGCCCAGACCCTGGAAGCCTGCCGTATCATGATGGGGACCAGCACACGCTTCAAACCCGCGCCGGATTACTATTTCTGCACCTCATTCTGGCTGATGGCCAACGCCAGGTTGGGCAGTTCCAGCACTTGGTGGGAGGGGCACGCCTGGTACAGCGACCGCTGGCCGGGGGGCGTCCTGCCCATTGTCCACGCCCTGCGCGCCGAACCTAAACAGGTGCGCCGCTGGCAGGAGGCGGGCGAAGTGGGCGCGCGGGCCAAGCTCCATGGCGTCGCGCTCCACGCCGGCGACGCGCGCACGGTCATCCTGGAACAGGAAGGGCGCGAGATCAAGCGCGTCACCCTGGACGCGAGCGGTCGCTACCAGTTCGACGACTTGCTTCCTGGACGCTATACGGTGCGGATCGATACAGGCCAGGGCGCAGGCGAGTTCACCTCCGCAGCGCCTGGAGCCGCGCAACTGGTCGATCTGGAGCCGGGCAAGGAGGAGACGATCGTCAACTTCGATCTTTCCCTGCCGGATGAAGGCGCCAGCAACTCCACGATTTTCGGCCAGGTGCGGGGCGGGGCGGGGGCCATCGTCATGCTGCTGCGGGCCAGTGACGGCGAAGAATGGGTCACCCTGGCCCGGGATGACGGCGGCTTTCGTTTTGTGGACCTGCCCGCCGGCGTCTACAGCGCGCGCATCCATCCTCGCGGCAGCCGCGTCGATGATCTGACGCTGAACGGCGACAACGAATTGGCCATCGAACTGACCGTAGATGGCTGGGGGCACACTGTCGAAATGATCCCTCAGGATCCGCCCGGCGCGCCCGGCGTCATCCGTTGTCAGGTCCAGGGGATGGACGGTGTTCCCGTTCGCGTGCATCAGGGAGAGTGGGAGAGCGATCGGGTCTACAGTGGCAGTGCACCCCACTTGGGTCCCCACATGTGCGAGATCGGGCCGCTGGAGCCGGGACGCTACCTGGTTGTGGTCGATGACCTCCCGAGCGAGGGCGGCATGGCCGTTCGTCGCGAGGCTACGGTGCGGGTGGAGAAGAAGCGCATCCCTCTGATCCACTTCGTTTATAACGAGTCGGCCGAAATCGAAGAGGTGAGCCGGTCGAGTATCCAGGGGCGGGTCGTGGGCAACCTTCGGGCCGGCGAACGCCTGCGCGCAGCGCTGATCGACGAGAACGGCGGGCGCACCGAAACCAAGGTGGACGCCGAGGGCGTATTCGCGTTCGAGAACTTGCCCGCCGGTCTCTACAGCGTCGAGATCGTTGGTCATGAGGATGTGGCGAGCCGCTCCGATATCGCATTGGATGGCGTCAACGCAGTGACGGTGGAGTTGCTCATGCCCGCGGTTGACGCCCAAGCGGCCAGCCCACCCGGGAGCGGACGCAGCATCATCGCCGGCTACGCGCCGGACGCGGCAGGTCGTCTGGCTCGGCTGGTGGACAAGGTGGGCAACGAGTACACCCGAGTCGTCGATGAGGCGGGCCAATTTCGCATCGACTCCCTGCCCGCCGGCGTCTACACGCTGACGGTGGAGGGAGGCTATGAGCAGTACGATCTGGAGGTGGATGGCGAACAGGGGCTGGAGGTCATTTTTTCGCCCCTGCTTTCGCTTTGGGAGACTGAGTCCAGCGCGGCCGGGTCCATGCCTGGCTTCAGTTCCTTGCGGGTAGAGGTGGAAGGCAAGCGAAACTGGCCGGTGCGCATCTGGCAGGAGGATGGCGAGGACCGGATCAAGCGCACGGGCGATAGCCTGAATCAGGATAGCTCCCTGGGCGAGTGCGCGGTGGAATTCAAGCCGCTGGAGCCAGGGCGCTACATGGTCCAGCCGGATGAGGTGGATGCGGTGGCCATCGTGGAGTTGACGGGGTTGGACGCGATCTGGATCAGCTTCAAACGCCGTTTCGAACCGGTCAGCCCCCATCTGGTGCGACCCCTGGAGGAGGGACGCGTGCAGGCGTCGCCCTATGAACGAGCCGTCAACAGCGCCTATTACCTTTTCATCGGTGCAGGCGCGCTGGAGACCGAATACCTCACCGAGGTGCTGGACAACGTGATCCAATATCGCGTGCCCTATGGCTCTGACGCGGCTCTGGCCCGACTGGCCCGGCGGGTGTTGGTGGTGGGCGACGTCAGCGAGGAGGAGTGGAAGCAGTTGACCGCCGGCGGTGCGGAGGTGGCCCGCCTGGACGAAGCGCGGTGATTGTCCGCCATTTTATCTTTATCGCCGTGCTGGTGGGGCGGTGGTTTCGCGCACGATCAGTTTGCTTTCCAGTTCCACGTCCGCGACTTCATCCGGCGTTTTCCCTTCGAACTGCTCCACAATCTGCTGGACCGCCATCTCTGCGAATCTGACCACCGGTTGATGGATCGTGGTCAGGCCCACGAATTCGGAGATGTCATTGTCGTCAAAGCCGATGATGGAAATGTCCTCGGGTACGCGCAGCTTCATATCGCGCACAGCTTTGAGCGCGCCGACGGCCATTTCATCTGAGAGCGCGAAGACGGCTGTGGGTGGATTCCTGCGTCCGAAAAGCTTCTGCATGGCCTCTGCGCCGCCGGCGTAGACGTAGTTGCCGGGCTGCTCCAGGTCGGCGCGATATTCGATGCCGCTTTCATGCAGCGCGCGCAGGTAGCCCCGTTTGCGGGCGCGGGGGATGGCGAACTGGAGCGGCGCGTCGGCCATGCCGGTGATGAAGCCGATACGTTGGTGGCCCAGGTTGATCAGGTGGAGCGTGGCCAGTTCGGCCGCAATTTCGTTGTCGATGCTGACCAACGGCGCGCCCGGAAAACCGGTTTCCACAGTGGCCACGGCCACGCCACTGCTGCGGATGATATCGATCGCGGCCTCTGTCGGGGAGAGGCTGCACAGGATAAGGCCATCCACCAGTTTGCGCGCGAGCAGATGACGGAGCAAGCTCTCCTGACTCTGCAAACTATCCACGCTATAACGCACAAGATCGCAGTCCTGCTGCATCAACTCCAACTCGGCCACGGCCACTAACTTGCTGAAGAACCATTGATCGACCATGGGGGCCACCATGCCGACCACTTTGCGCCCGCGCGCCAGCCTGGAGACGACCGGCTTGATGTCGTAGCCTAGCTCTTCGGCGATATGGATGATTTGGTCGCGGGTGGCCGGCGAGACGCTGGGCAGTCCCCGCAGCGCGCGACTGACAGTCGCTGTGGACACCCCGGCCCGTTGGGCCACATCCTGGATAGTAGCTGGCATGAGCATTTCTCCTTTGGACGGGATGCGAAAAAATAAAGATGAAAAATGGAAAAAAGATGAAAAAGGTGATTGACATTGACGCGCATCTATGATAGCATGGTTGTAACAGATTGCGCAACCTTGTAAAATAATGTAATAAGATTCAAAATCGTCGCTTTTTAGTCTTGCGTTTTAGACAGTACGGTTAGGCCGCCGTCAGGACTTACGCCCCAGTCGCGGCTACGAATTGATATGCGCTCCAGGACGCGTTTGGTTTGCATCCGGGACGTTATACGGGACTCACTTTCCTGGAATAGCTTAAGCGAAAATGAAATCGAAAGCCGACTTGACACCCTGGAAATAGGCGATATAATTCGAACAGTCGGCGTAAGTAACTACTGACTGAACGCGTTGTCTTTTCCTTCTCGAGTCAAGCTCCATCGCTATCTATTTCTGCGCTTCAATAGTTTCTGTGTTTGATCTCCGTCCTTGTTCGTCTGTTTGATTGCTGGGCGCGTGAAGCTCCCTGAATCATACAATAGGTGTTGGGTGCGGGGTGTTGTTTAATCGTTGTTCCGCTTTTCGTTCCTTCCAAGTGCACCAAGGAGAAAATCGTATGAGCAAAAAACTGTTTGTGCTGTTAAGCGTGCTGCTGGTCACCGTGTTGGTGCTGGCTGCATGTGGGGGCAGTAAGGCGACGCCAGAGCCGGAAAAAGCCGCACCACCTGCCGCTGAGGAAGTCGCGCCAACTGAGGTGCCGGCCGAGGAGGCTGCTGCTGAAGAGGCGCCGGCTGCCGAGGAAGAAGCACCGGCTGAAGAGGCTGTACCGTCCGAAGGCGTGGTGACGCTCAATTTCGTCGGTTCGGGCCCTGGCGCTGAAGCTGAGTTCACCAAGCAGCAGATCGAGCAGTGGAATTCTGAGAATCCCGACATCCAGGTCACCTTCATCGATGGCCCCACTTCTGCCACCGACCGTTACGGCCTCTACCTCCAGACCTTTCAGGCTCAGTCATCAGATATCGATGCCATGCAGATCGACGTCATCTGGCCGGGCGATTTGGCGGAGCACCTGGTCGACCTGAACGAGTATGGCGCTGCTGACTTGACCAAGGACATGTTCCCGGCCATCGTCACCAATAACACGGTGGATGGCAAGTTGGTGGGCCTGCCCTGGTTCACCGATGGCGGTTTGCTCTACTACCGCACTGATCTGCTGGAGAAGTACGGCTATGACGGTCCGCCCGCCACCTGGGACGAGTTGGAGGAAATGGCCAACACCATCCAGGAAGGTGAGCGCGGCGAAGGCAATCAGGACTTCTGGGGATTCGTCTGGCAGGGCAAGGCCTATGAAGGCTTAACCTGTGACGCGTTAGAATGGATCTACTCCAGCGGTGGCGGCACCATCATCAGCCCGGATAAGGTCATCACCATTGACAACCCGGAGGCCGCAGCCGCGCTGGATCGGGCCGCAGGGTGGGTTGGCACCATCAGCCCTCCGGGCGTGACCGGCTTCCAGGAGGAAGAATCCCGCGCCGTCTGGCAGGGTGGCAACGCCGCCTTCATGCGTAACTGGCCCTATGCCTACAGCCTGGGCCAGGCCGATGACAGCGCCATCAAGGGGCTGTTCGATGTAACCTCGTTGCCTGGCGGCGAAGCCGGCAAGAGCGCCGCCACCCTGGGTGGCTGGCAGTTGGCCGTCTCCAAGTACAGCGAGCACCCCGAGGCGGCGGCCAAATTCGCCATGTGGATTGGCGCTCCCGAGCAGCAGAAGGCGCGGGCATTGAACCTCTCTCTGTTGCCGACTGTTCCCGCCCTCTACGAGGACGCGGACATCGCCGAAATCGTGCCCTTCATGCCGAATCTGCTCAATGTCTTCACCAATGCTGTCGCCCGTCCCTCCACGGCCTCAGCGCCCCAGTATAACGAGACTTCCACCATTTTCTTCTCCAATGTCTCGGATGTGCTGACGGGCAAGATGAGCGGCGAGGATGCAGTGGCCACTATTGCACTGGATCTGGAAGATCTGTTGGGCTTTGAATCTGGTGCGCCGTAATTTTGCAGGAATATTGCGTAGTGTCAGAAACCCTTTTGCGGGGTCGATGGCATTTGTGTAAATGGGTGACAGGAAAGGGCGTCCAAGCGGCGCCCCTTCCTGTATCTAAGCTCAGGTTAGAGCGAGGATAGTCGCTTGGTTCCTTCTAATTTTGATCATTCGTCTTTGGGGAAGCCTCTCCTCAATGGATTGTACAGTCGTTGGAGTTTTTTGCGGGGCTGAACAATTGCTCCCTACCTCTGATTTCATGTTCTCATGACGAATTTTATTCGGATCGATAATTGTAAATAGTTAAGGAGAACTGCACATGGCTAAAGGCAGTGATGGAGTAGGCGAGCTTGCTAAGAAGGAGCAGCGCCTGGCATATTTCCTTTTGTTGCCTACGTTTATCATCCTGATCGTCATCGCTATCTACCCGCTGGGTTCGGTCCTGGTTAATAGCTTCACCAACAATGTTTTCGCCAGTTCTGAACCGGTCGAGTTTATCGGTCTGGAGAACTATGTCGAGCTGTTGAGCATGACGGTTAAGAAGGTGCCGGCCAAGCTTGACGAAAATACAGGAGAACCGCTTATTGATCCTGACACAGGCGAGGTCCAATACGAAAGCTCAGTCCGTGTTTTACCGCGTGAGCCGCGTCGTTTCAAACCAGTCACCACCTTTTCTGTGTTTGGCAGCCGGTATGTATTAGGGGCGTCAGATCCAAGTTTTATCCGCTCGATCTGGGATACCATTATTTTTTCCATGGTCACGGTCTTCCTGGAATTGGTGCTCGGCATCATCGTCGCCCTGATCATCGATGTCAACTTCCCTGGCCAAGGGTTGATGCGCGCCATTATCCTGGTGCCTTGGGCCATCCCTACAGCGGTCTCCTCTCAAATGTGGGCATTTATGCTCCAGCCCAATCGCACCGGCTTTTTTAACACTGTATTGTGGCATTTGGGGCTTGGAAACGGTGAAATTCCCTTCCTGACCGATCCGGCTTTGCAACTCCCGTCTATGATCGTCATCGACGTTTGGAAGACGACGCCATTCATGGCCTTGCTGATCCTGGCCGGTCTACAGTTGATCCCGAAGGATATCTATGAAGCTGCTAATGTGGATGGGGCCGGCGCTGCGCGTAAATTCTTCAGCCTGACATTGCCCCTGTTGCGGGGCACCATTGCCGTCGCCCTGGTCTTCCGCACGCTGGATGCATTGCGCGTTTTCGATCTCTTCCAGATCGTGCTGGGTCAGGCCCGTTATTCCATGGCTAGTTTCACCTACTATCAACTGATTCAGAATCGGGCCATGGGCTACTCATCGGCCAGCAGTATCGTCATTTTCGTCGTGCTGTCCATATTTGCCGTCATCTATATGCGGAGTCTGGGGGTAACTTCTGATGAGCAGTAAAACCAAACATCGTCTTCAACGGGCCATGTTGTGGATCTTGATCGTCATCATGGCTGTGTGGATGCTCTTTCCATTCTACTGGGCGATCAACTCGTCTTTTAAAACAGAAAATCAACTGCAGATGACGCCGACCACCTTTGTGCCCCGCAACTTCCAGGGCGAGTTCGCCCCCACCATGCGCAACTACGAGGCCGTCTTCAGCAACCAGGCGTTCCTGCGGGCGATCGTCAACAGCGCCATTGTGGCCGTGAGTGTGACATTGCTCTCCCTGGCCATCGGTGCGTTTGCCGGTTTTGCATTGGGAAAACTGCGCTATCGAGGTAAGACAGGAACCCTATATCTGATCTTGGCCATGACTATGTTCCCACAGATCGCGGTCCTGACCGGCTTGTACGCCATTATCAATAACCTTGGTTTGCAGGCCATCCCCAGCCTGATCATCACCTACCTGCTCTTCTCACTGCCGTTTACGGCGTGGGTTTTGACCGCTTTCTTCAAAGAGTTGCCCCTGGAGATCATGCAGTCGGCCCAGGTGGACGGCGCTTCACCCTTCCAGACCTTCTACATGATTTTGCTGCCGCTAACCATGCCCGCATTGGTGAACACCGGATTGCTGGCCTTTATCGGCGCCTGGAACGAGTATCTGTTCGCGTTGACCTTTACGTCGGTTGAGCCAATGGCTCGCACCTTACCCGTGATCATCGCCAACTTCCCGGCCCAGTTCTCGCGCCAAACCCCCTTCGGCGAAATTATGGCCGCTGGCGTGGTTTCCAGCATCCCCCTGATCATCCTTGTATTCGTCTTCCAACGCCGTATCGTGGCCGGTCTGACCGCCGGCGCGGTGAAGGGGTAGTTTTTGGCAAGATGACAGGGTGACGGGGTAAACGAATCACCCTGTCATCTTGTCACCCCCTCATCCTCTCAAAAAACACCTTGACGACAAATACCGGCAACTTCCTCATCCGGCGCCAGCGCCACGGCTCGCGGATCAGCCGGTGCAGCCACTCCAGACCTAGCCGCTGCATCCAGACCGGAGCGCGCGTGGAGACGCCGGCCACGAAGTCGAAGGCTCCGCCTATGCCCATGGCCACGGCCGCCGGCAGTTCGTCGCGGTGGGCGTCGATCCAGATGTCCTGGGCGGGGTGTCCGTAGGCCACGAAGAGGATGTCGGGCCGGGCCGCCTGGAGGATCGCCTGGATGGCAGGCCAGGCTTCAGGCGCGGGCGAACCGCTGAATGTTCCCGCCACTGCTAAACCCGGATAACGGTTTTGTAGGATCTCCGCCGCCCGCTCCGCCACGCCAGGGGCCGCCCCCAGGAAGAAGACCCGCCAGCCCTTTTCCGCCGCCCGTTTGCAGATGCGATAGACGCCGTCTGAGCCGGTCACCCGTTCGCGCAGGTCCACGCCCTGGAGCCGGGCCGCCCACAGCACGCCCACGCCGTCCGGCGCACAGAGATCGGCCCGGGCCAGGACCGCGGCGAAGACGGGATCGCGATCGGCGTCGATGATGAACTCCGGGTTGACGGTGCAGATCTGGCGGCAGGGGCCGCGCCGGGCCTCGATCCAGGCCTCGATCAGGGTCAGCGTCTGCTCGAAGTCGATCTGATGCACCTCCACGCCCAGGATGCGCACCGTCGGCGGGCGCGCCGGCTGGCTACGCGCCTTCCGCCCATCGGCCATCGTCATCACCTATCCATCCTCGGTTGGGGGGGCGCTTTGCGTTCGCCCGCCAGCCCGCGTCGCTTCCTCCAGCACGGCCAGCGTCTCGGCAGCGGCCTTGGCCCAGGAGAACCGTTTCACATTTTCATAGCCAGCCTCGATCAACCGTTGGCGCAGGGCCTCGTCCTGGCTGAGGCGCAGCATGGCGTCGGCGATCGCGTCCACGTCGGTGGGGTCCACCAGCAGCGCGGCGTCGCCGGCGATTTCGGGCAGGGAGGAATTATTGGCGGTCATGACAGGAACTCCTACGCTTTGGGCCTCCAACACAGGCAGGCCGAATCCTTCGAAGAGGGAGGGGAAAGCGAAAAAACGCGCGTCGCTGAGCAGTGCGATCAGGTCATCATCGGGGACGTAGCCGGTGAAACGAATCCGCTTTTCCAGCTCCAGCGTCTGCACCTGCTCGTACAGCGGTTCGCTCAGCCAGCCCCGCCCACCCACCAACGCCAGATCCCAGGAAAGGGGTTCCCTGGCGTGGAGGTGGGCGTAGGCTGTGATAAGCCGCTCCAGGTTCTTGCGCGGTTGAATAGACCCCATGAAGAGAGCGTAGGGTCGCGTCAGTCCGTATTTTTCCCGGGCGGCTTGTCGGGCCGTTGCACCCGCTCGCGTCCACCCCGCTGCGGCTTCATGGATGACGCGGATTCTGGCGGCCGGCGTTCCGTAAGCGGTCTGTAGATCCCGGGCCGTGGCCTGGCTGATCGCGATCACGCGCGCGGCGTTGGCTGCATTCCAGCGCGTGCTCGCCTCCAGATACCAGCGCTGGACGCGGGTGTGAGCCTGGGGAAAGCGGCGGTAGCCCAGATCGTGGACCGTCACCACGCTGGGCGGCAGGCGGCGGGGCGGGAGCGTGAAGGGTAGCACATGTGCAGGGATGAAGAGCGCGTCCGGCGGATGGCGCAGAACTTCCGGGCCCAGCGCGCAGTGGGTCCACATGCGCCGAGACGGCAGTACGCGCACCTCCATGTTTACATCGCTCCTGGCCTGGAAAGTCGCCGGGTCGACGTCGACGTCGGCGTACAGCCGCCAGCCATGGGCCGCGGCCTCCGGCAGACGCAGCAGGTGGCGAATGATCTCCAGGGAATAGCGTTCGGTTCCTGTGCGTCTCGCGCGCAGGGCGCGTGAAGCGTCGATTCCAATCAGCATCTGTTTCACATTCGCTCTCAGCGGACGGTTGGGTATGGAACGGCCGTGGTGTGTCAAAACGCCGCATTTGTGCTAAAATTGTTGCAGCGCAGTGAATATCGGATCCACACATACGCAACCCAGTTCATCCATGACAAGTCAGCGGGCTTTATAGTATCAGCCAGTCGTACAGACCGTCAACCATCCCGCTCCCGGATTCGCGTATACGCGTCCTTTTCAGGCGTTTGACAACGAAGCCGAATCGCCCTAAGCTATTCATGCATCAGGAGACCATGCGCTTGTTTGGAACAAGGATGACGTTCTCGGCGTCCTACGAATGATTTGGCCTGTGAGATGCTTTGCACTCTGCACCAGCACTTATTTGGACTTTTGACGTTATGATCGCGTGGCAAACAGTTTTCATCGACGCCCTCTGGGTTTTGGGCCTGGCTGGAGCGCTGGCGACTCTCAGTTACATTTCCTGGTATCGGTCTGTCGTCCACTGGAGTTGGGGACGCGCTTTTAGCGCCCCGCGTGCGCTGACGCCGCTCACAGTGAGCATGGAGCTATTCAGCATCGGCATGGCGATGAACGGCCTCGTCGCCTATCGGCCTGCACCTTGGTGGGAAACCGCAGCGTGGAGCATCTTGGCGATTCTTTTCGCCGTGCAAACTGTCGTGTACGGCATGGCTGGGATGCGTTACGGCTGGGACACGCCTCTTGAAGGGAGAAAGCATGAGCGAACGTAAATCCATGGACGACTGGCAGTTGACCGAGTCCCCTGAGTCCGGCGACCAGTGGCAACTGCTCGATCAGGAGCAGGGTCTCCCTGATGATCTTCAATTGCAGAGCGACGCCGACGCGGCCCATCATCAGTGGCAACCGGTCGCGTATGAAGAAGAAACCAAGTCTTCGGGCGCGAGTTGGCTTTTGCCCACCCTGATTATCGTCGCTTTGTTGGCGGTGTTGGGCTATGTTGGCTGGCTGGCCATGAATGGTTTCGACTTTGGCGCCTTGGCGTCCCAACCTCCCGCAGCTACTGAACCCTCCAGCCAACAGGGGGGCGAGCCGGGCGTGGTCCCTGTGCCCACAAACCCACCCCAGGACGAGGCTCCGCCAACGGCGACCTCTCTCCCGCCCACGGTCACTCCCGCACCGACGCCCACTCTGGAGCCGACGCCGGCCATGATCGAGCAGAAAATGGCCACGGTCGACAGCGAATACGGACTCAACGCGCGGGAAATTCCCGATCTTGACAGTCCAGTCGTTGATGTTTTAGACAACGGCCTTGCCGCTCCGGTGGTGGGTGAGCAGGAAGGTTGGGTTCAACTGAAACTGGAAGACGGCCGGCAACTCTGGGTATCGGCGGAGTACGTCGTTCTTAGTACTGTCATGGTCCCAGCGCCAGCCGGAACGACCCAGCCGCCAGTGGCTGAAGCGCCGGCGGCTGGTCAGGACGTGACGGTGGTGGTCAGCGCCGAGGCGGGCGTCAACGCCCGTTCCGAGCCAAACACGGAGAGCGAGATCATCAAGTTGTTGCTCAAGGACGAAGAATTCCCGGCCACCGGCATCTCGGATGACGGCAAGTGGATCCAGATTGCACTGGATGGCGCGGAAGCTTGGGTCGCAGCCGATTTCGTTACCGTGAACGGCGACCTGGATAGCCTGAAAACGCCTGCTGGAGAAAGCGCGACTGCTCCCGCCGCCACGGCCGCGCCTGTAAGCGAGCCGACTGCAACGCCCGAACCCACGCCGGTCGTCTCCCTGGAGGACGCCACGGTGATGGTGGATACGCTGGTGGGCGTTATTATCCGAGAATCACCCAGCAGCGACGCTCCCAGCATTGGCCGTCTGTCCAATGGCAGTGAAACCCCCGCCTTGGGGCGCACCGCAGACAACGAGTGGGTCCAGACCGAACTGGAGAGCGGTGACAGGGGCTGGGTTTTCGCCGGCGCGGTGACGCTCAATGTCGACATCGAGGCCTTACCTGTGGTCGAACCGTAAATGCCAAACCCGAAGCGCAGCAGGAATTTCAAATTTCGCCCTCTGGCTATGGCATCCACTGGCCGTTGATTGATGAAGATATTTCAATCGATGGTCTGCTGGGCATCGTACACGCCCCCGAGCGCAAAAAGAAGTAGCCTGACCATATACTTGAAGGATGAATGGTAAGCGCTCTGCAGGATCGAGATCCGATGGATTTCGATCCTGTCTCAGTTGCACATCCGGAACCCTATGCTATGAATTCTCACAGTCAATCGGACTACCGCATCGGGTCCCTCATTTGGGCCGCGGGCCTTTTTTTCGTCGGTCTGGTTCTCCTGCTCTTCAATTTCGGCGTTTTTGACCCCTACGAACCGCTGGTCCAGTACATTCTGACCGGCATCCTGGCTTTGAGCGCGGTTGGTTTCTTCCTGGCCTACTTCTCTTCCCGTCGCGACTGGGCCCAGCTGATCCCCGCCTGGACGTTGTTGGCCCTGGCCGCGATGGCGCTGCTGAGCGTAAACCCGTCTCTGGACCAGCGGCTGAACGCGGCCGTGCTTTTCATCGGCCTGGCCCTGGCCTTCGCCCACATCTACCTGCTCGATCGGGTCGAACGCTGGTGGGCCATCATCCCCGGCGGATTTATGCTGGTTCTCGGCGTGGTCATCGCACTCAGCAGCGTCGTCGCCAGCGTGGAGGCCCTGGGCGCGGCCCTCTTCATCGGCATGGGCCTAGTCTTCCTGCTGCTTTACTTCCTGGCAGGCCGACGGCAGTGGTGGGCGCTGGTTCCTGGCAGCGTCCTCTTGCTCTTGGGTTTCTTCATCTTCTCTGTGGGTAGCGAAAACGAACGCACTCTTCTGCGTTGGTGGCCTGCGATCCTGATGGCCATCGGCGCGCTTGTGGGCGTAACCGCTTACCGACGTAAACCCCACAAGCGCCGGTTGACGATCCACAGCGCGCCCGCCCAGCGCTCCGCTACACCTTCGCCCCAGGGGGAGGCGCCCGTCGCCGGCCCGCAAACCACGCAACCCCGCGCTCAGATCGGCGACTATTCCCGCCCCGCCCCCGGGGCCACCGTCGAAATCCTGCCCGATCCAGACGAGTAAGGCAGGTGGCAAGTGGCCCGACTCGGTCATCCTGTCACCTTGTCATGCTTCATTTTCCGGATCCCGCACCACAATCTCGTCCCCCTCCATGCTCTCCACGATCGCCAGGGTGACGATGGGCGCGTCCAATGACGCCAACCGTTCGCGGCCGCCCTCGAAAGACTTTTCGATGATGCAGCCGATGCCGCAGAGGGTCGAGCCGCATTGGGCGATCAGGTCGGCCAGAGCGGCGATGGTCTTGCCGCTGGCCAGGAAGTCGTCGATCAGGAGCACCCGGTCGCTGGGCAGCAGATATTCGGGCGAGACGATCAACTCCACCACGCCGCCCTTGGTATGGCTGGGCGCCTGCGCGCTGTAGACGCCGCTGGCCATGGTAATGGGGCGGGTCTTGCGCGCGTAGATCATCGGAACATCTAGCACTACGCTGGTGGCCAGGGCCGGTGCGATGCCGCTGACTTCAGCTGTGACGATTTTCGTGACGCCTATGACGCCTGCTGCCGCAAAGCGGCGGGCAAAGGCCTCTCCCATCCCCATGGTGAGTTTAGGATCCAGTTGATGGTTGATGAATCCGTCCACCTTGAGGATGCCACGCCCCAGGTTGCGTCCTTCCGCCCGGATGCGCTCCACCAGTTTTTTCATAATTCTCTCCTTGTGGATAATGGAATAGTCGTTTCTTTTATCGAGATTGGAGGTCGGGAGATTGGAGATTTGCCTTGGCCCGGCGAGACGTCAATCCCCCGATCTCCAATCTCACAATTTCAACGCGCTTTCAGTGATTTGACCCAATCCGCCGCCCGTTGGATTCCACCCAGGGCCGCGAATTCGGCCCGTAGCTGCATGGCCGCCGCCCGTTGGGGCGACCGGTCTGGCAACAGCTGGGCCAGGGCGTTGGCCAGGTTCGCCACTGTGGTCTGACGGGGGGCGATGTGGTAGCCGACGCCCGTGCGCGCCACACCCTGGGCCTGCCGGCTCTGGTCCGCGGCGTGGGGCGTGACGATCTGGGGAACCGCATGGGTAATCAGGGCGTGGGTTGCGCCCGCACCGCCGTGATGGATAGCGGCGCGGACATAAGGCAACGTGGTTCGGAAATCAACCGTTTCGAATATGTACGCTGCGGGCAGGCGGCGACGCAATTCCGCCTGCAACGCCGCACCCGGACCGGCGGCGATGATAGGCGCTCCGCCCAGCCTTTCCACGGCCTGGGTCGCGGCCATGAAGAAGGCCGGATCGTTGTTGAAACTGGTGCCCAAGGTAATGAAGATCCAGGGGACGTCGTCGGGTGAAGGCGGGCCAGACAGGGGTTGGACAGGGGGTGGCGCCACGCCACCCACGTGGCGGGTGGGCGGGCGCTCCTCCCCGCGACCAAACCAGGCTGGGCTCCAATAGCTGAGGTGTAGGTGAGGTGAACGCAGCGCCGGCGGCCCGGACGCTGTCCAGTTGACGCCCGTGACGCCGAACGTCTGGAGCAGACTCTCCAGCCGCGCGCGCGCCAGGGGGATCATGGGATCGTCGTCGGGGGCGATCCTTGGCGCGCTGGGTGGCGCAGGCCAGCCCGCGACCGCAAACGGGATGTCCGCCATCTCCGCTACAATGCCGGCCGCGGCGATGAACATCTCGCTCATCAGTGCGTCGGGCCGATACTCCGCCACCAATGCCTGGATCTCGCGGACGGCCGCGTCTACCCGCTCCGGATCGAGCCACTGGTCCAGCGCCCGCAGTTTGCGTTGGCGTTGAAATGAGCGCGCGTCCATGCCCGCTTCGGGACGGAGCGGCGGTGGGGGCGGCCAGCGCCAGCCGGTCGTCGCCAGCTCACGGAAAGCCACGCCTGCCCGCGTCACCGCCGGCGCGACCTCACTCCCGCTGGCCCAGCAGACGTCATGGCCCCGCCGCGCAAGCAAGGCCGCGGTGGCCAGATAGCCGCCCCAATCCAGATGACCCGACAGCGGGGCGGAGAGACAGAGGATGCGCATGGTTTATTCTGCCTATCCCCCACACCCGGGTGTGATGCGATAAAGCCCGTCGTCGCCGGTGCCGATCCAGAGCGCACCGTCGGGCGCGGTGGCGACGGACAGCAGTGGCCAGGTAAGCAGGATGCGCTCTGCCACCACTTGGCCGTTGGCCCCGCGGCCCAGCCGGTAGAGTCCCGGATCGCGCCCGTATTGGCCAAAGAAAATCGTGCCATAGGCCCAGCTAATCCCCGTGGGCGCGGCCGTGTTGGCCAAGGTCACAATCGGGCTGTACCAGTTGGGGGAGGACTCGGTCAGGGCCAGGGGAAAGCCATAGTACGGCGAAGTCGCGTCGTCGCCGGTGATGGTGCGCGGGTCGAGCAAGTCCACCTCATCACCGGCGCTGGTGTTTTCGGGCACATTGGTGGCGCCGTTGTCGGTGAACCAGATGCGGCCCGCCGGGTCCGCGGTGATGCCATAGGGGTTGCGCACGCCTAGGGCCGCAGTCTGGAAGGCGCTGATATTGCGCTGGCTGAGAAGTTGGCCCAGATTGGCGCGAACGATACGGGCTGCGTACGGGTTGCCGCCGGCCACGATGTTGACCGCTTCCACCGGTCCCATGCCGGTGATAGGCCCATCTGAGTAACCGTCGCGTATGCCGCCAGCCGATATGTAGACCCAGCCGTTGCTGACGACGATGCCGTTGTTGGCGTGGAAGAGTTGGCTCTGGACGGCGAAGCCTGACGCCAGGGTCTCATAGCCGCCACCGTCGGGGATGCGTCCCACTTCACTGGCCCGGCTGACGTAAAGCGCGCCGTCGCTCCAGTCCAGGCCCGTGATGCGGGGCGATTCGCCAAAGATTTCGTTGGGCCCGCTGTCATTGATATAGTCGTAGACCGCGATAGAGCGGCTGGGGTGGAAGGCGTCGTAGAGCACCAGCGGATCGGCGTCGCCCGTGGGCGGCGAGTCCAAGGCCAGGAACATGCGTCCATCCGGCGCGAATGTGATAGCAGTGATGCTGCGGTCGAAGCCCGGCAGCCGTTGCTCGATGCAAAAACCGCCCTTCATCTGCATCCAGCCATCGGCGTCCGTGGGCGCATCCAGGCCCAATGCAGACGCCCGGATGCCGGCCGCAGCCGCGTTGGCTCCGCCCGTGTATGTGGGCCCGCTGGCTGCGCTGGAGCCGCCGCCCCCGCCTGTAACCGGCGCGGCGCTGGCGACGCCGCCACCTCCGCCGACAATCGTGGGCGAGAAAGTTGCGACGATGCCGTCCACGGTTTCCTGGGGGGGCGGCGCACCGCAGGAGATAGGTAGGGTGAGACTTGCATTGACATACGTGGAGGGCGATTCGACTTCGTCCGCTGAGCAGGCGTTGGTTACTTCTTCCACTTCTTCAGGGGCGATGTGGACCCAGAGCTCGTTCGGCTTGGGCAAGGCGCTGCGCTGTTCGGGCGCGCCGGCTTCGATCCACAGGCGCACGGTCTCCTTATCCAGCGCGGAGAGTTCGCCCACCATGGGCATGCGTTCGCTTTCGATCATCTGCCAGAGGAGAGAATTTTCCGGATCACCGGGTTTGACCACTGGGCCGTTATCGCTGCCAGCCATCAGCGGTTCGTATTCCGTGGTCTGGAGGCCCATGGTTTTGATCAGGCCGCTGTGGCATGAGTTGCAGGCGCCCTGGAAAATAGGTTGGATGTCTTCTGTGTAGCCGATGGGGTTGGCGCTGAGGTCGCCGCCGACTCCGTCCACGCTGGCTAAGGGCGAGTCTTCGCCTTCGGCGTATATGCTGTCGATACGCACCACCGTGCCCTGGGGCACGCGACCCACCCGGCAGGAACCGGTCTCCGTCTGCGGGCGCACGTTGCTGTTGTCCACCATGACCGCGAAAACGGGCCGCCTGGACGCCAGGCAGGCCACCGCATCATCGATGGTGGAGAGGGAGCGTTTGTCGATGCGCTCGATACCGAGAATGTTGGGGTCTGTAAAGGGCCAGGGGGGCGGCCCACCGGTCTGGAACGGATTGTCACCGGTGCAGCCTGCGGTTACTAACGCAAGTGCAAACGCAAAAAGTACGGACAACTTGAAACGGTTCATGCGATTCACCACTTTGATTAGTGCGGCGTCGGGGCGAAACCAGATTTTTAACAAAACCAGGTTTCTCTGCACATCGACGCCGGAACGGAGAAACTGAATTTTTGTCAAAAACTCAGTTTCTTTCCGACGCCTCAGCTAGAATGCGACGCGCTTCTTGAATATCGCGCTCGATCTGGGCTATCAGTTCATCCACGCTGCCGAAGCGTCGTTCGCCCCGCAGCCGAGCCAGAAACTCAACCCGCAGCGTCTTCCCATAGAGATCCCCGCTCTCGCCCTCGGCGGGAAAATCGAGCAGATGGGTCTCCAGCCAACGGTGCTCCCCGTCCACAGTCGGGCGCAGGCCCAGGTTGGTGGCGCTGCCGTAGGTGCGCCAGCGGCCATCCGCTTCGATGATGTGGGCCAGGGTAGCGTAGACGCCATCGGCCGGCAGCAATTTGTCGGGGCGGGTCTTGATGTTGGCGGTGGGGATGCCGATGGTGCGCCCACGCTGATCGCCGGGGACGACCGGGCCGGTGGCGTGATAGGGACGCCCCAGCAGTTCGGCGGCGTCGCGCACGTTGCCGGCCAGCAGGTCGCGACGGATCGTGCTGCTGCGTACAGGTTTTCCATCCAGATCGATGGGGTCGATGATGTGAAGGCTGAAATCCAGTTCCCGGCCCAGGGCGCGCAATTCATCCAGATCGCCGCTGCGGTTCCGACCCAGGGCGAAGTCCGGCCCCACCACCAGACCAACCAGGTTCAGGCGATCTTTGAGCAACATCATAAACCCTCGGGGAGGCATGGCCGCGGTCTTGTGGGTGAAGGGCTGGATCACGCCGATGTCGATCCCCTCCTCTGCCGCCAGACGCAGCCGCTCCTCGGGCGTCGTCAGCAGCAACAGGGGGTTATCGGGGCGCAACACGGCCAGTGGGTGAGGAGAGAAAGTGATCAGCGCGGTCTGGGCGTCGTCGCCATGGGTCGCGGCCAAGGCTTTGAGTCGCGCCAATAGCATCTGATGACCGCGATGGAGACCGTCGAAATTGCCAATAGTCAGGTAGGTCGGGCCGGTTGCGCTCGCGTCGCGAAGTTCGTGAAAAATGACCATAACCTTATCTATGCCTGGGGGGCGAACCACTTTTCGGCCTTCCAGACGCTTTCGTCAACGCTGAGACCGGGCTCGCTCCCCGCTTCATCTATGTTGGTTTCATCCCTGTGGGCGCCTGTTTGCAGACAGTGCAGTATGCCAAGGAATCGACCTTCTTCGTCATACGCCTGGAACAGCGTATTATTGTCCACGACATCGATCCCGTTCAGGACCACGCGCTGTCCGTAGCCCAATCTGCGGCTGCGCTCTTCGTCTAGCGTCAGCCGCGGCATCTGTAACCTGTCGCCTGGGGGCAGGAGCAGGTCGGCCAGTCGCCCCTCTTCCGCCGCAGCCTGGATCGCGTCTAGTTCGATGGCGTCTGCCAACGTAAACCCACCGGCCGCCTCCCTGCGCAGTGCGGAGAGATGAGCGACTGTGCCCAAGGCCACGCCCAGATCGTGGGCGAGACTGCGCATATACGCGCCGGCCGACGATCGCACTCGCAGACGCAGACGATCTGACCCGATTAAGTCTACCAAACTCAGTTCGTGAATGGTAATTGGGCGCGGCTCGATCGTTACATCCTCGCCCCGCCGGGCCTTGCGGTGCAGGCTTTCCCCCCCGCGTTTGATGGCCGAATAGATGGGCGGCGTCTGCCAGATTTCGCCCCGGAATCGAGCCAGCGCTGCCTCGATATCCGCCGGCGTCAGCGGCGGGACGGGTTGCTCGTCCGTCACCTGGCCCAGGGCGTCATAGGTGTCGGTGGCTCGACCCAGCGTCACCTCGGCCAGGTAGACCTTATCGTGCCCCTGGTAATACTCGACCAGGCGGGTGGCCTGGCCCAGGCAGAGGACGAGCACGCCACTGGCCATGGGGTCCAGGGTGCCTGTGTGGCCGATACGGCGCTGGCCGCTCCAGCGACGCACCCGCTGCACCACATCGTGGCTGGTGGGCAAGTCATAGGCGGCCGCGTCGGGCTCATCACGGTCCATGGGCAGGCCGGGCTTGTCTACGATCAGCAGGCCGGTGGTTGGGGCGGTGCGCTGGCTCATGGATGCTTTCCCGCTGCAACCTGGGCGGCGTGCGCGGCCTTGAGTTTGGCCACCACCATGGACGTGACCTCTTCCAGTTCGCCGGGCAGGGTGCAGCCGGACGCGGGCGGATGACCGCCTCCGCCCAATTCGAAGGCCACGCCGCTGACGTCGAAGCCGGGTTTGGCCCGGAAACTGCATTCGACCACCTGCTCGCCGTCCTCGTCCAGGCGCTCGATGAAGGTGGCGCTGATGTTGGCCTCCACCGCGGAGACCAGGATGCTGGCCAGGCGCAGATCGGCAGGCTCCGCGCCGACCGCGGCCAACTGCGCGCGGCTGGCCGTGACCCAGATCACGCCGTCCGACAGTTGCATGTTGGGCAACACCAAACCCCACAGTTTCAGTTCTCGGACCGGTCGCCGGTTGAGGGTCTGGGCCGTGATCTCCGGCAGGCTGGCGCCCCCGCGCATGAGGCGCATGGCCGCCTCCATCACATCGGCGCTGGTGTTGCTGGTGCGGAAGCCCAGGGTATCGGTGACTGTGCCGGTGAGCAGGCATTCGGCCAAGGGGCCGGTCAGGGGAACCGCCAGCGCGTCGGCCAGGTAGACGAGCATTTGGCAGGCGGCGGCGCAGCCTGGCTCCACCCAGTTGGCTGTCCCGAAGAGCGTGTTGGTCACGTGGTGGTCGACCACGGCCAGGGGAATGTGGGCGTGGTCCGCCTCTCGATAGACCTTGCCCATGCGATCCGGGCTGGACGCGTCCAGGCAAAGGATCAGATCGTAGTCGGCGCCCACGTCCTGGGGACCGATCACCTGGCCCGCGCCGGGGAGGAAGCGCAGACCCTCAGGCACGGGATCGTGGAGGGCCAGGGTCGGCGTCTTGCCCAGGCTGCGGAGGATCCAGCCCGCGCCCAGGAGGCTGCCAATGGCGTCGCCGTCCGGGGCCACATGGCTGACGCAAAGGATATTGTCGGCCCCTTCGATGGCGGACGCCACCCGTTTCAGATTTTCAGTGTCCAGTTTCATGGTGCCTCACATCTTTGTCATGTGAACCGCGGGTTGAGCGGATTACACAGTTTGCGTTCGTTAGTAATACGGCGTGCGTCCGCCGGCGCAGGCATTCATGCCCTCACGTTTCATTTCCCACGCGCCGACGCCAAGGTCTGAACCAGCCTTGGCGTCGGTAGTCTGATCATCACCCATATTTCGTGAAAATTCGATATCGTTCCATTTGTGGCCGACGGGTTTATTGGGGATCTTCCGCTGTCTCTCCATCCCCCATGGGTTCGCCGCCCGGCCGGGCCTCGGCGCGCTCCTCCGCGATCTGGCTCAGCAGGGCGTCGATCCGCTGCGCGCGTTCGGGGGTGTCATCGTACTGGAAGGTCAGTTCCGGCACCGCACGCGTGGTGTTGCGCGCCGCTATCTGGCTGCGAATGTAGGGAATGGCGCGCTTCAACGCCCGGAGCACGTCCCGTTCCAAGAGTTCATCGTCGCTATGATGAACGTAGATCCTGGCGCTGCGCAGATCCCGGCTGATGCGCACATCCGTGACCTGAACGAAGGCCAGATCAGGATCCGCCAGTTCCGAGCCGATGAGAATGCTCAACTCCTCGTAGAGCATCCGGGCGACGCGCTCCTGCCGCACTGTCGTTGACATGGTTTGCCTCGCAATCTCTAAAACGCAGAGTCGCCCCGGCTCAATAGGCCCGGACGACTCTGCGTAACAGATGTCGCACGCTGCGTCGTTCTTAACGCACGCGTTGACTTTCGTACATTTCGATGATATCGCCTTCCCGCAGCTCACGCGACTTGCTCGCCAGCTTGATGCCGCATTCGAAGCCGGTGCGCACTTCCTGCACGTCTTCTTCGAAACGGTGCAGGGAGTCGACGGATGTGCCGCTGATGACTTCCTCTCCATCGCGCAGGACCCGCACCAGTGCGCCGCGCCTGGCTACGCCATCGGTGATCTTGCAGCCGGCCACCGCACCACGGCGCAGTTTGAAGAGTTTGAGCACCTCGGCATGGCCAAGGGTCACGTCTTCGTAGACCGGTTCCAGCATGCCGTTGATGGCGTCGTCGATGTCTTCGATCATCTTGTAGATGACCTGATAAAGCCGAATTTCGATGCCAGACTGGTCGGCGCGCACCTGGGCGGCCTTGTCCACCCCCACGCTGAAACCGATGATGATGGCGTCGCTGGCCTCGGCCAACATTACGTCCGATTCGGAGATGTCGCCGATTGCGGCTTGCAGCACCTTGATGGAGACTTCCTCATTGCCCAACTCGTTGAGGCTCTGGACCACCGGGGCCAGCGTGCCCTGCATATCTGCGCGTACGATCAGGTTCAGCGTTTTGGTCTCGCCGCCTTCGATGCGGGCGAACAGGTCCTCCAGGCTCATGCGCTGGGGGGCGGCCGCCTTAGCTTCGGCTTCAGCCGCCGCCAGCCGATCCGCCGCGATCCGTTTGGCCGTGCGGTCGTCCCGCACCCGGCGGAAGACTTCGCCGGCTTCAGGCGCTTCGTTGAGACCCAGGATCACCACTGGTGTGCTTGGGCCGGCCTTGGCGATTTTTTTGCCCTCGTAGTAGAACATGGCCTTGATGCGGCCATAGGTTGTGCCGACCACGATGGTGTCGCCCCGGCGCAGCGTGCCGTTCTGGACCAGGAGGGTGGTGGTGACGCCTCGATACTTGTCCAGTTCCGATTCGATGACGGTGCCCAGGCACTGGCCGTTGGGGTTGGCGGTGTAATGTTCCAACTCGGCCACCACCAGGATGTTCTCCAATAGCTCCTCCACCCCTTCGCCTGTGAGCGCGCTCATGGGGACGACGATGGTCTCCCCGCCCCACGACTCCGGCTGCAGCCCTTCATTGGCCAGTTCCTCCAGCACCCGGTCCGGGTTGGCGTTGGCCTTGTCGATCTTGTTGAGGGCGACGATGATGTGGACGCCGGCGGCCTTGGCGTGGTTGATGGCTTCCCGAGTCTGGGGCATGACGCCGTCATCAGCCGCCACCACCAGCACTACGATATCCGTCACCTGGGCGCCGCGAGCGCGCATGGCCGTAAACGCTTCGTGGCCCGGCGTATCCAGAAAAGTGATTTTCTTGCCGTCCACCGTCACCTGATAGGCGCCGGTGCGCTGGGTGATGCCGCCGGCCTCGCCCGCGACCACGTTGGCGTTGCGAATATGATCGAGCAGAGTCGTCTTGCCGTGATCGACATGGCCCAGCACCGCCACCACAGGCGGGCGTTCGACCAGATTGGCCTCTGACTCTCGCTCGATGAGTTCCTGGACGAATGTGCGTTTGACCATCTGGGGGTGAACCGCGCTTTCGTCCTCTTCTCCGGCCTCCTCGTCGACTTCAGGTTCCGGCCACTTCACGGCTACGCCCAATTCTTCGCCCAGGATGACGGCCGTGTCATGGTCGATGCTGTGGGTGATGGGCGCCATGATGCCGAACTGCATCAGAATTTTGATCAGATCAATGGGGCTGCGGTTGATCAGCGTAGCCAGATCGCGTACGGTGATGTAGTCGCCTACCACGACCTCCGTTGGCCGCTCTCTGTTTTGATTGGCGTTATCGGTCATCTGTTCCTCTTGGCCCCCTCGGTTTTGTGTCGCTTGTTTCGATTTCGTTTTTGTCGCCATGGACTGGCTTCCTCTCTCTATTTTCTGCCTGTATTCTGTCTTTGTTTCCCGTCGCTGTCCCCCCAATGATGGGGGCGACGTTATAAATCCATGCGCCACCTGCCACGCGTCCGATATCGGGACGTGCAGTCGGTGCAGACGTATATGGAGGCGACAGGATGCTGGATGGGGATGACGCCGGGGGCGCGGGAAACGGAAAACTAAAGAGAGGGCGAAGCGCACTTCGCAACCATCGCAGGCTGACTGCGACGAGGCCGTGTGGCTTGGCGTCTGACGAAGGTCAACTTGTCGTGCATGTTCTACAACTCAACCTGATCGTATTAGCCTACCATGCAGCCGTCCTCCCTCTGGCCGTTTCAAGACCGCGTTCAACGCACACATTCATCGCGCTGATGGGGCCTTGTCCCTGTCCAGAAGATTTACGCCGGTGCATCTTGGCGCTGAGCCACAGAATGCACATGCTGACGTATGATCGGCATGTTTTTCAAAAAAATCACTCGGTTCACCTGTTGGTCCTGTTCGCTACTTGTTCGATTCTGTAACTCTTTCGTCACGCTTCACCCTCCGTCGTCGATTCGACTTCCGAATCCGGCAGGGTGGCCATAAACGTTTCCAACCGTTCACGGTCGGCGGCGCTCAGCTTCGTGCGCAGCGCTTGCTCGACCCGTCGATTTTCCAATGCCCGCCGCCAGCAACGTTGCTGCGGATGCAGGTACGCGCCGCGGCCGGCTAATTTTTTGCCCGTCAAATCGATCTGTACGCCTTCGGGGGTGCGCACCAGGCGAATCAACCCCCGTTTGCCCGCAACTTCCCGGCAGGCGATGCAGGTGCGTTGTGGAATGTGCTTGCGTCGAGTTTGTTGCTGTTTGGCCACAGCGCGCCTCCACAGCGCTTATAAGCTAGCTCCGCGTGAACCAGGTTTCTGTCAGAAACCTGGTTCGTCTTTGACGTGACGCTAGAAATAATTACGATAGTCATCTTCGTCCTGGTAGCTGGGGCGACGTTTGCGCTTCGCTTTTTTCTTGCTCGACTTCTTCTTTTTCTTGGTTTTGCCCAACGCTTCCAGGTCCGCTTCCTCTTTTTCGGCGTCTTCTTCGACTTCCTCTTCCAGACCGACCAACAACTCGGCCGGGACTTCGAAGTCCTCATCCTCGATATCGATCTTCTTCCGTTGACTCATGGCGGCGCGCAGCATGTCGGCGGTGATCACTTCCGGCAATTCTTCGTCGGCGGCTTCAGGTTCTGTGACGTCGTCCTCGGTCCGGATCACGTATTCCTCTTCGCTGGGCAGCGACGGCATTTCCGGGATCTCCGTGATATCGGGGAGCTCCGGTATCGTTGTTCGCGTTTCGTAGAGGTCTTCCTCCTGGAGCTTGGCCAGCACATCGTCCAACGAAGGCATTTCGACCGGCGGCGATGTGGCCTCTTGCTCCTCCATCTTTTCGAGCGCCCGGGCCGCCTCGCTCAACTTGTCCTCTGTGGTTGTGGGCAGGCCAACGGTGTCGTCTCCCTGCAGAAGGCGTTCCGCCACCGTCAATAGATCCTCCGCCGGAGACATGCTCATGGCGGCCTGCAACTGGGCCTGCGCCAACCGATCCAGGCCCTCTTCGATGGCTTCGCTTTCGCTCTTGATATCGATTCGCCAGCCGGTCAGTTTCGCCGCCAGCCGTGCGTTCTGGCCTTCTTTGCCGATGGCCAGGCTAAGCTGGCGATCAGGCACGATCACGATCGCGGTCTTGACGTTGCCCTTCTCTTCCAGGATGACGTTGTTGACTTTGGCCGGGCTCAAGGCGTTGGCGATATATTTGGTCAGTTCCGGGTGCCATTCGACCACGTCGATTTTCTCACCCGAGAGTTCATTGACGATATTCTGGATGCGCAACCCACGCAGGCCCACGCAACTGCCCACCGCGTCCACGCCTTCCCGGGTGGCGACCACGGCCGCCTTGCTGCGCGCGCCCGGCTCCCGGGCGATGGCCTTGATCTCGACAACGCCGTCCCGCACTTCAGGGATCTCCTGTTCCAGCAGACGACGCAGCAGGTTGCGATGGGTGCGGCTGAGTTTGATCACCGGCCCGCGCGAACTTTTGTGCACGTCCACAATATAGACGCGCACATAATCGCCCCGCCGCAGCCGCTCCCGCGGGATCTGCTCGTCACGCATGAGCAAGCTCTCGTGTTTGTCATCCAGGAGGACGGTCACCGTGCCCGACACCATGTCCACGCTGCGCACCTGGGCGTTGATCAACTCGCCCACGCGGTGGGCGAAGTTCTCGTAGACGGTGTCGCGTTCAGCCTCGCGGATGCGTTGCAGAATGACTTGTTTGGCCGTCTGCGCGGCGATGCGTCCGAAATCATCCGGGTTCGTCTTCACCTGAATGACGTCGCCCAGTTCGGCGTTCGGGTCGATCTTCTTCGCCTCTTCTTCTGTGATCTCCGTGCGCTCGCTGATCACATCCTCGACGACCTCGCGTTCGGCGAGAATGTTCATCTCGCCCGTGACCCGATCCACTTCGGCTGTGACATTCGCCACCGAGCCGTAGTTGCGTTTATAGGCTGAAATCAACGCAGCCTCAATCGCCTCAAAGATAACCTCGCGATCAAGACCTTTTTCGTTGGCAACCTGGGTGATGCCAGCAATCAAAGCTTTAGACATAGCTTCCTTACACCCCTGAATACTCCCGCTTGCTCACCGTCTGGCGGGTGCGTCCGCCTATGGTTCAGACAAGCCATCATTACGACGACGCTATTTGCTTCTGCATCTCTCTTTCATTCGGCCCGGAAAGAGAGACGGGCCTTTTCGCCTACGCCTGACAACAAAGAAAGTGGGGATGTCCCCACTTCCGCAGTCAAACGCTCGGCTGGCCAACAGGGCGTCGATCGGGCTTGCGATCAACGCTTCCATACGTTAGACACTCTATCATATTCTTGTCCGTTACGCAAGTTTTTGGTATCTTCTCAATATTTTGGGGCGAATGGAATCGGGTTTTTGCGCTGTCGCTTCGGGAATTGCGCGCATTCGTAAAAACCCGGTTTCTCCCTCGGTAATCGCATCTATGGCTCAGCGGCTGTAGTTCTCTTCCGCCAGCATGGGGCGCAGGTATTGGCCTGTGTAGCTTTTGGGGTGCTCGGCCACCCGTTCCGGTTCGCCCTCCACCACCACGTAACCGCCCTTATCGCCGCCCTCCGGCCCCATGTCGATAATCCAGTCGCAACTCTTGATCACGTCCAGGTTATGCTCGATGACCAGGACCGTGTTCCCCTTGTTGATCAACTCTTGGAGCACATCCAGCAGCTTGCGCACATCCTCGAAGTGGAGACCCGTGGTGGGTTCGTCCAGGATGTAGAGGGTGTTTCCCGTGGCCCGTCGGCTTAGCTCTTTGCTCAGCTTGATGCGCTGGGCCTCGCCGCCGGAGAGAGTGGTCGCGGGCTGGCCCAGCCTGATGTAGCCCAGCCCTACGGCGTAGAGGGTCTCCAGGCGGTTGCGCAGGGGAGAAATGTGCTGGAAAAAGTCCAGCGCCTCCTCCACCGTCATGTCCAGCACGTCGGCGATGGATTTGCCCCGGAAGAGGATCTGCAAGGTCTCCCGGTTGTAACGCTTGCCCCGGCACTCCTCGCAGGGGACGTAGACGTCGGGCAGGAATTGCATTTCGATGCGGATGATGCCGTCGCCTTTGCACGTCTCGCAGCGGCCGCCCTTGACGTTGAAACTGAAGCGACCCGGCTTGTACCCCCGAGCTTTGGCCTCCGGGATCTTGGCGTACAGCTCGCGGATGGGCGTGAAGAGGCCCACGTAGGTGGCCGGGTTGCTGCGCGGCGTGCGCCCGATGGGCGACTGATCGATGTCGATGACCTTGTCCAGATGCTCCACGCCTTCGATGGTCCGACATTTGCCCGGTTTCGCTTTGGCCCGGTACATCATCTGGGCCAGCCGCTTGTAGAGCACCTCCACCACCAGGGAGGATTTGCCGCTGCCGCTGACCCCGGTGACGGCCACGAACTTGCCCAGGGGGATGCGCACGTCAATATGCTTCAGGTTGTTCTCACTCGCGCCGTGGATGTGGAGATACTCGCCGTTGCCTTCCCGTCGCGCCGGCGGGATGTCGATGCGCCGCTCTCCCCGCAGATACTGGGCGGTCAGGCTTTCGGGGCTGTGGATGAACTCGGACTGGGGCGCGGAGACCACCACCTCGCCTCCATGTTCGCCCGCGCCTGGTCCCATGTCCACCACCCAGTCCGCAGAGCGGATGGTCTCCTCGTCATGCTCCACCACCAGCACGGTGTTGCCCAGATCGCGCATGTCCTGCAAGGTGCTGATGAGGCGGGCGTTGTCCCGCTGGTGGAGGCCGATGCTGGGTTCGTCCAGGATATAAAGCACGCCCATGAGCTGGCTGCCGATCTGGGTGGCCAGCCGGATGCGCTGGGCCTCGCCGCCGGAGAGGGTGGCCGCGGTGCGGCTCAGGCTCAGGTAATCCAGCCCCACGTTGACCATGAAGCGGAGACGGGCGGCGATCTCCTTGAGCACCTGGTCGGCGATGATCTGCTGGCGCGGGGTCAGGGGCGGTTCAGGGTTGTGGTTTGAAGATGTCGTCCGACGTGATTGCTCGAAAGCCCCTCTGCGCTCCTCTGCGTTTCCTCTGCGGCTCTCTGCGTCCCTGTTTTCGTCATTGCCGCGCAGCCATTCGACCCAGACCAAGGAGTCGATGACCGCCATGTCGGTGACGTCGTTGATGTTCTTGTCCTGGATGGTGACGGCCAGGGCTTCCTTGCGCAGTCGCTTGCCCTCGCAAACCGGGCAGGGACGCACGCTCATGTACTCTTCCAGCTTGCTGCGCACGTAATCGCTTGTGCTCTCGGCGTAGCGTCGCTTCAGGTTGGGAATCACGCCGTGATACTGGGTCTCGTAGTAGCGGGTCTGGCCCCGGCTGTTCTGGTATTGGATGCGGATGGTCTCCTGGCCGGGCGGCGGCCCGTAGAGGATGATGTCCCGCTGCTTCAGGCTCAGCATTTTGAGGGGCGCGTCGAAGGGGATGCCGAACTGCTTGCAGACGCCGTTCAGCAACTGGCGATAGTAGCCGTCGCCTTCGCTGTCATTCTTGCGCAGCCAAGGGCGCACCGCACCTTCGCGCAGGCTCTTCTCCTCGTCCAGGATCAGGTCCGGGTCGAACTCCTGGAGCGCGCCCAGCCCGCTACAGTGGGGGCAGGCCCCGTGGGGGCTGTTGAAGCTGAAGGTGCGCGGCTCGATGGGCGGCAGGCTCAGGCCGCACTTGACGCAGGCGAAATGCTCGCTGTACATGCGATCCACCGGGTTGTCCCGGTCGGTTACGTCAGCCACGATCAGCGCGCCCTCGCCCAGGCGCAGGGCCGTCTCCACTGAATCGCTGAGCCGGGGCAGGTCCGTGCCCGGGATCTCCTCGTCCGGGTTGTCCGGGTCGGGGCGGGGATGGCGCACGACGATGCGGTCGATGACGGCTTCCACCGTGTGGCGCTTGTAGCGGTCCAACTCCGGGACCTCGGTCACCTCATAGATCTGACCGTCCACCCGCACGCGTACATAGCCCTGCTTCTGCATCTCGGTGAAGACGGGCTGATGGTGGCCCTTGCGGTCTTTGATGATGGGCGCCAGGATCAGCAGGCGGCTGCCTTCGGCCATCTCCATGATCGTGTCCACAATTTGGGTGGGCGTCTGCTGGGTGATGGGTTCGCCGCATTCGGGGCAGTGGGGCTGGCCGATGCGGGCGTAGAGCAGGCGCAGGTAGTCGTAGACCTCGGTCACCGTGCCCACGGTGGAGCGGGGGTTGCGACTGGACCCCTTCTGGTCGATGGAGATGGCCGGGCTGAGACCTTCGATCTGGTCCACGTTGGGCTTCTCCATCAGCCCCAGGAACTGGCGGGCGTAGGCCGACAGAGACTCGACATAACGTCGCTGTCCTTCGGCGTAGATGGTGTCGAAGGCCAGGCTGCTCTTGCCGCTGCCGCTCAAGCCGGTGATTACCACCAGCTTGTCCCGGGGGATCTCTAAATTGACGTCTTTCAGGTTGTGCTCCCGCGCGCCGCGGATGATGAGTTTATCTAATGCCATGGATGGTCGGGTCCTTGTGATCAATGCGCGATCAACGGGGGAGATGCGAACGCTTGTTCTTTCAATCTGCCTATTGTACGTGATCTTGGGTGGTTGATCAACAATAGAACGCGGAAACTCCGGATTGGGCGGATCTTCACGGATTTCAAAAAAAATCCGCGTCGATCCGCCCAATCTGCGTCATCCGCGTTCCATTGCTTTTATTCCGGCGGCCGCCAGCCTTCTCGGTCGAAGAAGGACGGGATCGCGGGGTCGGCGCGCCAGGCCAGCGCCTGGCGGATGCGGGCTTCGTGGCCATCCGAGAGGCTGCCCCAGGGGAGGGCGTCCAGCGGGAACCAGGCCACGTCCAGGGTTTCGATGCTGGTTTTGGCTTCGCCGTCCGCGGGCGCGCCGGCGAAGAGGAAGTGATAGAGATGGCGGCTGGTGCGTTGGCCGCAAAGCCGACTGTCGAAAACGCCGATCAGGTGGCTGATGTTGACGGTGTAGCCCGTCTCCTCCCAGACCTCGCGCGCGGCCCCGGTTGCGGGCGCTTCGCCCACGTCGCAGGCCCCGCCGGGCATGGCCCACAGCCGGTCATCGGCCCGCTGGATCAGTAACATACGCCCCTGCTCATCGAAGACCGCCGTATCCACCACCGCGAAGGGCGTCTTGAGGGTGACATCGTCGAAGAAGATGCGCTCAAGTTCGTCGAGCGATCGCTGATCCGCCAGGGCCAGCGTCCGCGCCGCGAGGCCTAGGATCTTGTGAAAGCGTTCGATCTGGTAAGGGTCATCGGTGTGCTGGAGGCCGTTGTTGCTCAGGGCGCGCAACTGTTCGGCGATCTGGGTGAGTTCGATAGTGAGGTCGGTCATGGGTCTCCATTCCGGGATATAAAAGCTATCATTGCTCCCATGATACCGTGACAGGCGTCAACCGCCCAAGATATGACATGGAGGATGCGAAGGTGAACCGAATCTTTCGTATCATCGTTATGATCCTCTGCGTATCACCCAATGAACCGGGACAACCGCATACAGGGCAACATGCAGAGAGGACTCGTGGACGAAAAGTTCAGATCTGTGCGTGTGTCATGATGAAGATGCGCGGATTATGTCCCTGTTTTGTCCAAAATCAAAGTGAGGAGAATTTTATGACTACCCATTCCCTGCGCCGTCTGTTCGCGCCGGTCCTGTTCGCCGGTCTCCTGTTTCTCGCTTTCTCCGCCTCCTTTCACGCCACTGCCCGCTCGATGCCTGCAAAAACGGCCGACGCTCCGTTTGCAACCATCCCCGTGACGTCCACGGTCTACCTGCCTGTGATCTCCAACCGGCCCTGGGCCCCGGTCAAATTCGGCGCCGACTTTGGCCACATGACCGCCTACACCGATGTGGTGACGTTCGACTATCCCCTCGTCAGCCAGACGGGCGCGGGCTGGATTCGCGTCTGGCTGCCCTGGGCCGAGATCGAGACAAGCCCCGGCGTCTACGATTGGAGCGCCTACGATTCCGTCTTCCAGCAGATCGAGGACCTGGGCATGCGCGCCCTGGTCGTCCTCTACAATGCCCCCTCCTGGGCCGCGAACCTTCCCTGCGCGCCTATCACCGATGACCAGGCCCTGGTGGATTTTGTGAAGGTCATGGTTCCCCGCTATCAGGAGAATGTGGGCGCGTGGGAGTTCATCAACGAGCCGGACGGCACCCACGAACCCCATCCCTACGGCCCCTATATCGGCTGCTGGGGACGGCATCCCCAGGAGTACGCCCACTCGCTTCAGGTTTTCTATGAGACCGTGAAGGAACTGGACCCCGATGGCCTGGTCTTTTTTGGCGGCCTGGCCTATGACAGCTGGGAATACTTTCAGCGTGATTTCCTCGCCAAGACGTTGGAGAACGGGGCCGGGGACTACTTCGACGGCCTCAGCTTTCACTTCTACCCCATCAACGCCGCGGAATTTCCTGACGTGACGTACAAACTGGCCGAACTTCGCGACACCATGGCCCGGTATGGGGTGACGGGCAAGCGTCTCTGGATCACGGAAATGTCCATGTGGGCCAACGGGGAGAACGGGCTGGAAGGGCAGCGGGACTTTGTGGTCAAAGAACTGAGCCGGGCCTATTGCGCCGGCGCGGACAATACATTTTGGTTCGCGATCCGCCAGGACACCCAGTATCCGCCCACGCTCTACCGCTGGCTGATCGACGCCGAACACAACCCCGTCAACGCCTACGACACCTTCGCCAATTACGCTAACCTGGTCACGGGCAAGGTGTGCGACGGGCCAATGCCCAATTTGCCGGAGAATGTGGAGGCCTATTTGTTCGACGTGGATGACAACCCGGTGATCGTGGCCTGGACGACCGACGGGGGAAGCGCCACGCTGCCGGTGGAGGACGACTCGTCCCGCCTGCTGCTGGATCGGGAAGGGACCGCGATCCAGACCCTGACGCCCAACTCCGGCGTCATCGACATGCCTGTGGAAGGCGAGCCGCGTTTCCTGGTCAAGTCAGGAGACTGAGAAATTGGAGATTGGAGATTCGCTCCGCTAAAGCGCCTCCCAATCTCCAATCTCTCCAATCTCCTGCCCCCAATTCTTTCTCCATATACAACAGCCGCACGAACTTGTCCCCCACCCGCAGGCGATTGGCTTCGCCGGTCAGATCGAAGTCCAGGCTCTGGAAGAAGCGCAGCGCGCCGGGGTTGAACTGCTCCACGCCGCAGCGTGCGGTCTGGATATCTGCGCGCTGAACCAGCCAAGGCTCCAGCAGTCGCCAGGCCTGGCTCCCCACGCCCTGACGGCGATAGGTTTCGGTCACCATGATCATGCCGATGTAGGCCACATGCTCGCCCGGCCAGTGGAGGCGAAAATCGACCACGCCGATCATCTCCACGCCTGGGGCTCCCGCCTGGTCGGCGGTGACGCGGACGATCCCCATCATGGTGCGACCGGGCGTCTCTTCCGCAGCCTTCAGGTCCAGCGCGGCCTGTTTGCGGGGGCTGGCGGGCAGGTTGTACATCTCCCAGTAGGCCTGCGCCCCGCGGTAGACCGCCTGTAGCGCTTCGGCGTGGCGTTCGGGAGCCAGGGGAATCAGTGAGACTTTATTCACGTTGCGCACCCGCTCGCTCATTTCAGCCGCTCCACCTCGCGCCGGATTGCGTTCAACTCGCCCTGATTGGTCGCCAGATCGTCGCCCAGGGTCTCCAACTTTTGGCGCTCCACGCGCACGAAGCGGGTGTAAGGGGCGATGGCGTCGCGCAGGCGGTGGAGGCTCTCGGCCAACTCCTTTTCGAACTGCTGAGAAAGAACCTCGTGCAACTGATCGCGCAGGTCATTGATATTGGCGCGCAGTTCCTGCTTCAGTTTGGTGCGGCGATAGGGCAACACGTACAGTCCCATGGCGGCCACGGCCCCCGCCCCCAGGATGCCGGTGATGTCCAGCATGGTGGTGTGGAGCACCGCTACCAGGATTGCGCCCAGTCCCAGCGCGCTGGCCTCCACGGCCGCGGTCTGGATGAGGGATCGCTGCACGTCCTGGGCCAGCTTGAGCGATTCGGCCGAGCGGTCGTAGCTGTCCACCACCTCGCGCGCATCCCTGCCCACAGAGGCCAGGAGATTCTGGCGGTTGAATTCGAACTCGCTGTCCAACTGGCCGACCATGCGCTCCGCGTGCTGGGAGGCGCGTTCGTTGAGGAAGCCCATCACATCCCGCCACTGACGGTAGTCCTTGTCCACCATCCAGTCGATCATGTCGCTGACGTAGCGTTCGATCTCCCGGCTGGCGTCGCCCACCACCTGGCGTTCGAACTGGCCGCGCAGCTTTTCGCTGTTGATCAGGTCGAAGATGCGGGTGAGGCGCATGGTCTCGTCGAAGAATTTATCGCCCCGTTCGGCCATGGCATAGAGTACATTGTCCACGTGGCTCATGTGATAGGTGAAGTCGTGGCGCATGTCCCGTTCGTAGGCGTCCAGATGGGCCTCGATGGTGTCCAGCGCCTGGAAGTCATCCCGCAGCAGCCTGCTGCGATCGGCGATGACCGCACCATAGCGAGCGATGAGGCGGTCGGCCACGCCCAGCGGGTTCTCCAACTTCAGCCGCAGCCGCTGGGCGGCGTCCAGGCTCTCGAGCACATAGGCCTCCAACGCCTGGAAGCGGCTCTCCTCCCAGAAGTCGCCGCCCACCGGTCGCCCCTGGGCCGCGGCCTTTTGTTTGGCTTTGAGGGCCATGCGCGCGCTGACGGGGAAGACCTCCGGCTCCATGCCCAGCAGATCGCGCGCGTTTTGGCGCACGAAGGCGAGGATGGTTTCCTGGTCCTCCGGTTCGTCGATGAGGTCGATCTTGTTGACGACGATGACGATCTTTTTGCCCCACTGGCGGATACGCTCCAGGAAGCTGCGTTCGCTCTCGCTGAAGGGGCGGTCAGCGCTGGTCACAAAGAGGACCAGGTCGCTGCGGGGTACGAAATGCTCGGTGATCTCCTGGTGGCGCTGGATGACGGCGTTGGTCCCCGGCGTGTCCACCAAGTTGATCTCGCTCAGCCAGTCCACGGGCGCGGTGACCAGCAGGTAGTCCTCGCCGAAGGGTTCCTTGCCCAGGGTTTCGCCGTGGCGGATGATGTGGATGTCGCTGGTGGTGGGCGTTACGCCCTCCTCCAGCACTTTCTCGCCCAGGAGCGCGTTGATGAACGCGGACTTGCCGGCGTTGAACTCACCCACCACCACCAGCAGGAAGAGTTCCTCCAACTGGGTCAGGCTGCGTTTGAGCAGGCTCAGGTCATCTTCGTCCGCGTTCAGGCGCGCCAGGTTGACGCGCAGATCCTCCAGCAGCGAGCGCTCCCGGCGTAACAGTTGTTCGTGTTCTTTACTCAGTAACCGCTGCAATGCTTGTTCCTCGTTTTTATCATGATGACTATACGTCCGATGGCTCGTTTGGTTGCGATCCCGCCGGCCTGATGCGTCACCCAGACGTTGGGACAGGCTCGCAACCCGTTCATTGTAGCATAGCCCGCAATGGGAGCGCGAACAGGTGGCGGAGTCACTGATTGCATCGCTTCCATTGGTGCTATAATGCAGGCAGCGGACTATTGGTACTGTGAAAGGAGCGCGAGATGAGTTTCGACTATTTGCCGATCGGTAGCGTTGATATCCCCGACATCCCCGTCAAGGATCATCTTGATCTGCCTGCGAAGGAAACGGCTGTGGTGGTGGTGGACATGCAGAACGACTTCGTCAAGCCGGGGGGAACGCTCGTGGTGGAGGCGGCGGGCGAGACCATCGTCGCCATCCAGCGCCTGCTGGATCGGGCCCGCGCCGGCGGTGTCCATGTGGCCTACACCCAGGACACCCACTTCGACGGCGACAAAGAATGGGCTATTTGGCCGGAGCATTGCCGGCAGGGGACGTGGGGCTGGCGCATTATCGATGAACTGGCTCCCCAGAAAGGCGACCTGGTCTGCCCCAAGAGCCGCTATGACGGGTTCTACGACACCTGGCTGGACCATTACCTGACCCGAGTCTGGCAGGTGAAGCATTTGGTCATTGTGGGCACGGTGTCGAGCATTTGCGTGCTGCATACCGCGGCGTCGGCCGGGCTGCGCTGGTTCCACGTGATCGCGCCGGCCGATGGCATGTCTGCACTCACTGAGTTCGACCAGGCGTTGACCCTGCGTCAGATATCCTGGCTCTACACCGGCTCCGTGGTGGCGAGTGTGGATGACATCGAGTTTGTATAATTCCATAGAACGCGGATTGAGCGGATTAGGCGGATTTGCACGGATTTCTTTAGAAAATCCGGCTGTTTCCGCCTAATCCGCTCAATCCGTGTTCTATTTGCTGTTTCCTCAGATGATCTTCGGCTCCAGTAGACCGTAGTTGCCGTCCTTGCGGCGGTAGATGATGTTGGCCGAATGGGTCTTGGGGTTCAGGAAGACGAAGAAATCGTGGCCGAGCAGCTCCAGTTGCTCTATGGCCTCTTCTTCATCCAGGGGCTGAAGGACGAACTCCTTGCGGCGGACGATGGTCCCGGGGGCCTCTTCCTCTTCCTCCGCCAATTCTTCGGCCAAGGCGAACGCAGCCATTTCCGCGTCTGCGTTCGCATGTGCAGCCGCGCGACGTTTGCTCTGATAACGACGTCCCTTGAAGCGGCGAATTTGGCGATAGACCTTATTGACGGTGGCGTCTACGGAGGCGAAGATGTCGCTGGTTGATTCTTCGGCGCGGAGAATTTGTCCGCCGGCCCAGATGGTTAGCTGGCAGGTGTAACGGTCCGAGGCCGAACGGGTGGGGCTGTACGTCAGCTCGACCAGGGCTTCGTCGATCTGGGGCAGGTAGCGTTCGAGCTTGCCGACCTTTTTCTCCACATACTCGCTGACCCAATCGTTGACCTCGACATTCCGGCCATGAACTTTCAGATTCATGGTCTGTCTCCTTTCCTTGACTGAAATTGTCTAACCACTGCCGAATGCCGGCAGCGGTAGCGCCGTTAGTAGATAAACCGCTCCCAGAGAAGAGCCGGGGAGCTAGATGAGATTGCCTGGCTTGGGAATCTTCCTGTTCACCGCCGCGATGCATGGGGGATGGGCGGCGTGGGCGTCGCCTGTATGGTGAATGACATCGATCCGAGTCGCAATCACGAAGGCGTTCATAAACCCATTGTAGACCCAAGCGGCGCGCTTGTCAACTGACTTCTGTCCCTTTAATTTCAGGACATACAAGGGAGCGCAGACACTCGCATTGGAGACGTCGCTGAGATTGGAGATTGGGAGATTGACGCTTCCGGCTGAATGCCAATCTCTAATTTCTAGACGCAGGCTGGGCCAGGGCCAGGCCATAGACCAGCCGTGCGCCAGCGGCCTTGGCTGCCGCGGCGCAGGCCGTCATGGTCGCGCCTGTGGTGTAGACATCGTCGATCAGAAGTAAGGTCTTTCCGCACACCGCCGGGCTGGCGCGAAAGGCGTCAGCCACATTGGCGCGGCGTTCATGTGCGTTCAACCCTACCTGTGGACGGGTCATCTGGGTGCGTTGCAGCCAATCGGTGTGCAAGGGCAATCCCATCCATCGACAGAGGGGACGGGCCAGCAGCGTCGCCTGATTGTACCCCCGTTCGGCCCGCCGCCGGGCGTGCAGCGGGGCCGGGATCACCGCATCGATCCGGGGCAGGATCGCCGGCCAGGGTGGGATCGCCAGGGTGGCGAGAAGATAGCGGGCGAGTGGCTGGGCCAGTTCGGTCCGGCCTTCATATTTCAGGGCGTGGATGGCCTCGCGCAGGGGCCAGCGGTGGAGCGTCGCGGCCCGGACCAGGTCCAGCGGCGGTTCGTCTTCCGACGCGCAGAGGGGACAGCGCTTGACCGCGCGCGCCTGCCGACGACCGCAGTGGGCGCAGATGGGTTCACCAACAGGCTCGACCTCCTGCGCGCAGAGGGGGCAGAGCGCGTACCCCGCGCGCCCGCAGCCGGCGCAGACCGGGGGGAAAAGCAGATCGAGCCCGCGTGCGCCCAGAACGTGCAGTCGGGATATCGGGCTGGGGGAGAGCCATTTTGTTGTCATAATGATGTGTAGAGCGATGGAGAAATTGTGAGATTTGAGATTAACGGTTCTCTCGTTGCCCAATCTTCCAATCTCGCCAATTTCAAAAAATCTTCAGTTCAGAGTGCGAGCAGCGAACGGATAACGCCCGCCTGGGGAAACCAGGTCTGTAACAGATCATTGATAAACGTGCGCAGATCATCGCCCAGGATGAGCAGAATGGAGAGCATAACAATGGCTAGAAGGATGATGATCAACGCGTATTCGATGAAACCTTGTCCACTACGATTCGATGGCAGGCGCGACATGGGTGCGATTCCTTTTCCACGGCGTCAGTTGGAAACAGTTTCTGGGGACGACGCCGACGATCGTTTACAGTATAGCATTGACATTGGGTTGGCACAACAAGCGCAGCAGCGCCGTCAGGCGGAAGTCCATCGCTTGTCATTAATATTGTCCCGAAGAATTTTTCAGGAAGAATTTTCAGGAGTGGATTGGCGTCCACCCCCTGAATTCCGAAAGAACCAATTTGCTTTGAACGCGCTGCCTTTTCTCAAAAATCTGGGGGAAGAAGCCAGATTTTTATGGGATTTCATGATTTGACGCTTGACACAAGATGAATTAATGGGTATAATTACTCATACAATGTGAAAATTTACACTTCATCACTGTCGCAGTAGTCGGTTTACTGTTGCAGTAGCCTAGTCTGATGGGGGGAGGGTCTATGCAATAAACTAGAGCGTCAACCGGCGGTTAGCGCTCATGGTCGCCGGTTTTTGTAGCAATAGCGCGCATCACCCAATTCTCCTAAGAGGGGGGAGCATGATGAGAAAACTTCTATTCTTCGTAATTCTACTCATGGCTGTGGCCTTGCTTGTAGGCGGAGTCGCCCAGACTGTTATGGCCAGCCCGGCTTCACAGACCGCACCTGCGGATCAGACCGGGGAGGGCGATGTTGCCGCACCCGCTGCACCCGCTTACGTCGGAACCGATTCTTGTCAGGAATGTCATGAAGACATCTACAAAACCTTCATGAAGAGCGGCCATCCCTACAAACTCAACAAAGTGATCGATGGCCAACCGCCCACCTATCCCTATTCAGAAGTGACGGACACGCCGGAAGGCTACACCTGGGATGACATCCTCTATGTGATTGGCGGCTATGGTTGGAAGGCTCGCTTCATCGACAAAGAGGGCTACATCATTACCGGCGCCGATGAAAACGCCAAGACCCAGTACAACTTCTACAACGAAGATATCGATATGGGTGACAACTGGGTTGGCTATCACGCCGGTCAAGAGAAACCCTATGACTGCGGCTCCTGCCACACTACTGGCTACAGCCCTGAAGGCCACCAGGATGTACTCCCCGGCCTGATCGGCACCTGGGTTGCGGACGGCATTCAGTGTGAAGAGTGCCATGGCCCGGCCAGCAATCACGTCAACGATCCCATGGCGTACGCCTTGCCCGTCGACCGGGATTCTGAGCTCTGTGGCCAGTGCCATATCCGCGGCGATGTGACCGAGATCAACGCCAGCGGCGGCTTCATCAAGCATCACGAGCAGTATGAGGAAGAGTTCCAATCCAAGAAGCGGGGCGCCATGCGCTGCGTCGACTGTCACGATCCCCATGAGACGGTCAAGTACGCCAAGGGCGTGGGCCAGAAGACGCCCTGTGAGAACTGCCACCTGGAAGAGACCAAGTATCAGAAGATCACCGACCGCACTCACGCGGAATGTATCGAATGCCACATGCCGCGCGCGTCCAAGTCTGCGCTCGGCGATCTGGACCGCTACACCGGTGATCTGCGCACCCACATCTTCGCCATCAATCCAGATCAGCTGGAACAGTTGACCGAGGACGGTTCGGCCTCACTGCCCTACCTGGGGTTGGACTTCTCCTGTAAGGGCTGTCACTATGAGGGCGGTCCGGCCAGCGTAGAGGAAGATGACGTCCTCATCGAGTTCGCCACCGGCTACCATGAGCGAGACCTGGCCGGCAGCGCCAACGATGACAAGTAATCTCCTGTACAATCGTTAAGGCCAACATTGGCCTTGTCCGGCGGCTTCAAAGTCGCCGGACAAGGCCTAACGACTTAAGGGTTAGGGCGGGAATGCGCCGCATAGCGTCTGGCTTCATCTTCTTCAGTTTGATACTCATGGGAATGCTGACGATCAGCCTGTTCCTGGGCGGGATCGCGTATGCCGGTGAACCCCTGCCGCCTCCCTACCCGCCTGACTACGCTTGTCGTGGCTGTCACGGGGAAAACCGTCGCACTTTGACTCTGCCTTCCGGCGAAAGCCTGCCCCTATTGGCCGCCCGGGAATTGCTGGACGAATCCGTCCATAATTCATCCGCGGATCAGCCGATCTACTGTATGAATTGTCACGTCAATCCGACGAATTATCGCTATCCCCATTATCCCACCCCAGCCCAGACCCTACGTGACCATACTCGTTTGGCGTCTGAGGAGTGTACATCCTGCCATTATCCCCATAATCCACTGCACGAGAGTGAGACGGATGACCCTGCCCTACCTGTCTGCGCCGACTGCCATGACAGTCACAACGTCCAGCCTATTGCGGAGGTCGCTGATGTGATGCCCGCGGCCTGCATCTCCTGCCATGATGATCAGCCATTGGAGTGGGCGCTGGAGCTTATCGCTCCCCGGCCTGGCCTGGGTGAGGGCGCGTCTGGCTATGTGGGCAGCGCGCGTTGCTCCAGTTGCCACGATCAGGAATACTATGCTTGGCGCGACACCCTCCACGCGAACATGATCCAGGATCTGGCGACCGACCCGGATGCGGTGGTGGGCGATTTCGACAGCGACGATCCGGAGCGCCCTTTCGCGCTGAGCGATGTGGCCTACACCATCGGCGGTCATTGGAAGCAGCAATATATCCACCAGAGTGAAAACGGGGAACTGACCATCCTGCCCGCCCAGTGGATCGTGGAGAGCGCAACCTGGACCACGGACCTGACTTCAACCGCCGAGATCAGCGTCACCGCCGTCATCACCGGGCCGGGCGGGCTGACGGACTGGCGACGCTCCTGTAGTGGGTGTCACGTCACCGGGCTGGATACGGAGCGCTGGGAATTCACCGAGTTCGGCGTCGGCTGCGAGAGCTGTCACGGGCCGGGCGAGAGCCATGTCGAGGATCCGGAAAACGTCGACTTGCCAGCCGTGGATGAGCAAGTGTGCGGCGCGTGCCATAGCCGGGGCGTCTCGCCCGATGGGCATGCCTTCCCGTCCACTTATCAGCCCGGTGATGCACTGCTCGATCACTTCACCCCCAGCGTCGATCCGGGCGACTTCTGGCCAGACGGCAGCGCCAAACGCAATCATCAGCAGTATACGGATTGGAGTCAGGGCAGCCGTATGGCTCTGGCTACGGATACAAGCTGCGTCACCTGCCACGCGTCCCATGGGGAGGGCGTCGGCGCGATCCAGTTGGTGGAGCCGCTCAACGATCTCTGTCTGGAGTGCCACAGTGGCAAGACGGCCATTATTCAACATACGCCCTATCACGACCGCGCCAGCCTGGAGCAGGATTTCACCTGTGCGGACTGTCATCTGCCGGCGATGGGGATCAGCGCGGTCCAATATGATATCCACAACCATTCCATGCTTCAGCCCAATCCCCAGGCCAGCATCGACTACGGCGGCGCAGATGTGATGCCCAACTCCTGCAATCAGTGTCACACCCGCACCGGCGAGGACCCCCAATGGGCGGTGGAGACCATCGACTACGTGGCCGCGATCGTGACGCCCATCCCTGAAAACGCCTTCGCCCCTGGCCCCACGCCCACGTCGCCGCCGCCGCCCACGGCCATCCCCTCTGTGGGAGAGCCTGCGCCCGATGTGCGTAACGTGGAGGTTGGACGCTGGATTCGGTTGGGCATGTACGTTCTGCTGGGGCTGATCCTGCTGGCCATTGTGTATCTCATCTATCGCGGGGTTCGCTCCGGAAGCAAAAAGTCTAAGGGGGCGACCGATGCGTAGCCGATGGAGTCGCTTTGTGACGCCGGATCCATCGTCCTCGTGGCTGGTGCGTCTGGCGCCTTTCTTCGTCCTGGTGTTTATCGGCTTGCTGATCTTCGCCGGGGTGGGCGCGACCTGGGAATATACGAACAGTTCGAAGTTCTGTGGGACGACCTGCCACACCATGCCCCCGTCCTATGCATCCTATCAGACGTCTGTGCACGCCAAGATCAACTGTGTGGAATGTCACATCGGGCGCGGGCTGATCGCCACCCAGTTCACGCGCAAAGCGGGGGACCTCTCCCACGTCATTCGTTTCATCGGCGCGGACTATGAGGTGCCCATCCATTCCAAAGGGCTGCGTCCCGCGTCCCAGGTCTGTGAACGCTGCCATAATCCTGAAAAATTTTCTGATGACGCCCAACGCACGGTCAAACATTATGATGCTGAGCAGAACAATGACCTGCTCGAAACGTATATGACCTTCAACATTGGCGGCGGGGTTCACACCGAAGGGCTGGGTATTGGCAGTCACTGGCACATCGAAAACAAGGTCGAATACATCGCCACCGATGACCCTCATATGCAGCAGGATATCCCCTGGGTCAAAGTCACTTACGCTGACGGCAGCGGCAGCGATGAGTTTGTGGATGTGACCACGGATCTACCGGCTGATTTCGCTGCCCAGAATGCCGATCAGATCAAGACCGTGGACTGCGCCGCCTGTCACAATCGCGTCGCCCACCCCTATCCTAATCCCTCCGAGGCATTGGACGACGCTATGGCTCGGGGGCTGGTTTCGCCTGAGATCCCCTATTATAAGCAGAATGCATTGGCTGTCATGGATCGATCCTACCCTTCCAAGGAGGAGGCGCGTAAAGCCATCGAGGGGTTGCAACCCTATTATCAGGAGCAATGGCCCGACTATTATCAGGATAATGAGGATAAGATTGTCCAATCCGTCCAAAACACAGCCGATATTTATGATCGCATCTTCTTCCCTGACATGGCGGTGGACTGGAACACCTATCCGGACAATTTGGGTCATCAAAACTGGGCGGGCTGCTTCCGCTGCCATGATGGCAAGCACCTGAATCAGGAGAGCGAGAGCATCCCTTTGAAGTGCAGCCTCTGTCACGACGTTCCCATCCGTAGCCGGCCCGATGGCACAACTCCCCTCACCACGGTGAAGCCGACTTTCTCACCGCCGTCTCACGCCGACAGCAACTGGGTCTCCCGCCATCGGTTCGAATTCGACGGCACCTGCGAGGGGTGCCACGACGTGCCGGATCTGTCTGAGGTCAATGATTTGGGTGCGTTCCAGTTCGACAACACTACCTTTTGCGCCAACAGCGCCTGCCACACGTCTGAATTGAAGTACACCGGCCTGGACGCGCCTGAGATCATCGAACTGACCAATGTGTTGGATCCATCCTTGCCCACCTATCCTGAAGCGGACCTGACGTGGGACGCGCTGGTAGGCCCCATCCTCGAGGCGCGTTGTGTGGCCTGCCACGGAGCTGAAGCATTGGATGGCGGTCTTTCTCTGGCCAGCTATGACGAGGCAATGGCCGGCGGCGTTCGGGGCGCGGTCATCCTGCCGGGGAACGCGACCGAAAGCCTGCTGGTTACGATCCAGGAAGAGGGGCACCTCAACCAGCTACCGGCCTCGGTCCTGGCATGGGTCGCGCAGTGGATCGACGCCGGCGCTCCCGAATAGGCAGGCGTTCAAACAGAGAGCGTCTCTACATTCTCGCCTCGAACAGCCTCTTCTCAGTGAACTGGATCGTATCTTCCTTCTTACCAGATAGGGGCGTGGTCCTGCGATCGCCCCGGCGGGCGTCCCCTACCCTGAGATGGTGAGAAGATACGAAAAATCTACGAAAATCTGCGTGTATCTGCGTCATCTGCGTTCCATCTAAACCGGGCGGATTCTTTTCCCCACTCATCGCCTTCTGTTCCCTTTGCCATCGCCGATAAAGCCGCTATAATGCCAGCAGGGGAGCACATGATGGCTGAATTTTTTACAAACCGCATCACCCATATTTATTTCATTTACGGGTTGGGGTTTTTCTCTTTGGGGTTGGCGGTCGCGCTGGAGGCCGGCCGCTCGTCTGGTTCGCGTCTCGCCCGCGCCATGTGGCCTTTGGCAGTCTTCGGGCTGGCCCACGGCTTTCATGAGTGGGTCGAGATGTTCGAGCAATTCGGCGTGCTGGCGTATGGGTTTAACTCCCCCGCCTGGCTGGAGTGGACCCGAGTGGGGTTGCTGGCCTTTTCCTTCGCTTCGCTGATCGCGTTTGGGGTGCGGGCGCTCACCAATTCCCGCCGGCACCCGATGCGGGACGTCTGGGTGGCCCTGGGCGCATTGGTGTTCTATGGCATTGGCGTGCTCTTCCTGGGCGCCTGGGTTGGGGGCGCTGCGCCGGCCTGGCACCACGTATCTGACGTCTGGGCCCGCTATGCATTGGGCATGCCGGGCGCCCTGTTAGCGGGGATGGCTTTTTGGACCCAGGGACGCCAATTGCGCAGCACCGAGAACGCATCGTTCGCCAACGATTTCGTCTGGGCCGCCATCACCTTTTTTCTCTATGGTCTGGTTGGACAGATCTTTGTCCGTCCCAGCTTGCTTTTTCCGTCCACCTTTGTCAATCAGGACCTCTTCCAATCCTGGTTTGGGTTTCCCGTTCAGGCTTTTCGCGCGACACTGGCCGTGTTCATGGCCATCTTCGTCATCCGCGCCCTGCGCCTTTTCGAGGCTGAACGCCAGCAACAGTTGGCCACTGCCGAAGCGCAGGCCCGGGACGCTATCGCCCGCCGCGACGCTCTGCGCGGCGAACTGCTGCGGATGACCGTAGCCGCCCAGGAAGAGGAGCGGGCCCGCTTGGCCCGGGAACTCCACGATGACACTTTGCAGGTGCTCACCGCGTTGGCTGCAGGGCTGAAGGGAACCGAACAGATCCTGACCAGTAACCCTGAGCAGGCCGCCGCACAGTTGACTCGTCTCTCGGCCATGAGCAGCCACGCCATCGACGAACTGCGCCGTCTGATCGTGGACCTGCGGCCATCTGTCCTGGATGACATGGGGCTGGCTCCCGCATTGCACTGGTATGCCGACCGGCTCGACGACGTCATGCCGACCCAGGTGGTGGTGATGGAGGAGGACCCCGGTTGCCGTTTTTCCGCGCCGGTCGAGACCATTCTTTTTCGCATCGCCCAGGAGGGGTTGGCCAATGTGGCCCGTCACGCTCAGGCTGACCACGCCGCCGTCCGCCTGAGTTGCGATCTGGAACACGTTTATCTGACGATCGAAGATGATGGCGTGGGGTTCGATCCCCATGACCTGATCCTGGCCGACGACGCCAGCCATGGATGGGGTCTGATTGGCATCGAGGAGCGGGTTTCGCTGATCGGCGGCGACTTTCAAGTGGAATCGACGGAGGGGAAAGGGACGCGACTACACGTGACTCTACCCGTCGATCCGGCTTTGTCCCTTACGTTGGAGGATGACCATGAATGAACCAACTCGGGTGGCCCTCATCGAAGATCATGAGATGGTGCGCGCCGGTTTTCGGATGCTGATCGAATCCCAACCCGACATGACCATCGTCGGCGAGGCGGGGTCGGGCGATGAAGGACTGGAACTCCTGGCCAGGATGCCGGCGGACGTGGTCTTGCTGGACGTCTCCATGCCTGGCCTAGACGCGGCTGAGACCGCGCGTCTCCTTAAAAGAGAACGCCCTGAGCGGGCCATTCTGGTGGTGAGCATCCATACCAGCCAGGCCTACCTGCTGGAAATGCTGGACGCGGGGGTCGATGGCTACTTGCCCAAACGGGCCGCGGCCGATGAACTGCTTGAAGCCATCCGCACAGTCCGGACCGGTCAACGCTATATTCACCCCGACCTGGTCGGTACGTTGGTGGACGGCTATCGCCTGCGCACAGGCGTTGAGACGAATTCTGACGATGTTGTGGGACTCACCCCGCGCCAACGACAGGTGTTGCGGTTGGTGGCCGATGGGTTGACCAGCCAGCAGATCGGCGAAAAGCTGGGGCTGAGCGCGCGCACGGTCGAGCGGCACATCGCCAACATCATGGGCCGACTCGGCGTCCGCTCCCGCATCGATCTGGTCAAGTACGCCATCCGCACCGGTCTGGCTGACGTCGACGAATCGTAAAAATTGTTTTTAACCACAGAGAGACACGAAGGGCATAGAGAAACGCCCTCCGGCTTTTGTGACCTTATGTGTTTTGTGGAATTCTATGATTTCCCCCAACCTGGGACGCACCTCCCAATATCTACGGTTTGCGAGGCCACCCACTCCACAGTACAATAACGTAATGTCGATTATTCTCTGCTCCGATTTTGACGTTTTGGTTGCACAGGCGGCGGCTCAGGACTGGCGCGCGTATCGGGATGGCTTCGTTGTCCTTCTGACCGACGGCGCCAGCGATCTGGCGGCGCCCCTGGAAGAGACCATGGCCGCCGCAGACCGAGAACTGCTGGTGGTGGATGTCAACGGGCCGCGCTTTAGTCGTCTCAACTTCGACGCCATGGACTTGGTCATCCTCGATCTGCCGCCCCAAATGCTGCTCTCCAGCGGCGGACGACGGCTGGTCGACGCCCTGGGGCATCTGGCTGTGGATGAACTGGGGCTGGCCTTTGTTGGTCCCGCCATCGCGACCATCGGCGGCTTTTTGGAGGACGGCGTCACTGCTGGGCTGAACCTCATCCCCAACGCGGCGGTGGTTCCGGCCGTCCAACAGGTGGCGGATCTGCATACGCTGCTGGCTCGGCTCAGCGAGCGGCAAGTGCGTCTGCTGGCCTTGGATGGATCCGTCTGTATCCGCTATGACTTCGCCGCCGATATGGTTACCGTCCTGGTCGGAGATAGGGGCGAAACCGACGGCAGCGCGCTGATGGTCGCCTTTGTGGCCGCCACCCCCGGTGACCCACCCGTCGCCCGTCTGCACGTCCTCACTTCAGGCATGACCCGCTCCTGGCCGGACAAATGAGCGACCAGCCCGTCATCCTCATCACCGGCGCAACCGACGGCATTGGCCTGGCCCTGGCCCGACGTCACCACGAGGCCGGCGCGCGCCTGGTGCTGGTGGGCCGCCGCCCCCTGGATGAACTGGACGATCCCCTCTTCACGCCCGAGACCTATTGTCGGACGGATTTGAGCCAATCCGACTGCGCCGACGTCATCGCGGCCTGGCTGGATGCGCAGGCGGTGGACCAACTTCATTTGCTCATCAACAACGCCGGCGCGGGGTTTGTGGGCGGCATGGCCGAGCAGACGCCGGAGAACATCCGCATGTTGGAGGCCGTCAACCTGCGCGCGCCTATAGCCATCGCTCACCGGTTGCTTCATCGGGTGGAGGCGGCGGGCGGTAAGCTGGTCTTCATCGGCTCGGTGGCCGCGGTCATGCCCACGCCCGACTACGCGGTCTACACCGCGACCAAGGCCGCGCTGGACGCGTTCGTCCGCAATCTGCGCATCGAACTAGCCGCCTTGGATCGTCCAGTCCGGGTGCAGATGATCCATCCTGGCGCCACCCGCACGGGCATCCACGCCAAGAGCGGCCTGCCCGCGGAGCGCATCAACCCCGCCAGGTTTCCCCTGGCCGAGCAGGTGGCGGAGCAGATCGATGACCTGATCCGTGGCGGCCGCGGTCTGGCCGCGCCCGGTTTCGCCAACAACCTGGCGTTGCAAATCCTCCGGCGCTGGCCCGGCCTGGGACGCTCCATGGCCCGGCGCCGCGGCGGCGATGATGGTGGCGATATGGACGCTATTCAGGCGGAACCCGCCGCGGAGCCTGAAGCCAGGACGGGAAAGACGGCCGCTCCCCACTGCGTCATTACGGGCGCGGCTAACGGTATCGGTCGCGCGCTGGCGCTGGCCTTCGCGGCCGCCGGCTATACCATCACCGGCGTGGACCTGGACCGCGAACGGGCCATGCGCACCCAGGCCGAGCTGATCAACGCCGGCGGCAAGGCCCGTTTCATCATCGGCGACCTGGGCGACGCCGACCAGATCGGACGCATCGCTGACCAAGTGGCCCGACGCCCGCGGGTGGATGTCCTGATCCACAACGCAGATGCCAGCGCGGTGGGCGCATTCGTCCGCCTGCCCCTGGTCCTGCAGATGAAGGTGCTGGATGTGAACTTGAGCGCGCCGCTCTTGCTGACCCGGGCGCTGCTGGCCGCCGGCCGGCTGAAGGCGGGCGGTAGCCTGGTTTTCCTCTCGTCGTTGAGCCATTTCGCCTCTTATCCGGGCGCGGCCGTCTACGCAGCGTCCAAGTCGGGGCTGGCCTCCTACGCCTCCAGCCTGGCCATCGCGCTGGCGCCCCGAAACGTGAATGTCCTCACTGTCTACGGCCCCACCCGCATCGCACACGCCCGCCGCTACAGCCCTGACAATGGCAGGGAGGAACGACCCATGCCGCCGGAGGTGCTGGCCGGTCGCATCATGGACGCGGTTCACGCCCGCCGTCACCAGCTGATCCCGGGTCCGGCCAACCGACTCCTCGGCGTGGCGGGCCGCCTCGTCCCGGGCGCGACGGAGACGGTCATGCGGCGGATGATTTTTGAGCAGATGGCGCCCAATGACTCGTGACTCGTCACAGGTCACAAGTCACGAGTGAAGCGTAAAGATGTGTAATGCGTGGGGGAATGATGTTTGCTGACCGGGAGTTGGCGGGGCGGCTGGAAGGGGCCGAGGTCGCCAGCGTCAAGGAATATGTGGAGGCTGTGCAGCGTATCTGGCCGGGCGTAGGCGCGGCAGCCCAGCGGGTGGGGGACGGCGTCGCGGTCTTCGCCGGTCGGGGATCGCCTGTCAACCGGGTCTACGGGCTGGGCATGCGCGAGCCGGTGCAGGAGCAGGACCTGGAACAGACCGAGGCGTTCTTCGTCGACCGGGGAGAGACCTGCCGGGTGGACCTCTGTCCCTTGGCGGATGAGTCGTTGCAGACGTGGGCCATGGCCCGGGGCTATAGCGTGCAGCAGTTCAAGAACGTTTGGTGGCGTGAACTGGATCAGGACGACGCCCTTCCATCTCCAGGCGCTCGTTTTTTCATTGCCGAAACGCTGATGGATCAGGCTCAGCTCTGGGCCGGCACGGTGAGCGCAGGCTTCGAAGGCGTCCACGGCCCTGTGGATGGTGACAGGCTATTTCTACCCAACGTTTACAAGCGTAACACTATCTGCTTTCTGGCCTGGGAAGGCGTAGGTCCGCCAGCGGGCGCAACCGCATCCATCCTACTCTCGCCCGGGCGGGGGCCGGCCGGCGGCGGCGCGCTGGCCATCCATGATGGCGTGGCCATTTGTTTCTCCACCAGCGTGCGTCCGGCCATGCGCAGGATGGGCGTACAGAGCGCGCTCCTGCGCGCGCGGCTGGCCTGGGCGGCCCGTTCGGGCTGTGATCTGGCCACAGTCAGCACCACGCCCGGGGCCGCGTCCCAGCGCAACATCGAGCGCTCCGGCTTCCGTCTGGCCTACACCAAACCCACCCTCATTCGAGCGTATTGATAATGGGGTGAATTACCCGTTTTTATTGGAGATCGGGCGGATGGTCCATTCATCGTTGCCCGACTTCACATGGCTCATCTTCATCCCTGCGACGCTGGCGATGTTGGCCTGCACCCCGTTTTGGGCGAAATTTTCCTGAAGTTGCTGGATAATCTGGGCCTCCACCTTGGCTTCTAGGTCGGTGACCATGGAGCCAATCTGCGCGGTGACCCAGCCCTTTTGATCTTTGACCAGGTCTTTGATGTTGGTGATTTCGATAACGATCATGAGTTCTCCTTATTGATAGAACGCGGGTGATTGTTCAGCCAGACTTTGGGGGGGAACGCGGATTTTCGCTAATATAAGCGGATTTTCACAGATTTTTCGTATCTGCTCAATAAACCGGGGAAGTCCGTCGCACTGACCGGGCGTATCGAGGAAATTCGGCCCGGCTTGGGTCAGTGCAACGCACTCCGCCCCGAAATATTGAAGTGATACGATTTTTCCAGAAAAATCTGTGAAAATCCGTTCCTGTCCGTGTAAATTCGCGTTCTAATGATAGCCGCTGATTAACGTACGGCCAGTGAAATATCCAGAATGTCGGCCGGCGTGGTGCGGCAGCAGCCGCCGATGAGCCGCGCGCCGGCGTCCCGCCAGCGCCGGGCCGGCCCCGCGAACTCGGTGACGCGGGTGCCCGGCAGCCAGCAGCAGGCCTCCGCGTCCCAGAACTCGCCGCTGTTGGGATAGGCCAGCAGCGGCTTGTCGGTCACGCCCCGCGCGCTGAGGAGGAGCGGCTCCACATGGCGGGGGGGCGTGCAGTTGATTCCCGCGGCCACGATCTGGGCCGACTCATTGGCCAGGGCCACGCAGTCCGCGAAGGGTTCGCCGTGGCAGACATGGGCGTCGTCGCAGCAGGAAAAGCTGAGCCAGGCCACCGCGTGGGGAAACTCGCGCAGCAGACGCACCAGCGCCTCCCCCTCGCGCCGGACGGGGATGGTCTCGCAGGCCAGGAGATCGGCGGCGATTCCGTCGCTCTCGTCCGCCAGCACCCTCATGCGCGGGCGGTGGAAGTCCATCAGCGCCTCCACGCTCAACCCATAGTCGCCCCGGTATTCGGAGCCGTCGGCCAGGTAAGCGCCATAGGAGCCGACGGACGCGGCCACCAGGGGACGGACCCGCCCGATCCGATTGGCCGGATCCGCCCAGAACTGGTCCCGGGCCTCCACCGCCAGGCGGATGCTCCTGCGCATGAGCGCGGCCGCCTCCGCGTGGGAGAGTCCCCGCCGTGCGAAGCCCTCGAACGTAGCCTGGTAGGAGGCGGTGATGGTCACGTCCGCGCCGGCGACGAAGTAATCGTAGTGGACCTGGCGGATCAGCTCAGGCTGTTCGATGAGGATCTTGGCCGACCAGAGGGGATCGTTCAAGTCCGCGCCCCGGCGTTCCAGCTCGGTGGCCAGCGCGCCGTCGATGATGACAGCGCCTGAACGATCGAAGAAAGGTTGGAAGAGATCTGGATTCATAAGACACCCATGGAATATGACGTTTGTATGACGAAACGGACGCCTTCCATCCTTTTTCAACGTGGCGTAGGTTCGCTTACGGAAGCCTGCGGGAAAGATGTCCATACTGTCAACGTCTGGCCAAGAGGTTCCGTAACTTCTCCTTATGTTGAGAATTTATGCATTGCGTAGTGGCGATAGCGCCCGTGTTCAATGCGACTTCTTTTGCGCCGCACAACGACTCACCAGCGGCTTGCAGATTTCCCGGAAGGAATGACGATTGTTGCGGTCTGGCAACTCAATCCGGCAGTTCCGGAGAATTGGTACGCGCTTGGATTGCACCAGCAACTTGTCATAATGCGCTTTTGTTCATCATAAAAAGCGCCCTATCGGTGCGGCAACACCGATAGGGCAAGGAGCCCCACACCTAGGATATAGATAGGAGGCGTCATCATGCTACACTGTGTCACCCTGCTTTGTCAACCCCATCCTTTCCCGCGCCATTCGGCGTTTTCCCGGCCCGCGTACGTTGGGCCTCCTCTCTTGCGCACCCATTCTCAGACATTCGTTTTGGCTCAAAAGCAGTAGCTGCGGGCTTGCAGCCGCACGATCTCGGTTTTCCCGAGAGGTTCTTGTATTCCAACAGATCTCGATAGGTAGGTGCAGGCTTGCAGCCGCACGGTCCCGGTTTTCCTGAGACGATCTTGCACCCGGCAGATCTCGATGAGTAGGTGCGGACTTGTAGCCCATACGCATCAAGCTAAGCGCCGCCAGCGGTTCAAACCGGTGGCTGGTACACAAAACCTGCTCAAGCAGGTTGCCATAACGCCGAGATTAACCATTTGTCCAGTGCGTTTTAACGCACTTTGTCTGCCAGCCACAGGTTTGAACCGGTGGTGGGTTCGACATAACTCTTAACTTGATGCGCATGAGGCTTGTAGCCGTACAGTTTCGGTTTTCCTGAAACGCTCTTGCATTCCGGAGATCGTGCGGGACGGGTTCGTCTTTTTCGAAACGCTCTTGCATCCCGGAGATCGTGCGGCTGCAAGCTGCACCTACAATGTTGTGATGGTTGCGAATTCGTGTGGCATGGACGCCACACCCATAAAAAATGACTGGAGGCATGTATGTTCAAACAATTGCGACGGCGCGTCATGGGCATTGCGCCGGCCGAGACCACGGTCGCCCGGCGTGGATTCACCGTGCGCGATGACGGGGTGCGCGACTATCTGGAAGAGATCGGGCGCATCTTCACCCAGGGCTATCACACCGCCCTCCTCGATGACGACCCCGACTCCCTGGCCGCCCAATTAAACGCCGAGATCGACAACGAGTACCGGGGCTTCGCCTTCGAGGGCGCGGCCATGGGGCTGGCCATGCTCGACATGCTCATGCCCTTCTCCGACGATCGCATCCGGCGCTTCGTGGACGGGCCGGGCAACGACCACTATTACATGTCCCACGTGGGCGTGGGCTGGGCGTGGGCCCACATGAAGCGCCGGGTGGCCGGTCCCCTCAAGCGGCTGGATCCCATCGTCGGCTGGCTGGCTGTAGAAGGCTACGGCTTTCACGAGACTTACTTCAACTGGCCGTCCACCCTGGAGCGGCAGGCGCGCCCCAAGCACATGGCCGGCTACGCGGCCCGGGTCTTCGATCAGGGCGTGGGGCGCTGTCTCTGGTTCGTGCGCGGCGCGGACCCGGAACTGATTGACGCCACCATCGCCACCTTTCCTGAGGCGCGGCGGGCTGATCTCTGGAGCGGCGTGGGCCTCTCCGGCGGCTATGCCGGCGGCGTCGACGCCAGCGTGATCCGCGATCTGGACGCGGTGGCCGGCTCCTACCACCCCGAACTGGCCCAGGGCATGGTCTTCGCAGCGGCCACCCGCCAGCGCGCCCAAAACGAGGCCACCCACACAGAACTCGCCTGCCAGATCGTCTGCGGCATGTCTCTGACGGAGGCCGCGGATCTGGCCAATCGCCTCAAGCCGCCAGAGTCCGACAATGAGATCGGCAACGGGACCGAACCGGCCTGGGAAACCTGGCGGCGGCGGGTCCAGGAGCAGTTCACCCCGGAGCAATCTCTCCAGGATCAATCTATCGCTGAGGAGGCACTCGCACCATGCAACTGAACAAAGCGCTTCGACAGAACGCGGCCCGGCTTGTGGCCATCGCCGCCATCCTGATCCTCTTTCTCCTGAGCCAGCAGCCGGTCCTCTCCCGGGGAGAACGCCAGGCATTGGCCGCGACCTTTGGCTTCTCCAGTACGACCATGCCCGAGCTGTCGGGCTATGAATACCGCCAGATCCGCAACGTCCACCCGGACCTCAAGCCCATCGACGGCTGGCTTTCGGCCATGGGCGCGGCCGTGGCCCTCAACGACCTGGACGGGGACGGGCTGCCCAATGACTCGTGCCAGGTGGACATCCGCATTGACCAGGCCATCGTCGCCCCCGTCCCCGGCACGCCGGCCCGCTTCGCACCCTTCGCCCTGGACCCCGGCGACCTGGACTACGATCCGGTGACCATGGCCCCGGTGGGCTGTCTGCCCAACGACATGAACGAGGACGGGCGCATGGACATCCTGGTCTACTACTGGGGCCGCACGCCCATCGCCTTCCTGAACAAAGGCGGTCCCGAAGCCGCGGGCGAGCCTTTGAGCAATGACTCCTATCTTACCGTGGAAATTCTGCCCGGCGACGACGTCTGGTGGAGCAGCGCCGCCACCTTCGCCGACCTGGATGGCGACGGCCACGCCGACCTGATCGTGGCCAACTACTTCCCGGACGACAAGGTGCTGCTGGGTTCGGAGGGCACGGACCTGGTCAACATGCAGCGCTCCATGTCCAAGGCGTTCAACGGCGGCGGCACCTACTTCTTCCTCTGGAACGATGCCACGAGCGGTCCCAATCCTGACGTCCAGTTCACCAAAGTCGACAATGTGCTGGAGGCGGATCAGGCCACGGCATGGACCCTGGCCCTGGGCGCGGCCGACCTGAACGGCGATCTGCTGCCCGAACTCTATTTCGCCAACGACTATGGCCCGGATCGCTTCTTCTACAACCGCTCCCAGCCGGGCGAGCTGAACTTTACGCTGCTCAAAGGGCAGCGGGACCTGACGACGCCCAAATCCAAGGTGCTGGGCAATGACTCCTTCAAGGGCATGGGCGTGGACTTCGGCGACGTCAACGGCGACGGCGTCTTCGACATGTTCGTCAGCAACATCGCCGCCGATTACGCGCTCCACGAGAGCCACTTCATGTTCCTCAGCACGGGTGATCCCGAGAAGATATCCGACAAGATGGAGCAGGGCATCGCCCCCTATCGCGACGCCAGCGAGCAGTTGGGCGTGGCCCGCAGCAGTTGGGGCTGGGAGGCTAAGCTGGCCGACTTCAACAACGATGGCGCACTCGAAGCCATCCAGGCCACCGGCTTCATGAAGGGCGACGTGAACCGCTGGCCGGAACTCCAGGAACTGGGTCTGGGCAGCGACGAGCTGATCGACAGCCCCGGCAACTGGCCCCGACTGACTCTGGGCGATGACCTCAACGGACGCGCCACCAACCCCTTCTATGTGCGCTCTGACAGCGGGCGCTTCTTCGACATGGCCCCGGAACTGGGCCTGGATCAGGAGCAGGTGACGCGAGGCATCGCCACCGCGGACGTGGACGGCGACGGCGATCTGGATTTCGCCATCGCCAACCAGTGGGCCTCTTCCCTCTTCTATGAAAACCAGTGCCCCGACTGCGACGCTTTCCTGGGTCTGCGTCTCCTTCTGCCCGTGACCGGTGATGCTCAAGCCAGTGATGCTCAAGATGGCGCTTCGGCCCTCATCATCAGCGACGAACGGCCGGGTGGCGAGTTGGTGGGCAGCCCCGCGATCGGCGCTGTGGCCCGGCTGCGGCTGCCGGACGGCCGCCAGTTGATCAACATGGTGGACGGCGGCAACGGTCAATCGGGGGCCAGAAGTTCGGACATCCATTTTGGCCTGGGCGATGTGGACCCGGGGACGGACCTGACCGTCGAGCTCAGTTGGCGGGATCGCAACGGCCAGGTGCGCAACGAGACCATCCAGGTGACGCCCGGCTGGCATACGGTCCTCCTGGGAGACAGCCCGACCTACGCCCAGGCGCAGTGAGCGAGAGGCTGATGTGGGAACGCGGATTTTCGCTGATAGAAACGGATCTGTCACGGATTTTTCTTGAAAAATCCGTGACAATCCGGCTCCATCCGCCCGAATCCGCGTTCCAAAAATGGTTCGCTGAATAGCTATATTAAGGAGAGAAACATGTTTGCGAAATTATGGGATTCGATCCTCACCAAAGACCCCCGGCTGGCCGCACTCTGGCGTTTCGCGGGCGCGATCACCCTCATCACCATCCTGGGCCACGCCTACCTTGGCTTCGAGCAATCCTACGCCCAGCCGCTGGTGACCGTGGCGACCGCATATTTCATGGAATTTTTGCTGGAGACCCTTTCGGCCCGCATGACGGGGCGCGCCGCACGCTACCGCGGGGGCTTGAATAACTTCTGGGGCTTCCTTCTGCCGGCCCACATCACCGGCCTGGCTGTCGCCATGCTGCTCTACACCAACGATCAGCTCTGGCCCATGGCCATGGCGGCCGCCATTGCAGTCGGCTCCAAGTACATCTTCCGGGTTCGGTCGGGTGATCGCACCGTCCATTTCCTCAACCCGTCCAACACGGGCATCGCAGCCACCCTGATCCTCTTCCCCTGGGTGGGCATTGCGCCGCCCTACCAGTACACAGAGAACCTGATCGGTCTCACGGATTGGGCCTTGCCCGTCTTCATCATCATCTCCGGGACCTACCTCAACTACAAGTACACCCGCAGGATGCCGCTGATCCTGGCTTGGCTGGGAGGTTTCGCGCTCCAGGCCGCGCTGCGCAGCTTCTTCATGGGCGCGCCGTTGACGTTGACGCTGCTGCCCATGACCGGCATGGCCTTCATCCTTTTCACTTTCTACATGGTTTCCGACCCCGGCACCACCCCCTTCGACGTCAAAGGGCAGATCATCTTTGGCTTCGCGGTGGCGGTAGCCTATGGCCTGCTAGTGACCATGCATATTGTCTTCGGCATCTTCTTCGCCCTGACGATTGTCTGTATCCTGCGCGGTGCGTGGCTCTTCGCCCAGGCCTACGCCACCCGCGCCACTTATCAAGAATCCCAGGTGCAACAGCCTGCAATTGTCGGAGGAGACTGAAAATGACAAACACGATTGCTATCGTCGGCATGGCCTGTCAATATCCCGACGCCCACGCCCCCGCGGAACTGTGGGAGAACGCCCTGGCCAGACGGCGCGCGTTCCGGCGCATCCCCGATGTGCGCCTGCGTCTGGACGACTACTACGCGGCCAACCCCGCGGCCCCGGACCGCATCTACACGACCCAGGCCGCGGTCTTGGCGGACTATGAATTTGACCGCATGCGTTTCCGGATCTCCGGTCCCGTCTTTCGATCGGCCGACTTCGCCCACTGGCTGGCCCTGGAAGTGGCGGCCTCGGCCCTGGACGACGCCGGCTTCTCCCATGGCCACGGCCTGCCCCAGGAGACCACTGGCGTCATCCTGGGCAACACGCTGACCGGCGAGTTCTCACGCGCCAACACCATGCGCCTGCGCTGGCCCTATGTGCGCCGGACCCTGGACGCGGCCCTGATCAAGCGCGGCTGGACGCCCCAGGAACGCAGCGATTTCCTCGCCAACCTGGAGATCCAGTACAAGGCCCCCTTCCCCTCCATCAACGAGGAGTCCCTGGCCGGCGGCCTCTCCAACACCATCGCCGGCCGGGTCTGCAACCACTTCGATCTCAAGGGCGGCGGCTACACGGTCGATGGCGCTTGCGCTTCGTCGCTGCTGGCCATCACCAACGCCTGCACCGCGCTGGCCGTGGGCGATCTGGATGTGGCCCTGGCCGGCGGCGTGGACCTGAGCATCGACCCCTTCGAGCTCGTCGGCTTCGCCAAGACGTCGGCCCTGGCCCCGGAGATGATGCGGGTCTATGACAAGCGCTCGGCCGGCTTCTGGCCCGGCGAAGGCTGTGGCTTCGTGGTGCTCATGCGCCATGAGGACGCGCTGGCCCAGCACCTCAACATCCACGCCCTGATCAAGGGCTGGGGCGTTTCGTCCGATGGCAGCGGCGGCATCACCCGGCCGGAAGCGTCCGGGCAGCGGCTGGCCATCCAGCGAGCTTATCGCCGGGCCGGCTTCGGCATGGAGACCGTGGGCTACTTCGAAGGCCACGGCACCGGCACCGCGGTCGGCGACGCCACCGAGCTGGACGCGCTCTCCAGCGCCCGTCGTGACGCCATGGCCAAGGAGGGAGCGGAGACGTGCTCTCCCGCGGTCATCGGCTCCATCAAAGCCAACATCGGCCACACCAAGGCCGCGGCCGGCATCGCCGGGTTGATCAAGGCTACGCTGGCCATCGAAAACCAGATCCTGCCGCCCAACACCGGCGTGGATGAACCGCATCCGGAACTGACGGGCGACGACGCCACCCTGACCGTGCTCACCGAAGCCCGGGTCTGGCCGGCGGACCGCCCCCTGCGCGCCGGCGTCAGCGCCATGGGCTTCGGCGGCATCAACACCCACCTGGCGCTGGAAGGAATCCGGCGCGAGCGGCGCACCGTCATGGCCGCCCGCGACCGGCGGCTGCTGGCCGCCGGCCACCAGGACGCTGAGATCTTCTTCTTCGCGGCGGCGGACGCGGCCTCCCTCCAGGCCCAGGTCGCACAGGTGGCGGCCTACGCCGGCCGTCTCTCCCTGGCGGAGCTGACGGATCTGGCCGCGACCTTGCAACAGCGGCTGGGCAAGGGTGCGCTGCGCGCGGCGCTGGTGGCCGGGACGCCCGAGGAACTGGTCACCCGGCTGGCGCGGCTGCAAAGCTGGATCGAAGAGGGCGTCACCGAGCGTATCGACGCCCGGCTGGGCCTCTTCCTGGGCAGCGGCGACCGCGCCCCGCGCATCGGCTTTCTCTTCCCCGGACAGGGCGTCTCCAGCCATATCGACGGCGGCGCGCTGCGTCGGCGTTTCGAGGATGTGGCCGCGCTCTACGAACGGGCGGACCTGCGCGCGGACCATGGCGACACGGTGGCCACGGCCGTGGCCCAGCCCGCCATCGTCACCGCTTCCCTGGCCGGGCTTGCGATCCTGAAGCGCCTGGGGATCGAGGGCGACGTGGCCGCGGGCCACAGCCTGGGCGAGCTGACCGCGCTCCACTGGGCCGGGGTCTTCGACGAGGACGCGCTCCTGGAGACGGCCACCGTCCGCGGCCGGGCCATGATGGATCTAGGCGACCCCACCGGGACCATGGCCAGCATCAGCGCCACCCGGGACCAGGTGATGACCCTGGTCAACGGCGACGAGATCTCTATCGCCTGCCTGAACGCGCCCCGGCGTACGGTCATCTCCGGCGGCGAAAATGAAATCAATGCGGTGGTGGCCAGGGCCAAGTCCATGGGGCTGAGCGCCCATGCCCTGGCCGTCTCCCATGCCTTCCACTCGCCCCTGGTCGCGGCCGCCACCGAACCCCTGGCCGCGCACCTGGCCGGCGTGGACTTCCATCCCCTGCAACGTCCCGTGATCTCCACAGTCACCGGGTCGGCCCTGGAACCGGACGCGGACCTGCGTGATCTGCTCTGTCGCCAGGTGACGGAGCCGGTGCGCTTCGTGGAAGCCGTGGAGCAGGTGGGGGCCGGCGCGGACTTGCTGATTGAGGTTGGCCCCGGCTTTGCGCTCAGCAGTATGGCGAGTGAATCGCTGGACGTCCCCGCTGTGGTCATGGACGCGGGGGGACCGTCGGTCAAGGGAGCGCTGCTGGCCGCGGGCGCGGCCTTCGCCCTGGGCGCGCCGGTGAAGACCAAGGCTCTCTTCGCCGACCGCTTCACCCGCCCCTTCGACCTGGAGTGGCGGCCCAAATTTCTGGTCAATCCCTGCGAACTGGCCCCCGTCAACGGCGAACTGCCGGCGGCGGCCATCGACGCAGAGGCCGAGAATCAGGCCGCGATCGCAGCCCTGACGCCGCTGGTGGAAATGCAGCTGACGGCTGAACCGCCGGCCTCGCTGATGGGTCAGACGGACGGCGAGGCGGCCAGCGTCGACACGCTCCAACTCCTGCGCCAGCTTGTGGCAGACCGCATCGAGCTGCCCCTGGATGCTGTGCGCGCCGGCGACCGCATGTTGAGCGATCTGCACCTCAACTCTATCACGGTAAGCCAGATCGTGGCTGAGGCGGCCCGACGCATGGGTATGCAGTCCCCCATCGCACCCAACGAGTTCGCCAACGTGACCGTGGCCGACGCGGCCGCGGCCCTGGATGAACTGGCTCGCAACGGCGGTGGCGCCGCCGACCGCGAGCGCTACCCGGCCGGCGCGGATGGCTGGGTGCGCAACTTCACGGTCGACTGGACGGAGCGCCCCCTGGCCGCCCGGCGATCCCGACCCGGCCCGCAGACCGGCGACTGGCGCATCTTCGCCATCGCCGGCGATCCCCTGGCCGCGGCGCTGAAGAAAACGTTCGCGTCCACGGTGGGCAGCGGCGTGGTGGTCTGTCTGCCGCCCGACCCTGTGAAGGAAGACCTGACGCTGCTTGTCCAGGGTGCACAGGCTCTCTTCGCCCAGCCGGATCGCGACCGCTTCGTCTTGGTCCAATACGGGGAGCGGGACGGCGCAGCCTTCGTCCGCACCCTCCACCTGGAAGAGCCGGAGATCACCTGCTGCGTGATCGACCTGCCCGTGGACCTGACTGAACCGGGCGACATGGCCGGAACCATCGTCAATGAGGCCCTGTCCGCGCACGGCTATCGGGAGGTTCGCTACGACCGGGACGGGCGGCGGATGGAGCCTGTACTGCGTCTGTATCCCCTGATTGCGACCGACAAACCGGCCTTGAGCGCGGACGATGTGCTGTTGGTCACCGGCGGCGGCAAGGGCATCACCGCCGAGTGTGCGCTCTCCCTGGCCCGGGAGACGGGCGCGAGCCTGGCCCTGCTGGGGCGCTCCCGCCCGGAGGAGGACGAGGAACTGGCCGCCAACCTGGCCCGGATGACAGCCGCCGGCGTGCGTTTCCAATACTTCGCCGCCGACGTGACCGACGCCGCCGGCGTGCGCGCGGTCGTGGCCCAGGCCGAGACCGAACTGGGGACGATCACTGCGCTCCTCCACGGGGCCGCGCGCAACGCGCCCAAACGGCTGCGGGATCTGGAGATGGCCGACATCCAGCGCACCTTCGCCCCCAAGGTTCAGGGGATGCGCAATCTGCTGGCCGCCCTGGATGGCGAGCGACTGCGGCTGGTGATCGGCTTCGGCTCTATCATCGCCCGCAGCGGTCTGCCCGGCGAGGCCGACTACGCGCTCGCCAACGACTGGCTGGGGAGCGTCATCGAAGCTTATGGCGGGGAGCATCCCCACGTCCGCCGTTTGACCATCGATTGGTCGGTCTGGGCCGGCGCAGGGATGGGCGAGCGCCTGGGCGTGCTGGAAGGGCTGGCCAACCAGGGCATCACCCCCATTCCCCTGGAGGAGGGCGTGAGAATGCTCCACAGTCTGCTGGCCCAGCCGGCCGCGGACACGCCGTCTGCGGTGGTGGTTGCCGGCCGCTATGGCGATCTGCCCACGCTCAAGGCCGAAGCCGGGAGCATCCCCTTCTGGCGCTTCCTGGAGAACGTGCGGCTCCACTATCCCGGTGTGGAACTGGTGGCCGAGGCCACCCTTTCCGGGGAGACGGACCCGTATATGAACGACCACGTCTTCCAGGGCGACCGGCTCTTCCTGGCTGTCATGGGGCTGGAGGCCATGGCCCAGGCCGCCATGGCCCTGGTCGGGAGCGACGAGCCGCCCGTCTTCGAGGATGTGGGACTGATGCGGCCCATCGTCGTGCCTGAGGGCCAGTCGGTCACCATCCGGCTGGCGGCTCTGGTGCGGGAGGCGGGCGTGGTCGAGGTGGTTCTGCGCAGCCAGGAGACCGGCTTCCAGGTCGATCACTTCCGGGCCATCTGCCGCTTCGGCGAACGGGAGGCGTTCGCGGCCATGGACCCGCTGCCCATGGAGGATGCGACCCTGTTGGACCTGAACCCGGGGCGGGACCTCTACGGCTCGCTGCTCTTCCATACCGGGCGCTTCCGGCGGGTGCGAGGCTATCGCGAAATCCGGGCCGACCGCTGTCTGGCCGAGCTGACGCCCGACGGCGACGTCCCCTGGTTCAGCCGTTATCTGCCGGGCGACCTGGTCTTAGGCGACCCG
>JAJRVT010000184.1 GCA_024277175.1 Chloroflexota bacterium | reverse complement strand
GATCACGTTATCGCTGGTGTTGTGGTATATTTTATAGGGATGAGAGCATAAACCATGAGCGAACGCAACGACGAATTTGATGAGACGCGCCGGGCATTGAGCGCAAGCGCCTACCTGCTACAGAACGGTCAACCCCAGGAGGCCATCGGGCTCCTGCAACCCCTGAACGAGGCCGACCCCACCCACCCGGACGTGGCCATCAATCTGGGGGGGGCCTAGGTGCTGCTGCGCAAGTGGGACAAGGCTATCGAGATCCTGATCCCCGCTGCCGAAGCCAACGCCCATAACGCCATGATCTGGAGCAACCTGGCCGCCGCTCACCTGGGCAGGCTGGAGCTGGCCGGTCCCAAGGCGCAGCAGGACGCCATCGAAGCCTACAAGCGCGCGCTGCAAGCCGATCCCAAAGCGCCCAACGTCCACTATAACCTGGGTCTGATCTTCAAGGAGCGGGGGGAACTGGACAACGCCATCGAAATGTTTGAGCGCGCGCTGGAGGTGGACCCGGATGATCGGGATGCCAACTATTGGCTTGATCTGCTCGAACGCGCACGTAACGAAGTAGACAAGCTTGAGGCCAGGGACGGCAAGGCCGCGGGTGACGCCAACGGGGACGGTGCATGAGCTCCAACGTATCCAGTCCGTCGCATACAAAGCCGGGAGGAGAGCCGGGCAAGGCAGTCGATACGGTCGTAGAAATAGCCGTCGCCTCGCCCGCTTCCGCGCGCCGCTGGCGCGAGAACCCGGAACGCGCGGCCTGGGCCATCATGATCGGCAGTTTCGCCATCTTCATGGCGCTGTTGATCGCCGTCCCATTGAGCGTCCGCTATAGCATCCAGCACCTCTCGGTGGCCGAGAGCGCGACTCTGGAGCCAACCCAGGGCACCTTCCTGCTCTACCCCAGTGCGGACGCCGAACCCATTGCAGTCACCAGCCAGCGCGAGGATGTGGAAGAAGGCAGTCGCATCGTGGCTGCGGACGACTCCACCCAGGGAGCTATCGGCCTGATTAAGGATCAGGCGACGGGCGAGCAGTTGGGCAGTATGCAGGCGTACCCCGGCACAGACCTGCACATTCTCAAACTCCGCCGTCCCATGTTCGATCGCAGCACCGAACCGTACCGGGTCAAACTGCGCCTGGACAGCGGCCAGACCCGCATCTTCACCAACAGCGGCGAGCGCCCCCTGAGCGTGGAGTTGGAGACGCCCCACGGCATGATCGACATGGGACCGGGCAGCTATAAAGTCTCCGTGGACGAGGATCGCACCGAAGTCACCGCCCGATCGGGCCAGGCGACCCTGACCGCCAACAGCGGCGAGTCGATCCAGGTGACCACCGGCCTGCGCGCCTGGAGTTCGGGCGACGCCCTCTCCGATCAGCCAATCTCTGCCGAGCAAAATTTGATTCGCAACGGCGACTTCTCGCAGCCGATCCTGGACACCTGGCAGCGCTATGTGGACGCCAACGGGGTCACGCCGGGTAAGGTCCAACTCATCGAGCGGGATGGCCGCCGGGTGGCCCATTTCATCCGCCAGGGCGAGGAGAACGTCCACACCGAGGTGGGCATCATCCAGGACATCGATAAGGACGTCAACGTCTATGACGACCTGACGCTGCAACTGGACGTGCGCCTACTCTACCAGAGCCTGCCCGGCGCGGGGTACCTCAGTTCGGAGTTCCCCTTGCGCGTCGAAATTTCCTACACCGACCAGTATGGCAAGGAGTTGCGTTGGGGGCGCGGCTTCTATTTCCGCGATCCGGAAGACCCCAACTGGCGCGTGGTCGATGGCGAGAAGGTTCCGCCCTACAACTGGTACACCTACCAATCGCCCAACCTGCTGACCCTCCTCGGTGACACGCGACCGGCCCACATCAACAGCATTCGCATCTACGCCAGTGGCTGGAACTACCAGAGCATGGTCAGCGAAGTTTACCTCTTTGCCGAGTAATGGCTCCCTCCCAGGCCCCATCCACGGAGATCGTCGAGCGGCTGGACCGGCGTTGGCGCGTCCTCTGGCTGGCGGCTGCGTTGGCCCTCTTCGCGCTCCTCGCCCTCTATCAGCTTGGCTTGCCCGGCCTTCACTATGACGAGGCCAAGGAGGCCGGCGTCAACGCCATGGAACTGCTCACTGGCGCGCCGGTGAGCGCGTTTCGGGGGGCCAGCGTCCACCTCTTCGGCCGCGACCTGCCGCTGATGGTCCAGGACTACATCGGCGCGCTCAATGTCTACCTGGCCCTGCCCTTCCTGGGGTTGACCGGCATCGGCGTCCCCAACCTGCGTCTGCTCTCCATCCTGACCGGCCTGGCCGCACTGCTGGGCCTGGAGCGCGCCCTCTCCGCCTGGGTGGCCATGCACCGCCCCAACCTTCCCGCCCGCGCCGCGCCCATTTCCGTGGCCGGCCTGATCGGGGTGACCCTGCTGGCGGCCTCGCCCAGCTTTGTCTTCTGGAGCCGCCAGGGGATCTTCGTGACCAACCTCACCCAGCCCCTGGTCTTCGTCGCTATCTGGCAGGGGCTGGAGTGGTTGCGTAGCGGACGCACCCGCACCCTTTGGATCAGCGCGCTGGCCGGGGGGCTGGCCCTCTACGCCAAGCTGCTGGCCGTCTGGATCGTGGGGCCGTTCGCGCTCCTGGCGGGAGGATGGTGGCTCTGGCGGCGCTGGCGGGGGGACGAGACCGCGCCCCGGCTGACCCTGTTCCAGGCCGCGGGCATGGTGGTCGCCTTCCTCCTGCCTCTGACGCCGTTGCTGCTCTTCAACCTCCAGACGGGAGGCTCCCTGGCCGCGGTCGGCGGCAACCTGGGGCAGAGCTACTATGGCGTGCAAAATCGGGATCTCTTGCAGCACATTCCCCTGCGCGCGCAGCAGATCGTCCAAGTGTTGCGGGGCGACCATCTCTGGTATCTGGGCGGGGTCTATGGCAACCCGCTGGCCCCTTGGCTGGCGCTAACCGCCGTGGCCGTGGGGTTGATCCGGCGTTGGCGGCTCATGCTGGGGCCGCTGTTGCTGACAGGGGCTGCCTTTGCGTTCAGCCTCTTCACCATCAGCGATCTCTTCATCACCCACTACGCGCTGCTACAGCCGCTGTTGGCCGGCGTGGTCGCGCTGGGGCTGGCCACCCTCTGGCCGGGGGCGGGTGCGGCCCAGGGATGGCCTTCTCCGCGTGCGGGCATGGCCCTGGTCGCGGTGGCGCTGTTGCTCTGGCTGGGGTTAGACCTGGCCGCCACGGCCCGCTATCATGTTGCGCTCCGGGAAAGCGGCGGCCTGGCCGACCATTCGGACGCCTCCTACCACCTGGCCTACTATCTGGAGTACAACGGCCTGGGCGCGCCCATTGCGTTGGACTGGGGGATGGACGCGCCGGTCCGCTACCTGAGCCGGGGGCGAGTGCAGCCCATCGAGATCTTCGGCTACGACTCGCCCCAGGCGCCGGACCCCGACTTCCAGGCCCGACTGGACATCTTTCTGCCCAACCCGGACAACGTTTACCTGCTGCGTGCGCCAGGCCAGGCGGTCTTCGCCGGCCGGCGGGAGGCGTTCATGGCCGCAGCGACTGCATCAGGCCGCGCGCCGCGGCTGGAGGCGACCTTCACCCAGCGTGACGGGACGCCGTTGTTCGAGATCTGGCGCGTTGATCCATAGCCGTCGGCGTAAATTTTTAACGTCTCCTGATCGCTTTGACCCCTCCTGGACAAGGTGTTAGAATTGGGCATTGGAAATGAGGGGGATCTCCGGGCGTGGTTAGCGGCGTTTTCCGGGCTGGACAATTTCAAATCACCTCCCGGAGGTTAAGCATTATTATGCCTGAGCAGACGTTTGTGTCGCCACAGAAGAATAACGGCAACGGCCATCCCTCGACCCTGGCCCGGACCCGGGAGACGACGTCTTCGTTGGCGCGCGCCTTCGTCGCCTTGACGCGCGCGGACGCGGCCCTGGCTCTCGCTATGCCGACGCTGGGCGGGGTGAGTATGGCCTGGTGGGAGACAGGCGTGCTGAACGCAGCCACCCTGATCTTCACCTTGCTGGGCGTTTTTGTAGGCAATCTGGCCGCCAACCTGCTCTGGGAGTATTTCGACTATCGCCGCAGCCTGACTATGGATCACAATCCCGGGGTGACCGATCTGCCGCCCCATTCCAACTATGTGCTCATGCGCGGTGGACGGATCGACCCAGCGTTGGCCCGCAACCTGGGCCTCTTGTTTGCCTTGGTTGGGGTGGGATGCAGCCTGTTGGTGACATTGCTGACTGGTTGGCCCGTCCTCTTCTTCAGCGGCCTGAGTTTCATGCTGGCGATTCTCTACGCCGCGCCGCCCATTCGCTACGGCTATCGGGGCTGGGGGTTGGGCGAACTGGGCGTCTTCTTCGCCTTTGGCCTTTTGCCCGCACTGGGCGCCTACTACGCCCAGGCCGACTCGCTGACCATGACGCCGGTTTGGGGCAGCCTCTCCATGGGATTGTTGGGCGTGCTGGTCGTCTTCAACTATAACCTCCTACACTATCGGCGGGACTGGTTAATTCGTAAGCGGATGATACCCGTCATGGTGGGGCTGAAACGGGGCGTGGACGTCAGCGCCCTTCTGGCCACCCTGGCTTATGGAGCGGTGTTGCTGGCCGTCAGCCTGACCTATCTCCCCCTCTGGTCCCTGTTGACGCTGGGCGGCCTTCCCGTCGCTTTGGGCGGCTACTCGCGCATCTGGCGCAGTGAAGGCCCGGATATCGATTGCCTTCAACTCTACCAGACGACCGTTACCGCCGTCATCATCACCGGCCTGCTCTTCAGCCTGGCTCTTTGGCTGGATAAGATGGTGTAATCCGCGCCCCCGCGCGCTCTGGCTTCCGTTGCGCATCGTCGTCCCTGTGGTCGAAAACCTATGCGCTTCCCATTTGATCTGCCTAACCTGCGCCAACGCCCATGGCGGTCCCGACCGGGGACGACCGTCCCGTTGACGCGCAAAGCGTTCTATGACCTCGCTGCGGAAACCCGGCAGATGGCCACCGACCTGGCCCGCTATGATCAGCATCGGGTCGACCTGGGCCAGTGCCGCCTCTTCAACGCCTGGTTGCCCAAGGTCAAGCGCTACGATCGACTGGCCGCGCGGCTCGCCGATCTCTCCCCCGCCCGCCCCATCTCCCGCCTCCAGGTGTTGGTGGTGGGGGCGGCGGCTGGCCTGGCGTTGCTCCTCTTCATCCCCCTGCAAGTCGGACCGGTCTCCGGCCGGATCGTGGTTTACGCCTACGCGTTGGCGCTCATCCTCTTTTTTTTCATCCCGGAACGCTTCTATGGAACCACGGTGGAACTGCTGGAAGCCAAACTGCTGCGGATCGTGGAGACTATGGAGGATCTGCTGCTCCATGGCGAGTTGGACTTTTCAGAGGCGGCCTTCTTTCGGGTCAAAACCAATCTGACCGAGGCTAAGCGCGAGCTACGCCAGCAACTCGACCTGGCCCACCGCCCTTGGCCGCGGGGATAGAATAGAACGCGGATTTTGCGGATTGAACGGAAACAGCCGGATTTTTCAAAAAAAATCCGTGCAGATCCGCCCAATCCGTAAAATCCGCGTTCTATTAAAACCGCGCGAAGATATTGCGATAGGCCTGGGATTGCTCCAGCAGTTCCTGGTGGCTGCCCTGTGCGACCACGCGGCCCTGGCGCAGGACTACGATCTTGTCCGCCCAGCGGATCTGAGAAAGCCGGTGGGTGATGAGGATGGTGGTGCGCCCCTGGGTCGCGGCCTCGATGGCCCGCTGGATGCGGTCTTCCGTGGCGCTGTCGATGGCGCTGGTTGAGTCGTCCAGCACCAGGATGGCCGGGTCGGTGAGAAAGGCGCGGGCCAGGGCCAGGCGTTGCCGCTGGCCGCCCGACAGCATGACGCCCCGCTCGCCGATGACAGTCTCATAGCCTTCGGGAAAGCTGGTGATGAAACCGTGGGCCTGGGCGGCCTTGGCCGCGGCCACGATCTCCTCAGGGGTGGCGTCAGGTTTGCCAAAGGCGATGTTCTGGGCGATGGTGCGGCTGAAGAGAAAGATATCCTGCTCGATGATGGATATCTGTTCGCGCAGGGAAGCCAAGTTCCAGTCGCGCACGTCCACGCCATCCACCAACACGCGCCCGTCCTCCACGTCATAGATGCGATTGATGAGTTTGGCCACCGTGCTCTTGCCCGATCCCGTCTGGCCCACCAGCGCCAGGGTCTGTCCTGGCTCCACGTCGAAGGAGACCTCCTCCAGCGCAGGCCGGTTGGGGAAGCGCCCCTCATTACCGGCCACAACCCCTTCCCGGGCGTAGCGGAACGTTACATTTTCAAAGCGAATCGCGCCCTGCATCTTCCCATGATAGCCGCCCTCATTGCGGTCCAGATCGGTCCGGGCCTGGATCAGAGCCAGGATACGGCGTGCGCTGGAGAGGCCGGAGGAGACCTGGGAATAGGAGAAGAGGGAGACGAAGACGGGAAAGCCGAAGAGGGAGATCAGCCCCATGTAGGCCACCACATCGCCCACGCTGATCTGACCGGCTCCGTAGAGGACGAGCGCGTGCCAGAAGGCCAGCCCTTGGGTGAGGCCGAAGAGCAGCAGGGGCAGGAAGCGGGCCTCGATGCGTCCCCGCTCCACAAAAGCGTTGCGAAAGCGGCGCGCGTTGCGGGTGAAACGGCCGACCTCCGCCTCCTCCTGGGCCGCGCCTTTGACCGTTTCGATGCCTTCGATGGATTCGGTCAGGCCGGCGTTGAGCTGGCCAAAGGTTGTGCGCACGCCCTCGGTTACGGGCTGGAGCGCCTTCAAGTACCAGCGCATGGTGATAACATAACCTACGGCGAAAAATGCTGGCGTCAGGATCAACTGGGGGTGGATGGTGGGTGCGACGATGAGGGGCATGATCAGAAAATTGGCCGACCCCAGCACTAGGTTGAAGCCTGGCGCCATCATCAAGGCCATCTCACGCACGTCATTAATGGCCCTGGCCATGACTTCGCCCGTGGGATAGAGATCGTGGAAACCCATGCTCTTGCCCAGCAGGGAGGCGTATAGCTCCTGACGGGTGTCCCGTTCCAGACGCTGGCCCAGGACCTCGCTGCCGAAATTACGTCCCAACTGCATGAAGGCGCGCACGCCCTGGGAGAGGACGATCAGCAGCGAGACCACCAGCAGGCGGCGGAGATCAGGATCCTGGTGGACGATGGCGTCAAAGGCCGCGCCGGTGAACAAGGGGATAGCCGACGCCAGGGCGGCGTTGCCGGCTGCGCCGATCAGCAAAACCAGGATGATCAACTTGTTACGCGCAAGATGGGATGTCACCCACCGTAAGGGCGTGCGTCGATCGGTTGGCCAGATTTCGGAAACGATAAATTCACCTTGGCTCATACCCGTCAACTCTTTCTAAGGCCCTTCCTGGGAATTAACGTCCCCGGCACTTGTCACGAGTTTGGCGCTGACCAGAGTGCGACTGGAAAGTGCCGGGGACATGATGTGTGTTTATTTTCTTGAAGTAGCCTAAGTAAAACATCCCCGACGATTCAACGATCTCTCTGCGACCACAGCCATGATAGCCCCAAGCCATCGCTTCGCCAAGTCAGCGCATCACCAGTATGCCATTCCGAGAATAACTATGAATTGCATGAATTGCATGAATTGCATGAATTGCGTTGATTATTTTCGTTTGTTATCTGGCGTGCAGCCGCCTGTGACGGCCATTCAGTAGGCGTTGACTGGACGCAATGGCTACGGCGTTGACAGAATCCGATTTTACAGACCGCTCAAACGGGCGGTTCCAGCTAAATCATGTTACAATATGAGCCGTTTTGCACACATTTTTTACAGCTTACCATTGCCGCATGACGATGCTGTTGATATACTATAATTATTTGCGAAATGATTCTGGCTTCGCAATCGCCGACCATAGCCAGCGTTGACCACGCTCACGATAAATTGCACCCAACACGGATGATCGAACGGATTCGAGTGTGACGGTTTATAGTTCCTCTGGCGGCTCGGATGCAGAATTCCTCCGGCGTTTGAAAGCCGGTGACGAGCAGGCTTGGACTCAATTCACCCAGGAACAGAGCCAACGTCTCTATAGCTACTTGCACTATAATCTCCCTACCGACCAGGATCGGGAGGATGTGCTCATGGAGACAATGGTGGCGTGTGTGCGCGCGGTCCCAAGATTCGACGGTCGTTCCGCGACCCTCTCCACCTTCGTCTATTCGATCGCTCAGCGCAAGGTCGCTGATTTCTGGCGTAAACACAAAAAAACGAATGAACTTCCGGAGGTCATCCCCACCCGGGGCATCTCTAACAAGGGGCTTGAGTTGGAGGAAGCCATGGCGAAACTGCCGGAGAAAAATCGCCAAGCCCTGCTGCTGCGCTACCACATTGGTCTGAGCGTGACCGAGTTGGCCGAATCCATGGGACTCACCTACAAGGCCGCCGAGTCCTTGCTCAGCCGTTCCCGGCGCGCGCTGGGACTATTGATGAATGAGTAGTGGACCCACAACCCACAGGAAGCCTCATCCGGACAGTCGACGGTAACAGACAGGCCGCCCCAGCTAGGGCGGCCTGTTTCATTTCCAGTATGGCGTTCTCACAGGGTAGCGGATCAGTCAGCCTGTTCGACGTCCGCGTTTTTCTGAATCCGGTCCGTCTGATCGATCGTGACTTCTCCCTCGCCTGTGAGCATTTCCAGGGGCACGAAGCCCTGGGTGACGTCCTGCAGGATATAGCCTTCGGGCACGTTCAGAAGCTCCTGAGTCAGTTCCAACAACTCCTCCAATTCACGCTTGGCGCGCGCAAAGGTCTCATTCTTAGCCAGGATCCTGCGCTGGAGTGGAGCGGGGATGGGTATGGGTTCGCGCATGTTTCTTTTCCCTTATCGGGAGTTGAATCAAGAGATTGGAGATTGACGAGATGGGAGATTAATGAGATTTGGGACTCGCTGGTTGAGCGTCAATCTCCAATCTCACCAAGCTCTCAATCTCCTCCCCCGCCTAATTTGTATCCAACTCGGTGATGGCCGGAGGATTGTTGTTGACGGCCACACGTTGGGAGCCAAGCACGGTCTGGTCGTCGGCCTCGTAGATCTTGAGTGTGCGTCCGTCCAGTTCCACCCGATTGACAGCCTTGGCCACCGCGCCTAGCAGCGAACGGAACTGCTTGGGGTCTCCGGATTGGGACTCGGACGCCTGGGCGAAGTCGCGTCGTAAGACATGATCGGCGATGCGATCCATGTCGGCCGCATCCAGGCTCACCTGAGGCGTCTCCGGCGTATAGACCTGGTGGATGTCCCGCCATTCGTAGGTGCCATCGGCCGACGCGCGCACGATGAGCGGACCGTCCACGCCTGTCTCTTCCGGCGACATGACGACTTTATACCACCCGCCGCCGATCTGCGCCACCGGGTTAGCCACCGCAGTAAACGCGCTCCCGTTTTGAGAAACTGTCACCTTGAGATTTTGCGCGTCTTCGACTCCGCTCACCGCATCCGCGGTGCTGACTAACAGAAATACAATCGTTGGCGTGCTGCCCTTTGTGATAATCATAATGCCTTATCTGCTCCTAAGCTGTCAATCAGTGGCGCGCCCTTCCAGGGGAGAAGAACGACCTTTCTTGATAATTTACAGGATGATTTTGAGCGTTCCTCGATCGTTCCAAACTGCGCCGGTAGGCAGGCCATCGGGCCGGACCGGCAGGTTGCGCAGCCGGAAGATGCGATCCGGCGATCCGGTGCCGCTGAACTCGAAACTGCCGTTGACGCTAACGTCTCCGGTGAGTTGGACGCTGTCGCTTTGCACATCCAACAGCGATGAACGGATGTCCATGCGCCGGACACCAGTGAAATAACGGGTCATGCGCAGCAGGAGATCGGGTTCGCCGCCCGCCACATTGGCTACGCCGATCATCACCCGCCCATGCAGGGAGGGGACGCCAGCGCTATAGTAGCCCAGCATATCGAACTGCTGTACGCTTTGAGATGTCTGATAGGCGTTCAGCAGCGCAGCCCGACCAATGCCAAGCACTTTGACGGCGTTGTGTTCGCCCGGCTGGAGACGCATGGTGATGCCCTCATCGTCGACGCGCACGCTCTCTGTCTCGCCAACCACCAGTGCGCCGTCCTTCAACAGCTTGATGGGGCTGTGCGCAGTCGTCGGGCCCTGCAGAAGCGTCTTCCCTGCCATGGTCGTATCGCCCGCAAATGTGGCCGCTCCCTGGAAGTTCGCGTCACCCTGGAGCGTCAGCGCATCCTGGAGGATCACACCGCCCTGGAAGGTGGTGACGGCGGCGATGGCCAACGTCCCCTCGCCGCTCTTGAGGTCGAAAAGCGCGCCGCCTTCGGTCTGGCTTCCCAAACGGGCGTCGCCGTCGCCGCTGAGCGCGCCTTTGACCGCGAATCCGCCGTTCACCGTGGCATCGCCCTCTATCGTCAGCGCATCCTGGAGGATCACGCCGCCCTGGAAGGTGGTGACGGCGGCGATGGCCAACGTCCCCTCGCCGCTCTTGAGGTCGAAAAGCGCACCGCCCTCGGTCTGGCTTCCCAAACGGGCGTCGCCGTCGCCGCTGAGCGCGCCCTTGACCGCGAACCCGCCGTTCACCGTGGCATCGCCCTCTATCGTCAGCGCATCCTGGAGGATCACGCCGCCCTGGAAGGTGGTGAGGGCGGCGATGGCCAACGTCCCCTCGCTGCTCTTGAGGTCGAAAAGCGCGCCGCCCTCGGTCTGGCTCCCCAAACGGGCGTCGCCGTCGCCGCTGAGCGCGCCCTTGACCGCCAGCGCTCCATCCACAGCGGCCTCGCCGGCCTGGAGCTTGCGAATCTGCACAGTCTGGGTGGCCGGATCATAGCCCAGGTCTACGCTGTCGGCCGCGGTCACGTCCGCGCCCAGCTTGAGCGCGCCGGAGCTATCGAGTTGCACGGTTGTGTTGGCGCCGTCATCCAGACTCAAGCCGAGCTGGCTGAGGTGCGCGCCCCGCTCGCTGACCCGGACATGGGGGCTGCCGGCCGCGTTCAGGTTTGCGCCCGCGGCCAGGCCATACTGCTCGCCTTCGATCGCGCCCAGATCGTCCAGCCGTCCCAGCCGCACCTGAGCGCTCGTCCCCTGCCAGGGTGAATCCCCGGGTGTGAACACTTCTACCTGGGGCATGCGCTCGCGCGTGGCCCGCAACCGGACCAAGCGGTTGTCGACCGGACCGTAGTTGATCACCAGCGTGTCGGCCGGGAAGCGCACCTGGTCAGCGGAGGAAGGGGAAACCCGCTGTACACTGTAGCGGAAATGGGTGTCCTGGTCATCGACCGCGGTCACTTTGAGCCACACATCGGCCAGCACCGTGCGCGGGATCGCGCCCACCGGGGCCAGTTCATGGACGATGGTG
>JAJRVT010000183.1 GCA_024277175.1 Chloroflexota bacterium | reverse complement strand
GTAGTCGACCAGGGACTGCAGGGCGTCGCTCTCCATGCCGGCCGGTACGGAGCCGGGTTGACGCACGATCATGGGCACGCGGATCAGGTCTTCGTAATGGAAGGCGCCTTTGGCAATGAGGCCGTGCTGTCCGTAGAAATGGCCGTGGTCCGAGGTGAAGACGACCAGCGTGTTCTCTGCCAGCCCCAGCGAGTCCAGCCTGTCCACGATCATGCCGATGTATTTGTCCATCAGCGAGATCATCCCGTAGTAGAGGGCGATATCCTTTGCCAGTTCCTGCACGTCACGCAGATGGGAGTGGAAGCCGTGCATGCCGCTGCCGTTCGGCTCCTGCCACGCTGAATAGTCGGGGTTGGGCTGCTGGGTCAACTGGAAATGGGGCGGATTGCGGTCGTGTTCGCCCGGCGTCACGCGGGGAACAGTGATCTCTTCCGGGTCGTACATGATGTCCCAGGGTTCGGGCGCAAGGTACGGCGGATGGGGGTCAAAGAAGCTGGCCCAGAGGAAGAAGGGTTCGTCGGCGTTCGCGTACTGTTCCAGCAGGGCATTGGTGCGCTCTGCGATCCAGGCGTCGTAATGATACTCTTCGGGGATCAGCCACTTGTGATGCTGGTCAGGGTTGTTGCCGGTGGGCGGTTTGAAATAGTCGCGCCAGTTTTCGCAGCCTTTTTCTTCCATCCAAAGGGCGTAGTGCTGTCCGACGTGGGCCTCGTCCGCGTGGTTGCGGGCCAGTTCCACCCATTCGAAACCGTAGAAGGGGCCATGGAAGTCGCGCCAGAAGCCAAGGTCCTGGAGAATGGGGTAGGATTCGAGCGAAGGGTACTCGTCCGTGCCGCGCAGGGGCTGGAAGTGGGCTTTCCCCACCAGCGCGGTGCGATAGCCCGCGGCCTGCATGAGTTCGCCCACCGTCTGTTCGGTTTCGGAGAGTTTGGTCCCCAAGGCCCAGCAGCCGTGCTGGCTGGGATACTTGCCCGTGATCATGGAGGAACGCGTGGGCGAACAGGTGGGGTTGGGACAGTAGGCACGGCGGAACAGGGTCCCTTCAGCGGCCAGCCGGTCCAGGGCGGGGGTGCGGATTTCCGGGTTGTGCAGGCCCAGGGTGTTCCAGTGTTGTTGATCACTTGTAATGAGCAGGATGTTGGTTGGCATTCAGGTTGACTCTCTTTGCAATGTGCGTCCGGGACAGAACGGCTTTGCGTATGACAACGCCGGTTGGCTGTCTGGGCGTCGGCAGCCGACCGGCGTTGTATCTCCTATCCAACCACGATCCGGGTCTTCTTCGCAGCTAGACCTCGAAATGCTGGAAGGTAGGCAGGTAGTCGCGATTCATGGCAAACATCTCGTTGACCATCTCTTTGATCTCCGCCAGTGACAGCACGCTTGCGGTCAATGGATCGTGGGCGATGGCTTGATAGATGAGGCGCGGATTGCCGGTGAGCGTGCCCTCCACAGCCATTTCCTCGATGGATGAAGTGAGGTTGGTAAGCAAAGCGCATTGGGGCGGAAGCGCGCCGACGTGTACCGGCTCCAGTCCTTTGCGGCTGGCCCAGACTGGCACTTCCACGCAGGCGTTCTGGGGCAGATTGGTGACCAGGCCGGTGTTGGCGACGTTGCCGTTGTATTCAAAGGGTTCGCCGCCTTCGAGCGCGTTCATTATGTAGGCGGCGTATTCATGGCCGCGATCGAGTTCGATGGGGGTCTCTGCGGCGAGCCAGCGTTCCGTCTCGTCGCGCCATGTGCGCATGCGCTCCTCGCGATTTTTCACGATATAGGCGTATTCGCCCGGATTCCAGCCGGTTCCGTGGGTGCAGTACTTTTCGATCAGGTCGGGTCGTTTGCGGAACCACCAGTTGTACTCGGAGTTGTGGCCGCTGGACTCGGTGACGTAGTAGTCCAGGGCGAGGAACATTTCGTTGCGCACGATCTCCTCGTTGTAGACTTCCGGCCGTTCGGCAATGGCCTTGCGGATCAGGGGATAGGCGTCCTCGCCGTTCCACTCGAAATCAAGATACCAGGCCATGTGGTTGATCCCGGCGCAGGTGTAGGTGATCTCTTCCATGGGCGCGCCGATCCAACGGGCAAGCATCTGCGCGGTTCCCTGGACGCTGTGACAGAGGCCAGTCAGCTTGATGTCGGTCTCCCGTTGCATGGCCCGAACAAGCAGGACCATGGGATTGGTGTAGTTGAGCATGGTAGCGTCCGGGCAGAGGCACTCCATGTCCCGTGCGATGTCCAGCATGACGGGGATGGTGCGCATGCCCCGGAAGATGCCTGAGGGGCCGCGGGTGTCACCGATGTTGATGTTGACGCCGTACTTCATGGGGATTTCGATGTCGTGACGCCAGACGTCAAGCCCGCCGGCGAGGATGGTGACTACCACGTAGTCGGCCCCGCGCAAGGCTTCAGTGCGGTCCATGGTGGCTTCGACGGTGGCGGGGTAGTCTCCCAAAGCGATAATTTTCTCGACCGCCTTGCGAGAGAACTCCAGGGCTTCCGGGTCGATGTCCATCAGCGCGATGGTCGAGTTTTCCAGAAGGGGAAAGGTGAGTACGTCGCGCACGAGCTTGCGGGTG
>JAJRVT010000182.1 GCA_024277175.1 Chloroflexota bacterium | reverse complement strand
GGAGACGCGAGGACGCAGAGGAGCGCAGAGAGATGTTGATATTCTCTGCGCTCCTCTGCGTCCTCGCGTCTCCGCGTCAGGCAGTTCAACCGTCTCTTCAGATCTACCCATGATACAGGATCCGCCCACAACTGGGGCAGGTGACCTGGCGGTCGTCCTGGCGGGCCGAACTGATGACGCCCGTGGGCAGCCTGACGTTGCACGCGCCGCAGTTGCCGTTGTTGATCTTGGCCACGGCCACGCCCCCCTTGCGTTTGCGCAGGCGCTCGTAATTCTGCAAGGCCCCCGCGTCCAGCGCACCGGCCAAGGCTTCGCGCTGCTTTTTGAGGATGGCGTAGTTGCGCTTCATCTTCTGCTCATCGGCGTCCAGGGCCTCCTGTTTGGCGGTCCACGCGGTTTCCAGCTTGGCCAGGGTCGCCTGACGCTCGGCCAGGATCGCCTGCCATTCATCCACCTTGCCCAGCGCTTCCAGGGTCTTGTCATCCACCGCCACCCGCTGGCGACGCAGCGCAACCACGCTGGCCTGCAACGCTTCCAGTTCCTTGGGATTTTTGACCTTGCCGCTCATAAGCCGCCGTTCGCCGTCGGTGATGCGCCCCTTGAGCGCCTGGGACTCCAACTCCGCATCGGTCTCCTGTCCCTGCCAGTTGCGTAGCATCTCCTCGGCCTTGGCCGCGGCCGCGCGCGCCGCGATCACCTGGTCGCTTTCGCCGCGCAGTTGTCGAATCTGAAGCAGACGTCGGCGGACTTTTTCCCACATCAGATCGATCTGTTGTAGTTGATAGAGATCGGCGGTGCTGGCCACAGGATTCCCTCCCAAGGGTGGTTGAGTCAAGGGGTTGACGCATTTGAAATGACGATGCGGCGGTTGTTATTGGAACGCGGATTTTTACGGATAAGAGCGGATTCCCACGGATTTTTCGTGAAAAATCCGGCTGTTATCCGCCCAATCCGGCGTTTCCGCGTTCGATTCTATCCATGCCTGAATTATAGCACGGATAGAGGGCGGCTCAAACAGGCGGAGACCAATCCCGCTTCAGCAGCGCATACATCTCCAGGTCCTGGAAACGCCCCTTGAAATGGTCATACTCGCGCAGGGTCCCTTCATGCACAAAGCCCAGCCGAGTGAGCAGGGCCATGGAGCGTGCGTTCCCCGGCATGACCAGCGCCTCGATGCGGTTGAGTTCCAGCCGCTCGAAAGCCAGCGTCAGCAGCGCGCTCAACGCCTCCTGCATGATCCCCTGTCCCCAGTAGGCGCGGGCCAGATCGTAACCGATCTCAGCCCGGTGCTCCCGCAGCCAGACGAAGCCGCAGGTGCCCAGCAGCTTATCGTCCTCCCTACGGGCGATTCCCCAACGCACCTGGCGCTCCACCTCATAGCTCTCGGCCATAAAGTCGATCAGTTCGTCGGCCTCCTCCATCTCCTCGAAGGTGTAGAGATCGTAGTGGCGGGTGACTTCCTCGTCGCTGAAGATGGCGAAGATGGCCTCCGCGTCCTCAGGCGTGATGGCGCACAGGCGCAGGCGCTCGGTCTCCAGCACAGGAAATTCGCTGAACAGTTGGTCGATGGGGTCCGGTTGGCTCATGGATGCAGGCGGTTTCTCCAGGCGGGGGGATGAATGGACAGACGCAGCGCCTATCTTACGCCCACGCCCCACCAAACGCAAACAGCGCCCCGCTTGTCACCCTGTCACCTTGTCATCTTGTCACGTCCTCACGTTTCACGCCCACTTGCGTTATAATTCAACCTATGACTCTTGACCAGTTATTGCTGATTGGCATCATCACAGTCACCACCCTGTTGCTGATCACCCGCTGGATTCCCATCGAGGTGACGGCGCTGTTGACCATCGCCGGCTTGGCGCTAGCTGGCCTGCTGCCCGCCAGGGACGCGGTGTCTGGCTTTTCCAACGCCGCCACGTTGACGGTGGGGGCCATGTTCGTGCTCAGCGGCGGCCTCATGCGCACGGGCGCGCTGGAGGCGGTGACCGTGTTTCTGGCCCGTTATTCCAAGGGCAGCGCCCGTCGCCTGCTCCTCTACCTGGGCGGGATCGTGGCCGTGGGCAGCGCCTTCGTCAACAACACGCCGGTGGTGGTGATGATGGTCCCCGTGCTGCTCTCCCTGGGCGACCAACTGCGGATTCGCCCCTCCAAACTCCTCATCCCCCTGAGCTACTTTTCCATCATCGGCGGGACCATGACCCTGCTGGGCACCAGCACCAATATCCTTATCGACGGCCTCTACCGCAGCGCAGGCGGGCCGGGCTTCGGCATCTTCGATTTCATGCCCCTGGGCATTGTCTTCACCCTGGTCGGCATCCTCTACCTGGTGTTGATGAGCCAGCGCCTGCTGCCCGATCACGCGCCCCTGACCCATCTGCTGGGGGCTGGCAACCGCAACGCCTATATTTCGGAGTTCGTGGTCACCTCCCAAAGTCCGGTGGTGGGCAAGCCGGCCGGGCAGGTCTTCGAACGCATCGCCACTTTGGGCCGCCACGTCCCTTCGCAGACGGGACGACAGCACCGTCGCATCGCCAATCCCCAGCGGCAGCAGGCCTCGCCCGGCGGCGAGAAGGACGCCATCGAGTTGCTCCAGGTGATCCGCGTGCCCAAGGCCTATCGCGCCGAGGAAGCGCAAAAGTTGACGTTACAGGTGGGGGACGTGCTCACCGTGGCGGGCACGCCCAAACAGATCACCCTCTTCGCCGAGAACAACGGCCTGGAGTTGATGTCCGTGCTGGAGGACGGGGAGCGCATGCCCATGGGCGATGTGGAGCACAAGGTGGTGGAGGCGGTGGTCCTGCCTTCCTCCAGCTATCGCCGTCGTCGCATCGGCGATCTGGATCTGAACAGCCTCTACGGCGTCAAGATCATGGGGCTACAGCATCGGGGCAGACAGATGGTTTCCGGCCTGCGCGAGACCCGGCTGGCGGCCGGCGACGTGCTTCTGCTCCAGGGGCGGCCCGAGGATCTGCGCCTCGCCGCCGAACGGGGTGCGTTTATGTTGGTGGAGGGCGCGGACGCGGCCATCCTGCGCACGACCAAGAATCGGGTGGCCCTCTTCATCATGCTGGGCGTGGTGTTGCTCGCGGCCCTGACCGACATTCCCATCGTCATTCTGGCCCTGGCCGGGGCCGCGCTCATGATCCTGACCAAATGTCTGCGCACCGACGAGGCCCTGCGCGCGGTGGACGCCGGCACCATCTTCCTGCTGGCCGGCACCATTCCCCTGGGGCTGGCCATGGAGAACACCGGCCTGGCCCAATTAATGGTGGATGGCCTGGTGCGCGGTCTGGGCCACGCGCCGCCGGTGATCTTCCTATCCATCTTTTACCTGCTGACCAACCTGCTGACCCAGATCCTGTCCAACAACGCGGTGGCCGTGCTCCTGGTCCCCATTGCCCTCAACCTCTCCGTCACCCTGGGCGTGGACCCCAAGCCGTTGCTCATGGCCGTGGCCTTCGCGGCCAGCGCCAGTTTCATGACGCCCATGGGCTACCAGACCAATGCCATCGTCATGGGGCCGGGCGGCTACACCATCCGCGATTTTCTGCGCATCGGCGTGCCGTTGTCGCTGATCATGTGGCTGTTGGCGAGTTTGTTGATTCCGGTGATTTGGCCGTTGTGAGAAATAGAAAGGAGCAACTCCATGTCTCACCCTCCTATCACTTCCGCCCAGAAAAAGACGCTTGACGCCACCCCAATTACAGACGAAACGCCTGGCTTGATCTTGCACGACTTTTAGATAATGCTGGACTTTGTTGCTGAAGAGTCGCCCGCCTTGACCAAAACACATCTATTACCATCGAAGACGGTGCTCTCTCTGAATGAACGGCTTTCCCGTCGCATCGAGCATGGCTTCACGCGGCCAAAGCAGAAGTCCTTTCCCCATATCGATGGCCTTTTCCTTCTTCTACGCGCCTCGGGCCTGACCCGGGTGGACACGACCGGCCGGAAACCCGTGCTCATCGTCGACCCGGATGCCGTCAATTCGTGGCGCGATCTGAACCCAACCGAACGCTATTTCACGCTACTGGAAAGCTGGCTGTTGCGCGGCGATCCAGAGATCGTCGGCGAACGAGCAGGGGCGTTCCTCTTCAACAACCCCTTGCTCATGTGGTCCGAGTTCTTCCGGCAATTCGAGTGGCGGAATCGAGATACAGAAAAGTGGATTGAACGAACTCGTTACCGGCCCGGCCACCGTAATCTGGCCTTGATGGAACTGTTCGGATTGGTCATGGTGGATGATGCGTCCGCGGAACCCGGGAAAGGCTGGCGGATTGCCGACGTCCGTCCCACAGAATGGGGTGAGGCGCTGCACGCGGTTCTCTTTGCATCACTGGCGGAGCACTGGGACGATATCTGGTTCGATCTTGAGCAATTTCCAGACGGCTCATCCGGCCGCCTGCAACCGATCATTCAACCCTATCGCCCGGATTGGCGACGCACGTTGCAACTGACGGGCGAGGACTTTCAGGATGGAATCTTTGTCTTCAAGGTCTCGCTAAGAAAGAATCTTTGGCGACGGATCGCGATTCCCGCCAAGGAGACGCTGGATGATCTGAGCGACGCCATCCTGGAGGCCTATGGGTTCGACCACGACCATCTCTACCTCTTCCGCTACAAGACGCGTTTTGGCCTGTCAAAAGAGGCGTTCCATCCCTACATGGATGAGGGACCACACACCTCCGAGGTGCGTATTGGGGACCTGCCTCTGCAACCCGGCGCTCAGATGCTTTACCACTACGATTTCGGCGATGACTGGAAATTCGATGTATTGTTGGAGCGCATCGATCCACCTGATCCGGACGTGGGGGGATATCAGATCGGGGAACGTAAAGGAAAGTCGCCGGAGCAATACCATCACTGGTGATAAGCCTCGCTAAAAATAAATGGCCGGGATGACGACGTTCTCCGCCGCCATCCCGGCCATCGAGAAAAGGAGGAACACACAGGGTGTTTAAGTTCGTAGTATGCGCTTTAGCGCAGTGGTCGTCAGGACCTGCGCTAAAGCGCACACTACGAACGTGATGCTACTCGTTGGCGGCCACCCACCCCTTGTAGGAGGGCGGGAAGCTGCGCACGTTGGTCAGCCCCGCGACCTGTAGCCCGGCCAGGGACATGGCCGCACGGTGGCCGGTGCCGCAGTAGACCACCACGGTCTTGTCCGCGGGGATCTCGTCCAGGTGCTTGCCCAGCTCGCGGATGGGGATGTTGATCGCATCATCGATCGCGCCCTCGGCATACTCCTCAGGCTGGCGCACGTCGATCAGTTCCGCGCCGGCGTCCATGGCGCCCTGCAATTTCTCGGCAGTGCCGATGGCGTAGTAGCCTTCAGGGATGTTGGTCAGGAACTCAGCCACGGCCGCCAACATCTCAGGGTTGACCTCGGGCATGTCGAATTCGCCCGGCTCGACCACATCAGTGCTGACCTCTTCCTCGGCCGCGCTCCAGCCCTTCCATCCAGGCGGGAACGACTTGACATTGGTGTAGCCCAGCATGTCCAACGACGCCAGGGACATGGCCGCACGGTGGCCGGAGGAGCAGTAGAGCATGACCGGCTGGTCGATGGGGATCTTGTCCAGGTTGTCGGCGATGGTAAGCAGGGGCACGTTGACCGCGCCGGGGATGTGACCTTCGGCGTACTCGTCAGGCGTGCGTACGTCCACCAGATAAATGTTGCCGTTCTCCATCATGTCCTTGAAGACGTCGATATCGCCTACGGCCTGGTAACCTTCGGGGATGTTGCTGAAGAACTCATCCACCGCAGCGGTCACGCTGAAGCCGGACTCCATGGCCTCTTCGACTTCGGCGGGAACGCCTTCGGTCGTCGTGACCTCTTCAGTCGCCGTCATTTCCTCAGTCGCGGTGACCGCTTCGGTCGCGGTGACAGGTTCAGCCTCGCCGGCCTCCTCGTGGGCCGCCACCCATCCCTGGTAGGAGGCTGGGTAGGCCTTCACATTGGTCCGGCCCATGGTTTGCAGGGCCGCAGTGGCCATGGCCGCGCGATGGCCGCTGCCGCAGTAGACGATGACCGGCTGATCGGCGGGGATCTCATCCAGGTTCTTGGCCAGGGTGCGCAGGGGCACGTTGGTCGCATCCAGGATGTAGCCCTCCGCGTACTCGTCGGGCGTGCGCACGTCCACCAGCGCAGCGCCGTTGTCCACGGCTTCCTGGACATCGTCCGCGGTCTTGACGACCAGCCAGCCATCGGGAATATTGCTCAGGAAATCGTCCACAGCCGCCAGCATGTCGGCGTCGATATCGGGAACTTTGTAGGTCTCACCTTCCACGGCTTCGGTGCTGACTTCGCCATCGGCCGCGGTCCACCCCTTCCAACTGGCGTGATAGGAGCGGGCATTGCTATAGCCCAGGGCGGCCAACGATCCCAGCCCCATACCGGCCCGGTGTCCAGAGGAGCAATAGAGGATCACAGGCCGATCTGTGGGGACCTTGTCCAGATTCTGGGCCAGGGTGCGCAAGGGGATATTGATGGCGCCCGGAATGTGGCCCTCGGCGTATTCGTCTGGCTCGCGCACGTCGATCATGAGCGCGCCATTGTCCATGGCCTCCTGAACGTCTTCCGCGGTCTTGACGACCATGTAGCCTTCGGGGATGTTGCTCAGATACTCGTCGAAGCCGGCGATGACCGGATCGACCGCAGCTTCTTCGGCCGGCGCGGCCTCTTTGGCGGCCGGGGCTTCTTCCGCCGCGGGGGCCTCGGTGGGCGCGGCTTCCTCGACAGCCGGGGCTTCGGTGGGGGCAGCCTCCTGGGCCAGGGGCGCGGCCTCCTGAGCGGGTGGCTCGGCTTCTTTACTCTTGCCGCCACAGGCGCTCAATGCCAGCATGGCGACCATCAGAATGGTTAGCAAAATATGGATTCGCTTTGACATCTTTCTCCTCACTTCTTGTGTGGTTCGACGGGATGTAACATATCGACTTACACTCATTGACCAACGACTATCGACCAACGACCAACGACTGTCGCTCACCAGCCATTGACCATTGACAATTAACGATTGACAATTTCCTCACGCTTCCTCCACCACCCATGGCTCTTCCGCCGGCAACTCCTCCACCCACTTGGGATGCTCCAGCAGCGCGTCCTCTTCCTCGATGTAGCCGCTGGTCATGCCCGACAGCGCCTTGTAGACGAAGGTGAAGTAGAGATGGCCCACCAGCAGCACGGTCAGCACCAGCATAGAGACGTCATGGAAGATGGCGGCGATGCCCAGGTTGATCGGTCCCATGTAGCCCTTGCCAAACCAGAGAATCAGCCCGGAGATGACGATGAAGGCCGAAAAAATGACCACGCCCGCATGGTGCAGCTTCTGGCCTGCGTTGAGCCGTCCCTGGGGGGGCATCTCCGCAGCGTGCCCCATGAAGTACCGGTAGACGTGGGCCAGCCACTTCATGTCGTCTCGATCGTAGTGGAACGAGTCCCAGAGCAATTCCTTGAGGGCCTTCCGGTCCACGAACAGGTAGATGACGGGGATAGACATGTAAATCACCGCCCCAATCCGGTGCAGTAGTCGGGAATTCCCGCCTGATGCATAGTGAGAGAGGAAGGGCAGGAAGATGACCATTCCCGTGAACAGCAGCAGCAGGAAGGAGAGGGCCATCATCCAGTGAACGATTCGAGGGCCAACGCTATAGCGCAACACCTTTCGATGATGTGCATGTTCCATCGTTTGGGTCTGGGTGGTCATGACTAAACCTCCTCCTTCTCGGCGGTCGTCTCTTGACTACTGTCGCCGGCTGTGGCTTCGGCGACCTCTCTCTGGGCCAGATCTTCTTCGAAGCGGGCCAACTCTTGCATGTGGTTGCGGCGGGCGATGATGGCCAGTGCGCCGGTGACCACAATGCTCAGGCCGGTGAGGGCTGCGCTGACCGGCTGCACCAGATCCTGCCAGGCCTTGATGACGAAGGCGGGCTCCGGGTTCTCCGGCAGATCGAAGGCTTCGGGTTTGTCGGGCATGACCACGATCATGCCCAGGCCGCCGGCTTCAGTCTCGCCGTAGATGCGGGCGTCGGGATAGCGGCCCTTGAGCGCCTCCAGCCGGTTCTGGGCCGCGGCCAGGATATTCTCCCGGGTGTCGTACATGAGGGCGTGATTGGGGCAGGTTTTGACGCACCAGGGCGTGCCGCCTGCCTTCACCACCTCGGCGCAGCCGTCGCACTTGCTGGAGAAGCCGTCGTAGATCTGGGGCACGCCGAAGGGGCAGGCGTCCACGCAATAGGAGCAGCCGCTGCACGCCTCCCGGTTGAGCCGGGTCAGGCCGTCCTCCTTGTAGAGCGCACCCGTGGGGCAGACCTCCACACAGGCTGCATTGGTGCAGTGGAAACAGCGATGATTCAGCACCAGACTGGTGACATCCGGGAAAGTTCCCGTGCTTTTCTCTGAAATTTGGATGAACTGCAAATCTGTGGGCAGTTCATTGCCGGTCTTGCAGGCCGCGACGCAGGCCTCACAGCCGATGCAGCGACCCAAGTCCAGCAGGAATGCATAGTCAGTCACGTCACGCCTCTTTCACGAGATGTACGAAGTTGACGCGCATCCCCGCCCCGCCGCTGATGGGATCGAGCGCATAGCGCGTCTCCAACTTGGTGTCGCTGGCCCCCTTGCCGTTGGCCCGGCTCAGCCCCGGCGCGTTCTGGCCAAAGCCGTGGACCAGATAGACCGCGTCCTTGCGGATGCGCTGGGTGGCTTTCACCCTGACCGGCCCGCTGCGGGCGCCGTCCTGGTTCTCCAGCCAGACCATGTCGCCGTCCTTGAACCCCTGCGCCGCAGCCAGGTCTTCGTTGATCCAGACTTCGTTCTCCGGGTAGAGGGCGTGAAGCACGGGCGTGTTCTGGGTCTTGGCGAAGGTGTGGACTGGGTGCCGTCCGTAGAGCAGGCGCATGTAGCCGTCCGGCGGCTGCTCGATCTCTTCATAGACCGGCAGCCCGCCCAGTCCGGCCAGTTCCAACTCATGGGCGAAGAGCTCGATCTTCTTGGACTTGGTGTGGAAGGGCGATTTGTTGCCGTAGTCCTCGAAATAGGGCTTGCCCTTCTGGATGATGACGCCGTTCTGCTCGCGCATCTTGTCCAGGCTGGAGCCGACGGACATGAGTCGGGTGTTGAGATACTCCTCGATGTCCTGCCACTTGAAGTACTTGTCCATGTCCAGCCGCAGGCCCAGCTCCCGGGCCATCCACCAGGCCGGCTTGGTGTCGTAGAGGGGCTCCACGGCCGGCTCACGCATGGCGATATAGGGCGTCTTGTGGGCCACGGTCCAGAGTTCGTCGTAGCGCTCCAGGTAGGTGGCCTCCGGCAGGACGATGTCGGCCCAGGCCACGTGCTCCTGGGGCAGCACATCGATAACCAGCACGAAGTCCAGCTTCTTCAGAGCTTCCTTGGTGCGCTCGGTGTCCGGAATGGAGTTGAGCAGGTTGACGCCGTAGACGATCAGCCCCTTGATGGGGTACGGCTCGCCGCTGATCATGGGGTCGATCAACTCCTGCATGGCCGTGGCCCCGCGCAGGAAGTCCTCGCGCACGCCGTCGGCCCGGTGCTTGCCCGTGGGACCCGCGGGCAGGGGTGCGTTGGCCACATCCTCGGACGGGCCGGCCGAGCAGCCGCCCGACGTGCCCTTGACCAGGAAGGGAGGATGGGGATAGCTTTCGATATAAGGAGACTTGTTGAAATAGAAACCACCCTGGCGGCCATACGCGCCCAGCAGGCTGTTGATGAGATACTCGGCCCGCATGCGCTGGGTGTCGTTGCCATACCAAGTGGTGTGGCGTCCCGGCATGATCACGGCCTGGGGAGCGTTGTCGGCCATGACCCGGGCCGTCTCGGCGATGAGTTCCGCCGGCAGTTCGGTAATCCCCGCGGCCCATTCGGGCGTGAACGCTTGGACGTGGGCTTTCAACGCCTCGAAGCCCTCGGTCCACTCGGCCACGTACTCAGCGTCATAGCGGTTTTCGTTGATGATCACGTTCATCCACGCCAGCAACAGGGCCGTGTCCGTGCCCGGCTTGATGGGCAGCCAGTAGTCGGCCTTGGAGGCCACGGTGGACATGCGCGGGTCCACCACGATCACCTTGGCGCCTCTGGCCCAGGCGTTGGTGTAATCCTGCATGAGGGTGTTGCGGGAGTCCTCGCCGATGTGGCTGCCGATGAGGGTCAGGCACTTGAGGTAGTCCCAGTCCACCGGCTCATGGCCGCCCACGGGCAGGCCGAAGGTCAGGGTGGAGGCCTCTTCCCGGGGGCTGGTGCAGAGGGAGGCCGAGGGCTTGGCCGCGTTGGGCGTGCCGAAGGCCTGGGCGAAGTAGTCGGTTAACCAGAAGTCGCCCGAGGTGTGGCCGAAGATAGCGATAGACTCCGGGCCATACTCGTCGGCGATGGCCTGAATCTTCTCCGCGGCCTGGTCCAGGGCCTCGGTCCAGGTGACCTCCTGGAACTTGCCTTCGCCCCGCTCGCCCGTGCGCACCATGGGCGCTTGCAGGCGGTCCGGGTCATACATGAAGGAGACGCCGCCCTGCCCCCGCGCGCAGAGCATGCCCCGGCTCTTGGGGTCGGCCGGGTTGCCGTCGATCTTGTAGACCTGGCCGTTCACGCTTTCCACGATGACGCCGCAGCGCCAGGGGCACATGTCGCAGTAGTTGTAGGTGCGCTTGATCTCGCCCCGGTAGAACCAGCCCGGCTCGCCGTCGATGATGCGCGCCGGCGGCGCGGCCAGGCCTGCGCCGGCTCCGAGTCCGGCCATGGCCAGTCCCCCGCCGCCGGCCAGGGCCGACTTCATAAACGCTCTTCGAGTGATTTGGAGTTTTACTCTAGCCATAGGTCTGACCTCGCATTGTCACTTGTTTCAATAGAACGCGGATGACGCGGATTGGGCGGATTTTCACGAATTTTTTCTTGATTCCTGACTGTTTTCTGCATCGAAGCCACCGGCCGAAAGAGGAGCCTGGGCAAGGCGGCATTTTGTGCTCTCAGCCTCGTAGGGCCTGCCCTCATATTGGGCCCGCAGGCGGGCTTCCCGCTCCATGGCCCGGTGCATCACGCAGAGGATGCTGGAGAGCCATTCCTGGTCCATGTACTCCTTGGGGATGCTGTTGCAGGCGCCCGCGTCCCAGAGCCGCTGGCGATACTGGCGATAGTTCATGGGCAGCAGGGCCACCACCCGGGTCTGGGGGTTACGCCCCAGGATCTCCCGCACAAGATCGGGCGTCCGAGAGCCGGCCATGGGCCAGTCCAGCAGGATCACGTCATCCTCGTCCGCATCCACGCGCGCCAGCAAGGCCTCGCGGGTGGTCACCGCGCACATACGCACGCCGAAACAGGTCAGCGATTGGGTGCGCTCCAGCAATGACTTGAGGAGGAGCAGGGATTCACCGTCCGAGGTTGCGAAGAGCAGTCGAATCTCCATTGTCGCCTCCTTTCCTTGGGGGATGAGATTGGAGATTGGGAGATTGGAGATGCAGGGTTCTTCGGGCGAACCGAATCTCCAATCTCATCAATCTCTTACTCTCTCCTCAGCATTCGTGATATTCGTCACAAACAGGATAGCAGAGGAAGCGTCGGTTGTATATCGGGAAAAGTTTGATAGTTTGAAGGGAAAAATCCTGACAAGGTGAGGATGACAGGATGAACAGGGTGGTGCGACAGCAGGATGACCTGGTCGAGATAGCGTTGGAAGAAGGGGATTGTGCGGCTGCAAGCCGCGCCTACGGTCACCCTGTCATCTTGTCATCCTGTCACGTATATTCCGTCAACAGCCCCCGGGCCAGCGCGTACTTGACCAGATCGGCCCGGCTGTGGAGGTTGAGCTTCTGCATGATGCGGGTGCGGTAGGTCTCCACCGTCTTGGGGCTGAGCGCGAGCTGGTCCGCGGCCTCACTCGCGGTGTGACCTAACGCCAGCAGCTTGAGCACCTCCCGCTCCCGCTCACTCAGGGTTTCGTACGCGTCCTGGAGGGGGCCGTTGTGCATCTGGTTGAGATAATCTTCCAGGAGCATGTGCGTGGCCGAAGGATAGAGGAACGCGCCCCCTTGGGCCACGGTGCGGATGGCGTCGAAGAGTTCGGTGTCCACGGTGGACTTGAGCACGTAGCCCGCACCCCCAGCCTTGAGCACGGGAAAGAGATACTTCTCCTGCGCGTGGACGGTCAGGATCAGCACCCTGCTTTCGGGGACCTCGGCGCGGATGCGACGGGTCGCCTCCAGGCCGTCCATCTCCGGCATGGAGATGTCCATGACGATCACGTCCGGTCGCAGTTGTTTAGCTTGCTGGATGGCCTCCACGCCGTTGGCGGCCTCGCCCACCACCTCCATGTCCGGCTCGCTGTCGATGAGGGCCTTGACGCCGATACGCACGACCATGTGATCGTCCACCAGCAGGACGCGGATTTTTTTCTCAGCCAAGGATAGCCTCCAGTTCGTCTGTGGGCGGGGGAATCAATTCCGCAGCCAGGTCCGGGGCCGGCTCCGGCTGCACCGGCGCGCGGGCGACGATGCGCGTGCCCTCGCCCGGCGTAGAGTCGACGATCAGCTCGCCGCCGATCATGGCCAGCCGCTCGCGCATGCCCACCAGCCCCAGCCCGCGTGGCCCTTCGCAGGCCTGATCACGGTCGAAGCCGCGCCCGTTGTCACTGATTTCGATGGTCACCCACTCTCCCTCCTGCCAGAGCGCCACGCGCACCTGGGTGGCGTACGCGTGGCGGGTCACGTTGCTCAGGGACTCCTGGCCCACCCGGTAGAACACCAGCTCCACGTTGCGGGGCAGCCGTCGCTCCAGGCCGCGGACCTCGATGGTGGCGTGGACGTCCGGGGCTTTGTTGAACTCGTCCACCCGCCATTCCAGGGCCGGCCCCAGCCCCAGGTCGTCCAGGATGGTGGGGCGCAGGTCCAGGGCCACCCGCCGCACCTCCTCCAGGGCCTGGGCGGTGAGATCGCGCAGTTCCTTGACCCGGGCCTGGGCCTCTTCGGGGGTCTTGGCCCGCTCCAACAGGCGCAGGTGGACCAGCAGGGAAGTGAGGGCCTGAGCCGCCTCATCGTGCAACTCCCGGGCCAGGCGCTGGCGCTCCTCCTCCTGGGCCTGGATGATGCGCCCGGAGACGTGTTTGAGCTGCTGAGCGCTGTGCTCCAGTTGATCCAGCATCTGGTTGAATGTCTCTGCCAGGCGGTCGAAGCGTTCGTCGGAATTATCGCCCAGTTCGACGCGCACGTTGGCATGGCCGGCCCGCACTTCATCCACCGCATCCTGCAGTCGGTCCAGCGGCTCCAGTGCGCGATGAAGCACCCAGTTATTGATCAGGAAACTGATGAGGATGCCCGACGCGCCGAAGAACACAATCAACTGAATATGATATTCGTCGGATGCGCGAGTCACATGCCAGGCTGTGATAAAGGTGCCCGCCACCGCGCCGATGGCGACAAGGGCCGAATTGGCCACCAGGATCTTATAGAAGAGGGGGATGCGCAGCAGACGTCGTCGCACCGCGTTAAACGAGTTCATAGCCAATGCCAACCGTTTACAGAATGGGTCTGTGATTTCAGATCTCTATCATAACATATCCGCACTGAACCGGCTGTTTTGATGATGACGCTTAGCTCGCCCCCTACCCCCAAACTTGGGGGAACGCTTTGCTCTGCCCTGCCAGACTCTCCCCCAGGATTGGGGACGGGGGGGCGACAAAAAAAAGGGCGGGCCGATTTCCCATCCGAGAAATCGGCCCGCCCCGTTCAGCGCTCAATCTATGGGTTTATACATTCATCGCCGCAGCGCCCATTCCGGTCGAAGTGGCTGGCGCCCGCGGGCCTGACGCCTGTAGCGTACGGCCGAAGGGGAAGAGGGCGATGGGGATCAGCTTGATGTGCTGCTTGGCGAACGGAATGCCGATAATGGTGATGGCCAAGAGCACAGCGCTGGTCAGATGCGCCAGGGCGATGCCCCAGCCGAAGACCAGCAGCCACAGCACATTGAAAATCACCCGCAGCGTGCTGTTGGCGTTTTCCGTCTCCACAATTTCCTTGCCAAAGGGCGTGAACGTAGCCACGCCCAGTTTGATCGACTGTAAGCCGAAAGGAATGCCAATGATAGTCAAACAGAGCAGCAGGCCGCCGACGATATAGCCTAAACCGGCGATCAAGCCGCCGAAGATCAGCCAGATGATGTTGCCCAATAGACTCATGTGAATGCTTCTCCTTCATATTTTTGACGTCGCATGGATTTACGCCATACAGACTTTTTTTGCCGTCAAGGGCGATCGGATCCACTTACACCGGACCCCTCTTTTCCACCCTGCTATGTACAATACGCAGGCCGACGTCAAAAGTTTCATACCCGCTCAGTGGCCAGTTCCGGGCCGTCTTTGGGTTTGAAATTTTAAGGTTTGAGTATAGATATCGCCCGATAGATCACGGGGAACTGTGATATACTCGTAAGACGAACGTAGCTTTACAGTCCGATGATTCCATTGGCGGCGCGCCTTCAACAACCAGCATTAGTCGTGTCTGTCAAACCATGGTTATTAAACGAATAATCCGTGGACTTTGAAACGAGTCAAGTATGACCCGCGTACGTTGCCCAAAACATGTCTGCCTGTTTTGGAAAGATGGCTGGTGTGAGTCAGATGAAATTGAATTGGATCCGTTGACGCTCGCCTGTATGAACTACGAAGAGATCGAGGACGGTGTTCTGGACGACGCATTGGATGACGAACTCGATTGGGACGTGGACGAAGCGCTCAACGATGATGAGCTGGATGAAAGTCTCTACGACAGCGGTCCGGTCGAGATGGAATTGTTTGACGACGACCTAGACGACGAACCGGATCTGGAGGATGAATTCGAACTCTACGATCCGAGCGAAGAGGACTGGTGAGGGAATATCACCTCTTCACCAGATGTTTGATTTACACACGCATCATCATAATTTCAGGGAAAAGCGCTGCAAAATCCCTCGACAAATCTCTGCAGTCCTCTGCACCTTCCCTGGTGGACCTCTGCGCTCCTGCTTTTTTGAGTGGTCGCGGTAGCGTCTTAATCATTGAACTAATCACACAGTCATTATCTGGATTCAAAGCCTATGTCCCCACAAGCCACGCAGGCGAGTCGCCGGGCGTTCAGTCCGTCCTTTGATCAACATCAAGCTCGCGGCGTCCAGTCGTCGAGCGTCGTCCCCCCTCCCCAACGGCGCAAAAGCGGCTATAGCCGGCTTTTTTTCATTGCGCTTGCAATCGGCGTCGCCAGCAGTATCGGCTTCGTCTGGGTGCTCCTATCCCTCGTATCTGGGGGATGAAGGTCTGTCGATCTGCTTCGCCGGCAACCATCCGACGCCTGTTTCAAGACCCTGACTCGACCACTATGGTCGAGTTTCTACTTTTCAGATAAACATAAAGCTGGGATAGGGGACAATATTTGAAAGCCGTTATCTTCGATCTGGGAAATGTGCTTGTCGCCTACGATCACCGGCGCACCATGGAAGCCCTGGCCAAGGTGAGCGCCGCCACGGTGGATGACCTGTGGGCCATCGCCCATGAGATCGGCCACGCGCTGGAGGTGGGCGACATGAGCGGGGACGAATTGCATGACCTGCTGGTGCAGCGCGCGGGAGCCACTCGCGATTTTGATCGCTTCTTCACCGCCTTCTGCTCTGGCATGACGCCCGATCCCGCAGCCCTGGAGTACGCCCTCTCCTTGCAGGAGCGGTCCGACGCCACCGCCGCCGTGATCAGCAACACCAATGAGCTCCATGTGCGCTGGCTGGACGAGCATGTGGCCGCGCTCAAGCAGTTCGACCTGGTGATGATGAGCAATGAGGTGCATCTGGTCAAACCGGACCCCGCCATCTTTTTGCTGGCCCTGGAACTCCTGGACCTGCCGCCGGCCCAGACTCTCTTCATCGATGACATGGCTGCAAATGTGGACGCAGCCAAAGCGTTGGGCATGGCGGGTCTGGTGCACGAAAACTGGAGCCTGACCCGCCCCGCACTGGAAGCGTGGCTTGCCGGGGAGTGAAAAGATTGGGAAATTGAGGATTGAGGATTGGATGGCGGGATTTCTGGTGCTTCGTCGCCTGCCTGCAATCGAGAACGACAACCCCCAATCTCTCAATCTCCCCCAAATCTCTACTCTCCCGGACCTCCAATTTTTAATCTTCAATCTTCAATTTGTTCTATCAGGAGGAAACCCATGACCCTCTACGGCGGTATCGAAGCGGGTGGCACCAAGTTCGTCTGCGCGGTGGGCGGCGGACCTGATGACATCCGCGATGAAATCCGCTTTCCCACCACTACGCCAGAAGAAACCATCGGCCAGGCGGTGGACTTCTTCCGCACCCACCACGCGCGGGAGCCGCTGACCGCTGTGGGCATCGCCTCCTTCGGCCCGGTGGACCCGGACCCGACCTCGCCCACCTGGGGCTATATCACCACCACGCCCAAGCCGGGGTGGGGACAGACCGATCTGGCCGGTCCCCTGCGACGGGCGCTGAACGTCCCTATCGGCTTTGACACCGACGTCAACGGCGCGGCCCTGGGCGAACAACGCTGGGGCGCGGCCCGGGGGCTGGACACATTCGTCTACCTGACGGTGGGCACGGGGCTGGGCGGCGGGGCCATGGTCAACGGCAAGCTGCTCCACGGCATGATGCACCCGGAGATGGGACACATGCGCCTTCCCCACGATTTCGACGCCGACCCTTATCCGGGCCATTGCCCCTTCCACGGCGACTGCTTCGAGGGACTGGTCTGCGGGCCGGCCATCGCCGCGCGCTGGGGCGTCGATCCCCGCACCCTGCCGCCGGACCATCCCGCCTGGGCGCTGGAAGCCCACTACCTGGCGTTGGGGCTGGTCAACATCATCACCGTGCTTTCACCCCAACGGCTGGTCCTGGGTGGCGGCATCATGGATCAGCGTCAGCTTTTCCCCATGGTGCGAACTAACGTCCAGACCCTGCTCAACGGCTATCTGCAAACGCCCGAGATCCTGGAGCGGATCGACGAATACATCGTCCCGCCCGGCCTGGGGAGCCGCGCCGGCGTTCTGGGTGCGATCGCGTTGGCTGAAAACGCCTGACGCCGCTTTACACCAACTTTTCCAGCGCCCCGATGGTCGTCTTGCTGGCCAGATAGGCCTTGCCCCGGCTACTGCGTAGCCAGCGATACGCGGCCATCTTCACCACATCGTTGAAGACGAACCAGCTCAGCGCATAGGCCCAGATGAGCAGCGCCAGCTTCCAACCGATGGGCGTCATCAGTGAAAAGCCATACACGGCGATGATGGTGCCGATCACCCGGGTGCTGAACGTAGCCCCGAAGAGCGTCCAGGAAGGGTAAGGCTTTTTCCAGAACCAGTCATCGATACGGGTGTTGTAGATGGTGCCGTGCCCCGCGATCACGAGTTTGGCGAACATCAGGGACTGGATCATGGCCTCTGAGAAGTTGCGTTGCTCCAGGATAAAGAAGAGCAGGAAGGATGAAATCACGCCGGCGATGCCCAGCACCGTGGAGATGGTCAGCATCTCGCGCATATTCCACCGCACCGGCTTCTTGTCCACCTTGGTGTTGTCATAGGCGATGGTCATGATGGGAATATCATTGAGCAAGGCCAGAATGATGATCATCAAGGCGGTGACAGGGTAGAAATTGAAGACCACGATACTCAGGGTCATGAAGAAGATGACGCGCAGGGTCTCGGCCACGCGGAAGATGGTGTAGCTCCTCATGCGCTCGAAAATGGTGCGCGCGAGTTTGGTGGCGTCGTTGATCACGCCCAGACCGGGCGAGGTGAGGATGATGTCCGCCGCAGAGCGGGCGGCGTCGGTGGCGTTGGAAACGGCGATGCCGCAGTCGGCCTTCTTCAGCGCAGGGGCGTCGTTCACGCCATCGCCGGTCATGGCGACGATGTGGTTGCTCTTTTGCAGCGAGCGGACGATCAGGAACTTGTCTTCGGGCGCAACCTCGGCGAAGATGTCGGTTTGTTCGATCTTTGCGATGATATCCGACTCGTGGGCGCTCACCATGCCCTTGCTCAGATCACTGGTGTCGAATTCCGCCTCGACTTTCTGCACCACGTCGCGGGCGAACTTCTCGACGGTGGCTTCGTCCGCCTGCGGGTTGAACTTTTCGAAGAGGGCCTTGGCCACGATGGACGTGAGCAGGATAAGGCCTTCGTCCTGGCTGCTACGCAACTCCTTGGCGCGCATGGACGGCCCTGTGAGACCCAGGGTGCGGCCGATCTCCCTGGCGATGGCGATATTGTCGCCCGTGATCATCTTCACGCTCACGCCATGCTGCCGCAGATCCTCGATGACCGCTTTGGAATCAGGGCGGGGCGGATCCAGCAAAGGAATCAGGCCGATGATGTCAACTTTGTCGCCATCCTTGCGGGCCACCGCGATGGTGCGATAGCCGTTCCCGGCGAGCAAGTCCACGATTTTCTCGATCTTTCCCCGTTCGTCATCGGACAATTGGGCCATCTCCATGACAACCTGAGGCGCGCCCTTGATGACGACGAAACGCTTCCCGTCTTTCTCGATCTCGGCCTCCGTGCGTTTGTGGACGGGATCGAAGGGCGTGAAGTGCGTCTGGTGATACTCCTTCCACTTCGTATCAGGGTGCTTTTCCGTCATGTAATGGAAAATGGCCAGTTCGATGGGATCCTGATTCTCCAACTTCGAGGCCAGCACGCCCATGAGCAGCAATTCCTGTTCGGTGTGCCCGCTGAAAACGGTGGGGTCGATGACCTCCAATTTGTTCTGGGTGAGGGTGCCCGTCTTGTCGCTGCACAACACATCCACCCCGGCCAGTTCTTCGATGGCCACCAGCCGGCTGACGATGGCCTGTTTCTTGGCCAGGTTCAGCGCGCCCACGGCCATCACCACCGAGAGCACCGCGGGCATGGCCACAGGAATGGCGGCCACTGTCAACACCAGTGCATAGCGGGCCAACTCCAGGAAATCCTGCTGGCGGAAAAAACCCGCCAATAGGATGATGAGCACCAGGACGATGGTCAGCATGATCAGGTAATCGCCCACCTTGATGACCATCTTCTGGAAATGGCTGGTCTCCTCCTGCTGGGCCTTGGCCACCAGGGAGACCACCTGGGTGAAGTTGGTATTCATGCCCGTGTTCACCACCACCGCGGTCATCTCCCCCTGCTTCACGATGGTGTTGGAGTAGGCCAGCTCGCCCCTCCTTTTACTGACGGGCAACGACTCGCCTGTGAGGGCGGACTGATCCACCAGAATGTAATCGCCGTCCAGCAACTGCACATCCGCCGGGATGATGTCGCCGATTTTAAGCTTGACGATGTCACCCGGGACCAGTTCTTTGGCCGGAATGGTCTTGAAGGCGCCGTCCCGCAGGACGATAGCCTGCTGGGCCAGCTTCTGCTTCAACGCGTTCAGCGCGTTCAAGGCTCGCCCTTCCTGATAGAAATCCAGGAAGGCGTTGACCAGCAGCATGATCACGATGATGATGAAGTCTTCCCATTTGCGAACGACCGCGGAGAGAATGGCCGCCACCTCGATCATCCAGGGGATGGGTCCCCAAAAGCGGCGGAAAATGCGATGCCAGAGGGGCTCCACTTTTTCATCGATGGCATTGGGGCCATATTGCTGAAGCCTTTTTTGGGCTTCCGCATCGCTCAACCCTTGTTGCGGGTCTGCGCCCAGTTCCTTCAGGGTCTCATCGATCTTTTGTTTTTTGAATTCATCAGTTTTTTTCATGGCTCCGCACCTCCGAATCAGGTTTCAACCATTGATACCAAATGAGAAGATACAGGATCCGCGTTCTACAAAGCCCACCGGGGCAGTCACATTCATCGTTATCATAATGCGGGTCGTTTCGCCATGCAGTGACTATAGTCACGCGCTGGCATTCAAACTGAAGACGCAATGGTCGCATGGCTTTCTAATTTTCCTCAACCGTTTGGTTGCTTTCCCCCAACAATGCTATAATGCAGCGCATATCGCCCGAGTCGTATGACACAATGCGTGGAGGAGAACAGGCCAGCCTGCAACTCGCCCACGCTCTACCCAAAGCGAGCGCTCCATGGAACTTGCACAACTTGCCCAGATGGTCAACTGGCTGGACGAAGAGCATCGTCGCGATCGGGCTGAAATCGCCCGTTTGCAGCAGCGTATCGAAGCTCAAAGCGCAGACATCGTCGAACAGGCGCGCCGCATCCAAGAGTTGGAAGGACGTCTGGCCGCCACCCAGGGCCAACTAACCCGCTTCAATCAGTTGGAAAACGCGATCCAGAATGCCAAGGTGGAGCTCACCGCGTTGGTGGACCAGCGAGGCGACGACGTGGGCCAGTTGCAACGCGAGGTCGAACGGGCGCGCATGAGCGACCGGGAGATGCTCAGCCGCGAGATCACCGAAGTGCGCCGGGAGTTGCCGCGCATCACCCGCCTGGAAGAAGCGCTCAACATGCGCGCCGTGGAGGATGAACGCCTGGGCGAACTGATCATGGGCGTACGCAACCAAATTGGCGGCCTGGCCAAGGAGATCGAAGAACGCACTCGCCAGATTCCGTTCCTGGCTGAGCAGCGGACCAGCGACACCAAACGCATCGCCCAGTTGCAACAGGAGACGGTCGAACTTTTCAAACGCATCGAAGCCGTCTCCGGGCGCATCCCTGTGTTGGAGGAAAACGTGCGCAAGGCCATGACCGAACAGGAAAAATTGCCCCCCCAGATCGAGGCCTTGCGCGAACAGCAACTCGACTTCATGGAGAAAATGCGCAGCGCCATGGCTTCCCGAGAACAGAGCATCAACCGCTGGCAGGAGGCCATCGAAGAGCAGCGCACCATGGTCGCCCAGACCCACGAACGGGTCCAGAATTTTGGCCAACAAATCGAGATCGCGCGCCGAGCTGTCCAGGAGATTCAGGAATTTAAAGATCTGGTCCTGCGTGAACAGAGCCAGGTCCAGGAGTTGCAACGCCTGGCCGAAGAGCGTATGCGCCGGGAGATGGACGAATTCCGCGAGGAGTACGAAAAGCGTCGGCGCAAGGGCGAACTGCGGGAAGAACACCTGTGGACGGAACAGGACAAGTATAACCGCGAAATCATGGAATATTTCCCGCCTTTACAACACGATCTCAAACTCCATGAGACTCTCATCCAGCACCTCTGGAAACTACAGGAGAGCTACAGCAACCATTTCCTTAATGCGGCTCAGATGTGGATCGACGGTCTCCAGGAATCCGTACGCGATCGAGATGAAAAGGTGCGAACCATGGAGGAGGAATGGCAGCGTCAGCGTCGCAACGCTGAGCTCTACGCCAGTCAGGCCGCCACCCAACGTCGCACCTCGGGTATCGCCTCCGGCGAATCAGGGCCAGGCAATGGTGGCGTCCGGTAGCGGGGAAAACTCGACGCAGAGACGCGAGGGCGCAGAGGAACGCAGAGAATTCTAAAGCGTTTTTCCTCTGCGCCTTGGCGTCTCTGCACCTTTTCGCGTTAGGTTGTTCCTTTGCGTTAAAAAAGTCGTCATTATCTGAAGGACTCTCACCCACATGCGCGTTATTGGCACCGCCGGCCATGTCGACCACGGGAAATCCACCCTCGTCCAGGCCCTCTCCGGCATCGACCCGGACCGGCTGGCGGAAGAGAAGGCCCGGGGCATGACCATCGATCTGGGTTTCGCCTGGATCGACCTTCCCCTACTTCGGGATGACGCCCCGCCCGGCGCGATAGAAAGCGTGGGCATCGTCGACGTGCCTGGCCATATCGACTTCATCAAGAACATGCTCGCCGGCGTAGGCGGGATCGACGCCGCGTTGCTGGTGGTGGCGGCTGACGAGGGCGTCATGCCCCAAACCCGGGAGCACCTGGCTATCCTCGACCTCCTGGCCGCGCCCAATGGCGTGGTCGCCCTGACCAAAGTCGACCTCATCGACGATCCCGAGTGGCTGGACCTGATCGAACTGGACCTGGCGGAGCTTCTCCAGAGCACGGTCCTGGCCGACGCGCCCATTGTGCGCGTCAGCGGCAAAACCGGGGAAGGGCTGGACGAACTGCGGCTGGCTCTGGCTTCGACCCTGGGTGCGCTGCCGCCCCGGCGCAACCGGGCCCGTCCCCGCCTGCCCATCGACCGCGTCTTTAGCCTCAGTGGGTTCGGCACCGTCGTCACCGGCACCCTGAGCGACGGCTATTTTTCGGTGGGCGATGCGGTGGAGATCCTACCTATAGGGTTGAGTGCACGCATCCGCGGTCTGCAAACCCATCGTCAGCCCATCGAACGGGGCGAACCGGGCAGCCGCCTGGCCATCAACCTGAGCGGCGTGGGAACCGATGAACTGCACCGGGGCGCGGTGGTGGTCAAGCCCGACACGCTACGTAGCACCAAATTGATCGACGTCTCCGTGCGCATGCTGGCCGACGCGCCCCGGCTGATGGTTCATAATCTGGCCGTGGATTTTTTCAGCGGCGCCAGCGAAGTGCCGGCCCGGGTGCGGCTGCTGGGCGCACAGGAGCTGGGTCCCGGCGACGAAGGCTGGCTCCAGTTGCGGCTGGAGCGGCCCGTGGTGGTCGCGGCCGGCGATCGCTATATCCTGCGCCAGCCCTCACCCAGCGCCACCCTGGGCGGCGGCGTGGTTCTGGCTCCCCACCCCCGCCGGCGCTGGAAACGCTTCGACCCGGCCGTGATCCAGCGGCTGGAAACCCTGGCCCGGGGCGCGCCCGACGAAATCCTGCTACAGACGTTGACGCGGACGCCCTTCTGCAGCCGCGATGAACTCTTTGGCCACAGTGGGCTGGACCTGGACGCGGCCCGCTCCGCCTATGGGGAACTGCGCGCGGCCGACGCGGTGGTGGAGCTGGACGCGGGCGGCGCGTCGGCCCTGCTCACCCTGGCCCGCTGGGAGGAGACCCTGACTGCGCTGGAGAAGCTGCTGGACGAGTTTCACGCTCAACAGTCCTTGCGCCAGGGTATGCCCCGGGGGGAGGCCCGCACCCGCCTCTCGGCGGCCGCAGGCGCCAAGCTATCGCCCCGTCTCTTCAACGCCATCGTCGAACAGGCGATGGCCGCGGACAGAGTCCAGGCCGACGATGCGCTCATCTGGCGCGCAGGGTTCGAGGTGACGCTTTCTCCGGGCCAGGAAGCAGCGGTGGAGCGCACGTTGAAAGCGTTCGCGGCCGCGCCCTTCTCTCCACCCAACGAAGGGCAGACGCGTAAGCTTCTGGGCGGCGATGACGGGCTGCTGGAGATGTTGGTGGAACAGGACAAACTGGTCCGGCTTGGCAATGGCGTGCTGTTACGTCGGCAGGACTTCGAGACCATGGCTACGCGAATTCAGGATCGTCTACGTCAGCATGGAGCCATCACCCTGGCTGAAACCCGGGACCTCTTCCAGACCAGTCGCAAATTTGCGCAGGCTGTGTTGGAGGAATTGGACGCCCGACGCGTCACCCGGCGGGAGGGAGATGTGCGGGTGTTGCGCGGGGAGGGATTAAAAATTGAGGATTGAAGATTGGAAGTTCGGGATCGACTGGGAAATCGGGAGATTGGTGACGTATGGATTATAGGCGACTAGGCCGCACGGGGTTGAAGGTTTCTGAACTCTGTCTGGGGACGATGCAGTTTGGCTGGACGGTGGATCTGAACCACAGTTTTGAAATCATGGATGAATTCTTCGAGGTCGGCGGAAATTTCATCGACACCGCCGATGTCTACAGCCGCTGGGTGGAAGGCAACCCGGGCGGCGTCAGCGAGGAGTACATCGGTAAATGGATGCGGGCGCGCACGAACCGGGCCGAGATCGTGCTGGCCACCAAGGTCCGCGGCCCCATGTGGGACGGGCCCAACGGAGAAGGCCTGAGCCGGGTCCACATCATTCACGCCTGTGAAGACAGTCTACGCCGTCTGCAGACGGACTATATCGACCTCTACCAGACCCACTGGTATGACGATGAGACGCGCATCGAAGAGACTATGGCCGCGCTGGACACGCTGGTGCAACAGGGCAAGGTGCGCTATGTAGGGTGCAGCAACTATCCGGCCTGGCGTCTCATGCGCGCCCTCTGGGTCAGCGACAAGCATGGCTGGGTCCGCTATGACAGCATCCAGCCCCATTACAACCTGGTTCATCGGGCGGAATTCGAACGCGAACTACTGGCGGTGGTGGAGGCGTACGAGATCGGCGTGATCCCCTACAGCCCGCTGGCCGCCGGCTTCCTGACCGGCAAATACCGCCGGGATGCGTTGCCGGAAAGTGTGCGCGCCGATCGCATCAAGCGTCAGTACTTCAACGACGCCGGCTGGCGCGCCCTGGACGCGGTGCGCCAAGTGGCGGATGAAGTCGACGCGTCGCCGGCCGCGGTGGCCCTGGCCTGGCAACTGGCCAAGCCTTACGTAACTGCGCCCATCATCGGCGCCAACACAGCGGATCAACTACATGAGAACCTGGCGGCCGTAGACGTTGTCCTGACCCCGACGCAGGTGGCCTATCTGGATGCCGAGACGAACTGGGATGGGGAGGCGATCGCATCGTGACCAAACCCATGGGCGCACCGAAACCTATGGCTGCGCCCAAACCCAGACCTGCGGAAGCGTACAAGCCAGGAACCAGTTATCCCTTGGGGGCGACGTTGACGCCGGACGGCGTCAATTTCAGCGTCTATTCCAAAGGTGC
>JAJRVT010000010.1 GCA_024277175.1 Chloroflexota bacterium | reverse complement strand
GCCAGATGAATGGCCAGATGGGCGCGGAACTGCCCGGCCTCATGGCGATCCAGGGCGGGCTGGCGTTGCTCGCGGCCGCGATCGCGGTCTATATGGCCATCGCCTTTCTGGGGCGCGCGCCATCGCCCGAACTGTTGTTGAGCCGGGTGACGGGCTGGTGGGGACGAACCATGCGTCGGATGACCACTTCGGCGCCAGCGTCCACAGCCCCGGCGCAGACCGGCCATCCGTTCATGGCCGTCTTGCGCAGCCTCGTCTCCACCTACGGGTTGGGTCTCCTCTGGGGCCTGCTCCCCTGCGGGCTGGTGTTGATGGCCCTGCTGCTGGCCGCGGTCTCCGGCTCCGCTCAGCGAGGCGCGCTGACCATGGCCGTCTTCGGCGTGGGCACGTGGCCGCTGGTGGTACGCGTCACCCTGGCCCCGCGCATGCAGTTGCTCCAGCGCCGGGCCGCCCCTTGGGTGCGGCCGGCGACCGCCGCCATCATTCTCTTCTTTGGCGTGCAGATGGCGCTGCGGGGGCTGGCCGCGTGGGGGGTCGTCGAACATGCACACCTGGGAAAGGTGATGCTATGGTGAATTTGACCACGACCGCGGTCAAAGCGAAACAAACCGTGGTCTGCGACCTCTGCGGGTTGACTACGGCCGCGCCCCTCTACGACGAGGCCGGCCAGGCTTTCTGTTGCCCCGCCTGTCGCGAAGTCAGCGCACTGTTGGCCGCGAATGAGCCTGCTGATAACGAAGCGCCGGCCAGCTATGACCTGGAGAACGCCGACACGGCCACCCTCTCCCTGGCCGGCATGTGGTGCCCCTCCTGCTCCTGGCTCATCGACGAGACCCTGCAGCGCACGCCAGGCGTCATCGAAACCGACGTCAACTTCCTGCAGCGGGAAGCGCGCGTCACCTATGACCCAGCGCAGACGGATCCAGGCCAGATGAAAAAGCGGGTGCGACGGCTGGGCTATCGGGCCTGGCTGCCCGGCGACACGCCCTACGACGACGAGGAAGCCCACTGGAACCGGCTGCTGATTTCCGGCGTGCTGGTTATGCACATCATGCTTTTCAGCTTCTTCATCTATGGCCGCGACTGGCTGGGGATGTCCTCGCCCGACACCGAATGGCTGGCGCAGTTTTTCAACCTCATGAGCGGGTTGATCGCCATCCCCGTGCTGATCATTTTGGGAATTCCCATCCTGCGCGCGGGGGGCGCAAGCCTGTGGCAGGGCAAACCCAACATCCACACCCTCATCGCCCTGGGCGCGTTTTCCGCCTTCGGTCTTTCGGTCTATCATCTGATCATAGGCAACGGGCGCGTCTACTTCGACACCGCGGCCATTTTGCTCTTCCTGGTCGCCATCGGTCGCTGGCTGGAGATGCAGGCCCAGAAACGGAGCGCGAAGGCCGTGGATCGTCTCTTTGAACGCATCCCGGCCCAGGCCACGCTCATCACCGCCGAGGGCGAGCAGGCGATCCCGGTGGATGAAATCTCACCCGGCGCGCGTATCCGGGTGCGCCCCGGCGAACGCTTCCCCATAGACGGCTTGATCGCGGTCGGCGAAGGCGACATCGACGAGAGCCTGCTCACCGGCGAGCCGGACCCGGTGACCCGACGGGTGGGCGAACGGGCGTTGGCCGGAACCTATAACCTGGATGGCGGCTTCGAGGTGATCGCCACTGCGGTTGGCCCCGATACGGTCGCCGGGCAGATCGGGCGGCTGTTGCATCAGGCCCTCTGGCAGCGTGCGCCCGTGGAGCGGTTGGCCGACCGGCTGGCTGCGCTCATGGTCCCCACCGCCATTGTTCTGGCCGGGCTGACTTTCCTCTTCTGGTCCTTCGTCTCCGGCGTGGAAACCGGCTTTGTCCACGCCCTGTCGGTGTTGCTGATCGCCTGCCCGTGTGCGCTGGGGATCGCCACGCCGCTCACCCTCTGGCTGGGGATCGGCCGCGCCGCCGAGTCAGGAGTGATCCTGCGCAACACGGGCGTGCTGGAAGCGCTCTCCAACGTGCGCCATCTTTTCTTCGACAAAACCGGCACCCTGTCGCAGCGGGACATTCGTCTGCAATCTGTGGCCGTGGATGGAACGGGTGGCGGCGTCGATGAAGCGACCTTCCTGGCACGCGTGGCCGCGCTGGAATCCCGATCCGAACACCCCGCGGGCGAGGCCATCGTCGCCGAAGTCGGACCGTCGATGCTGGACGTCCGCGACTTTCGCGCCCTGCCGGGTCGAGGCGTCAGCGGGCTGGTGGAGGACGCGCCCCTCTGGGTTGGCAGCCGTCGCCTGATGGAAGAGGCCGGCCTGGAGTTGCCTCCTGCCCTGGAAAGCCAGGCCGGGCAATGGCAGGAACAGGGGCTGACCGTCATCTACGCCGGCGGCCAGGGAGAGGTGCTGGGGCTGCTGGGGCTGGGCGAAACCATCCGCCCGGAAGCGCGCGCCACGCTGGAGCAACTGCGTCTCATGGGCGTCGAAGTGGCCATCCTGACCGGTGACGACGCCGCGGCCGGCGCCCGCTGGCGGGAGTTGCTGGGCGTGCAAGTCTATGCCGAGCAGACGCCAGAGGACAAGTTGAACCAGCTCACAAACACGGGGTCGGACGTGGCCATGGTGGGGGACGGGATCAACGACGGGCCTGCCTTGGCCGCGGCCGCAGTGGGCATCGCCATCAGCGACGGCGCCGACGTGGCCAGGGCCGCGGCCGACGCCGTGCTGATCAACAACGACCTGCGCATGATCCCGTGGCTCTTCGCGCTCTCGCAGACGACCATGCGCAAAGTGCGTCAGAACCTGGCCTGGGCCTTTGTCTACAACATCATCGGTCTGGGGTTAGCGGTGAGCGGCCTGCTACAGCCGGCCGTAGCCGCCCTACTCATGGTCCTGAGCAACGCCGTCGTCACCACCAACGCCCTGCGGCTGCGTAAGATGGAGATCGGCGGGCGGAAGCCGGCGCGGCGCGATGAAGACGACCCCGACCCGGAGGAGCCGCAGGCTGAACGGATGGCGAACCTGGAGCGCGGGCTGAGCAGTTCACAAAGCGGGCGCACTGCGCCATTAGGCGGATAAGGAAGGCGCGTTGCACAGACCTCACGGTCCCCCGGTGCGTCTCCAATTTGAACACGAAAAGGAGTTGAAACCATGAAGAGAACAATCATCGCTATCAGCGTCGCACTCGTCGTCATGTTGGTGCTGGCGGCCTGTGGCGGAGGCAAAGACAAGCCGGAAGCGACGCCTGCTGCCGCGGAGGCGGCTCAGGCGGCTGAAGCCGCACCGGCAGGCGGGGCCGTCAGCCAGGGCGACGCGGAGAAAGGTCAGAAACTCTTTGTGGCCACCTGTTCCGCCTGCCATGGACCGGCGGGCGAGGGCATTGAGGGGCTGGGCAAAGACATGACGACCAGCGACTTCATCGCCGGTCTGTCGGATGAGGAGTTGGTTGAGTTTATCAAAACCGGCCGCGATACCGGGGACCCGGCGAACACAACCGGTGTGGCCATGCCGCCCAAGGGCGGCAATCCGACGCTGACCGATGAGCAGTTGATGGATATCGTGGCCTATATCCGGTCGATTCATAAACAGTAGAACACGGATTGGCGACTATTTATCGACCATTGGTGGAACGCGGATTTTCACGGATTTTTTCAGAAAAAATCCGTGAAAATCTGTTCTCATCAGCGATAATCCGCGTTCCCCTCCAACCCATTCATACCAGATCCGAGCCGTGACGCATGCGCACTATTTACACCGCCCGTAAACGATTACGTTTTTTTGAAAAAGGCTGGATCGCGTTGGAGCGCGCCATCGAGCGCGTCTCGACCGCGGCCGCACCCATAAAGCCCTATAACCCTCTCTATTATCTTGGCCCGCTGATTATCCTGCTACTGATCTACATCGCCGCCACCGGCCTCTACCTGACCCTCTTCTACCGTCCCGGCAGCGACGTGGCCTACCAGAGCGTGGCCGGCATCAGCAGCAGTTGGCTCGGCTCCTTCGTGCGCACAAGCCACCGCTACGCCTCGGACCTGCTCATTCTGGTCACCATGCTGCACGCGCTCAAAACGTTTCTCAGCGACCGCTTCTGGGGCAGCCGTTGGCTGGCGTGGGAGAGCGGCTGGGTCATGGTCGTGATCTTCTGGCTGGTGGGGACCATGGGGTATTTCCTGGTTTGGGACCAGGCGGCCCAGTGGCTGATCGAGTACGTGCTGCACCTGATCAAGGGACCCCTGGCTCTGGCCTTTTTGGATCCGGGGGCTGCGGCGCGCACCTTCTCCTTTTTCGTCATTATTCTCTTTCTGCACGTCTTTATCCCCACGCTATTGATCATCACGATTCTGATCCATGTCCTGCGCATGGCCCGCACCCGCTATTGGACGCCCCGCTGGCTGACCATCATGACCCTAGCGGCGCTGGCTGTGATCTCGCTCATCTGGCCCGTTCGCAGCAGCCTGCCCGCCGATTTGACCCGAATCCTGGAAACGGTCAAGCTCGATTGGACCTACATGGGCTTCCTGCCCCTGACGTCGTTATTAGGGGCACCCCTCTTCTGGGGCGGCTCCCTGCTGCTGATCGGGCTGCTGCTTTCTCTCCCTTGGCTCATGCGGGGACAGAATATGGGGCCGGCCATCGTCATCGACCAGAATTGTACGGGCTGCGCGCTCTGCGCCCGCGAGTGTCCCTACAACGCCATCGATATGGAACACCGGGATGACGACACCACCTTCAGTTCGCTGGCCGTGGTCAAGCCGAATCTGTGCACCGGCTGCGGCGTCTGCGTGGGCGCGTGCGCTGACGACGCCATCGAATTGATGGGGCTGCATTCGGCCGTGGTGCGCCAGGACCTGCAACGCACGTTGGCCCATTCCGATCCGGTCGCGCATCAGCCGCCGGTGATTATCTACACCTGTGACCGCCATGACGCCCTGGGCACGCTGCCCCCGCTCACCGACGCCGCGCCCGTGGACGTCGACGAGTTGGGCCTCTCACTGATCAAAAGCGCACTGCCGCCCCGGGTCAACCAGGGTTACTGGCTGGACGCAGATGGTTCGCCCAAGCCGGTCATGACCGCGGTCACGCCCTGCATGGGCATGCTCCACCCCAACTGGGCGGCGGAAAGCATCGAAGCCGGCGCGGCCGGTGCGATCATGGTCTCCTGCCCCATCCATGACTGCGCCTATCGGGAGGGTCCCCACTGGGTCTCCCATCGCCTGAAACGCCGACGCACGCTGCGCGCCGGCAACACCCACCTGTTACACCTTGCGCCCGGCAGCCAGAAGGAGGTCGTCTCGCTGTGGCAGCGAATGGTGGCGGCGAATGAAGAGGCCGAAGAAGCCCGTCACGCTTCGAGCGTCGTCGCCCTGGGCAAGGGAGAGTCTGCTCCGCCGGAGGAGATATCTCCGTTGACGCGCGCACGTTATTTTCTTCCTGGGCTAGCGTTGTTGTTGGCCATGTTGGTTCTCTCCGCCATCCTGCCCTTCCAGAATGCCGATGCGCGCCCACCGGAGGAGGCGCAGATTCGATTGGCCATCGGTCACAGCGGCCACATGATCGCCGCCGCCAAAGACCTGCCGCCGGACATCGCCGCCAAAATTCCAGAGAACGTCGATCCGGCCACGGTGTTGGGCGGCGAGCGTTTCCCCGTGCGGGTGCAGTTGTTGGTGGATGGCGAACCGGTGCTGGAGGAATCCTATCGCCCTCGCGGCATGCGCAAAGAGGGATCCAGTGAAGGGGTGGCGAGCTACTGGCTTTCCCCCGGTGCGTATGATGTGGAGGTTCTGCTCATGGATGACAGCGTCACCTGGCGTCCGGTCTTTTCCGACACAGTCGAGATCGCGCCCGATGAGTCGCTGACGCTGTTCTATGAGGAAGAGCAAGACCTGTTTGTCAGGCGCTAAACGTATCTGCTTCGAAAACAGGCCACGGATTACACAGATTGCACGGAGAAGGCGCAGGGAACCACAGAATAGCCATCTGGGACGTTACGAAAATGTTACGCAAGATTGTAGGCTACCGACAGGACGAAGTGGGAGACTGGGTGGCCGTGCTGGAGTGCGGACACGGCCAGCACATTCGCCACGATCCGCCCCTGACCAACCGGCCCTGGGTGCTGACCCCGGAGGGGCGCGCCCAATTCATCGGCTATTCGCTGAATTGCAAAATCTGCGACGGTGATGACATCCGCGAGATCGCGCTGCCCTTCCCGGACGCTTAGGACCGGCAAGTAAATGAGTCATCGAATTCATCTTCCTGGAAGACATTCATGCTGCCGCCAGCGCCACGGGGAATGAAAAATCCGTGCAAATCCGTGTAATCCGTGGCTATTTTTCAGGACAGGTCACCGAGTTATTTAGCCGCCAATCCTTAGGCGTTTACGAATCCGGCTGTTGCTCACCAAATCAGCCCGAATTCATCCACGTCCATCTCGTGAAACTCGCCGGTGACGGTGTAGACGGTGCGTTAGGCAGGTCTCTTCGATGACGCTGCAGGCTGTATGCCAACGTGTCGACTGACGATGGTTCATCTTCGGCGACAAGCACCTTAGCCTGGATGGCGTCCATCTGGTTTAGGCTACTTCAAGAAAATAAATACACGTCATGTCCCCGGCACTTTCCAGTCGCACTCTGGTCAGCGCCAAACTCGTGACAAGTGCCGGGGACGTTAATTCCCAGGAAGGGCCTTACGTCCGTTTTCAGACGAACCGATCAGCGGTTGCCATTGACCAGCGCAAGGATGTCCGGCCCATAAGTCGCAGCTTTCCAGGGGCCAATTTCAGGGATTTCCAACAGTTCGTCCAGTGAATGGGGCTGTCGTTGGGCGATAGCCAACAGGGTGGCGTTGTTGAAAACGATGTCAGTGCTGACGCGCCGCTGGCGCGCGGTGCGACTGCGCCAGCGGCGCAGGGCGTCGTAACGCGCTAATGTGGGTCTGTCCGCCAATTGCTCGGGACGGGGAGCATGTTTGGGCGGCGTGGGCGGCGGATCGTTCTGGCCCTGCTCGACGGCGGCGATGATGGCTTTGCCGTAGCGGCGAAGCTGGTAGTCGCTCAGTCCTGCGATTCTGGCTAGGGCGCTCTGATCGACCGGACGCTCAGCGGCGATGCGCACCAGCGCTTCATCGCGCACGATCTTGAAGGGAGGGCGATCCTGGTGCTTGGCCTCTTCCTCCCGCCACGTCCAAAGTGCAGCCAGCACGCTCAGGTCTTCTTTGGGAACTGAGCGCGCCGCCTTCATGCTCCAAAATGTGCGTTCGTTGTTGGGGCGGGCGTGGTAATCGAGGCGGGTCAGCATAGAAAAGGCTTCCTGGGCCTCTTCCCAGCGCCCCATCTCCTGCAGACGTTTGATCTGAATCTCGCGCAGGGCGGGGAGATAATGGGTGTCCATCTGTGCGTACGCGATCTGCTGAGGCGTCAACGGGCGTTTCCCCCAGTTCGTTCGTTGCATGCGCTTGTTGCTGACCAGGCCGAATTCACGCTCCAGGATACGGGCCAGCCCCACCTGTTTCCAGCCTAAGATCCGCGCTGCAAGCTGGGTGTCGAAGATGTGACTGAAGGTGAAATGAAAGTCCCGCTGAAGGATGTAGACGTCATTCTCCGCCGCGTGGATGATCACTTCTACGTCCGGATCGGCCAATAGCTCCCCCAGTCCATCCAGGTGATCCAGGCGCAGGGGATCCAATAGGTAGTCGACGACCGCCATGGGGTCGGGGTTTTCCGGGTCGGCGTAGACCGAAAGCTGAATGAGACAAACCTTAGGATAATAACTGAAAAGGCTGTCACTCTCCGTGTCCAGGGCGATGATCCGGTGTCCCTGGAATGTGGCCAGCGTTCGGGCTAACATGCTCTGTGTATAGATCAACCCTGGGTTGGCCGCCGCGCGATTTAGTTCCGTCTCTTGACCGTTGTTCATAACCCATCCAATGCTAGTGTAATCGATAATTCAAATGTACCCCACCCCGCCCGCCCATGTCAAACAGACTGGCGAGTCGCCACAACGAGGATTGCAAAATTCGCCGATTTGGCTACAATAGGCCCATGATTCGCGCACTCTACCGCCATCAAAGCGGCTCAATTATTACAGACCTGTCCACCGATCAACTGGCGAAAGCGGTGAAAGACCGGCATGGGCGGGTGTGGATCGACCTGCAAGCGCCTACCGAAGACGAATATCGCCTGGTGCTGGAGGACCTGTTGCACTGTCATCCTCTGGCCATCAAAAGCGCCATGGGCTACGATCACGATCCCAAGCTGGACGATTACGGCAACTATCTTTTCCTGGTCTTCCACACCCTGAACCTGGGTGATGAACTCATGGATATCCACACCCATGAGTTCGACGTCTACCTCGATTACACCTGTCTGGTCACCATGCATAACGAGCCGCTCGGGGTGATCGACCAACTTTGGTCATCCGATTATCATCGGGAACGGGGGCTGGCTCTGGGACCGGCTTATTTGCTTTATGACATCCTGGACCGCCAGGTGGCTGGCCATTTCCCTTTACTGAATCAGTTGGAAGAACGGGTGGATGTGTTGGGTGACGCCATTTTTCGGCCTGATTCGGGGGATGAACCTGGCATCTTGAATGAACTGCTGACGGCTAAAGGAAGCGCACTGCGCCTGCACCGTGTCTTAACGCGCCAAAGCGAACTGCTGTACAGGTTGGGCGCGTCCGAGCATTCTGTCGTTCCGTCCGATGCACAGCGCTATTTCAATGATCTCTACACGCATTCAATCCATCTGGCCGGGCTGGCGAATTCTGTGCGCGATCTGGCGGGGACGACCATTGCGACCCATCTGGCGCTGATCAGCAACCGCACCAACGATGTAATGAAAATGCTGACCGTCATCGGCTCGATTTTTCTGCCGTTGAGTTTTTTGGTCGGCGTATACGGTATGAATTTCACCAATATGCCGGAACTAAACTGGCGCTGGGCCTATGGCGCGATCTGGGTCTTCTTTATCGCTGTCATCGGCGGGATGCTCTGGTGGTTCCGCCGCCAACGTTGGTTGTAGTGAACGAGAGAACCGGCTTCCTGTCGCCCGCAAGGATCCTGCATCGCCTCTGGAAAGCGCTGATTACGCTGTGAACAACATCAACCGTCCACCGGAGATCACCGAAGAAATCAAAAAAAGTTGGCTGCGCACGCGTTTCGATTACTCATCGGGAGGCGTGGCTTTTCGTAGAACGCGCGAAGACGATCAGATCGAAATCGCCCTGATCGCGACCCGGGGCGGCTCCCGTTGGCAGTTGCCCAAAGGATCCAATGAAGAAGGCGAGACATCTACTGAGACCGCCCTCCGTGAAGTCAAAGAAGAGGTGGGACTGTTGACTGAAGTCGTCTCATTTCTGGACGCCATCGAGTTTTGGTATTGGGACACCTACCGCAAGGAACCGCCTGAACTCGTTCACAAACGGGTTGACTTTTTTTTGCTGCGGGTCATTGGCGGGACATTGAGCGACGCTAGCCATGAGGTGGATGCAGTCGCTTGGCGCGCCATCGAAGATGCTGTGAAAACGCTCACATTCGAGGGCGAACGACGCATGGTGGCATTGGCCATTGACGCCCTGGCAAACGATGAAATCGGAAGGCAGACCATTGGAGAAATCAGGTGATTCGGAGTATACATAAATTCCGTAGGGTTTTCGTCAGGTAAAACAGGCAATTTGCATCAAAATTCCTTAATTTGGGTCTTGCAATATCCAAAAACGTATGCTATACTCTCTTCAGTCGGTAGGCTCCGCCGGTTCGCCGGCCTCGGGGGAGGGGTCTACCGACCTTTTTTTACCCTTTTTTCTCCAGCTTCCTTTCCACTTTAATGTATTCATTTCGCAACGTTCACAAATTTGCAGACCCTGAGAACATGTGCTATACTCTTTTCAGTCGGTAGGCTCCGCCGGTTCGCCGGCCTCGGGGGAGGGGTCTACCGACCTTTTTTTACCCTTTTTTCTCCAGCTTCTTCACTCTACGCCACTCCAACGAAATAAACTTCCGTCACCTTCCTGGAAGACGTTTATGCTGCCGCCAGCGTCACAAGGTATGAAAAAAATCCATGCAATCCGTGGCTATTTTTCAGGACGGCTCACCCATTGGTCGGGTTACCCTGGATACAGCTTCCAGGAAAATCGATCAACGATTTATTTGGAATGGTCTTACGCCATTACTTCGCCAAGACAGATAACTCATCCAGGTCCTGGGGCCAGTCCAAATCGAAAGCCAGCGTGGGCGATTTCAACACTCGGTAACGAAGGTCGTTTGCGCGCGCCTGCTGGCAGTGATGCCGGAAGCTGTCCGGTCCATAGGCGAAGTCGAGCAAGTGGGGCGGACGTAACAGCAGCGCGTTGGTCCCGCCGTCCCGGCTGGGTGCGATGACCACGTCCGCTCCTTCCACGCTCAATGCGTACAGGCGCACCAGATCATCGACCGTCACCAGGGGCAGATCGGAGGGCAAGACCAACACCGCTTCAGCCCCCCGTTCTACGGCCCTACCGCGGGCTGCCTCCAACGCCGCGTTCAGATCGTTTCCCGCTTCAGGCATGGTGGCGGCTCCGGCCGCGCTGGCCAGGTTCAGCACGGCTTCGTCCCGGCTAATGACCAGGATGCGCGCCGCCAGCCCGCTCCGACGCACAGTGTCGAGCACGCCGCACAGCAGACGCCGGCTCAAGGCCGCGCGCTGGTCCCCATCAAGAACATGATGCAGCCTGCTTTTGCCTTCATCGAAAGGCTTGACGGGAACGATCAACCATAAATTCATGGCGCGCTCACCCTAGCTTGGACGAGCCAGGGCCAAGGATAACTTCTCACCACAAAGACGCAAAGTTCATAAAGTGTTTCTTCATGTCCTTTGCGTTCTTGTGGTGTGTTTTCTTGTTTTTCGGGCAAGAAGTTCATCGATAGAATACTATGAAGATGTGGCTGAAAAGGTGGGTAACGCGATGTCAGATGTGGATTCGCTGCGTGCGGCAGGGGCGTCCAGAGTATAGACGAAGTCGAGAAGTTCTTGCGCCAGCCGGGCCTTGCTCGCCAGGTCGGTCATAACCGTGTCCGCGACCAACACAGGCATGTCGAAAGCGTTGTGCAAAACGGCGTCGGCCTGATCGAGCACAAAGCCGTCGAGCAAGCCATCGAAGTGATCGGCCACCGTGATAGGACTCATCATCTGACCCATTTCTCGCATCATCTTGGCGGCCGGCCCCTTGAGCGCGCGCCCACCAATGATAGGCGTCACCGCCACCCGTCGCACATGGCTCTTGCGGATCATACGCCGCACGCCGGGTACGCTCAGGATAGGGTCGATGCTCAGATATGGGTTGCTGGGACAGAAGACGATCAGGTCCGCTGCGTCCAGCGCCTGCAGAACCTCCTCGGTCGGCTGGGCGTTGGACGCGCCCACGAATGACACATCGATCACCATAGGTTCGCAGCGGCGGCGCACGAAATAATGTTGAAATGGCAGGTCGCCCTCATCAGTGTGAACCAGGGTGCGGATAGGGACGTCGCTCATGGGCAGAATGGTGGTGGATACGCCCAAGCTGCGACGTAATCGGTCGGTGACCTGGGTGAGAGGAATATCCTGCCGCAGCCACTCGCTGCGGCGCAGATGAACGGCCAAATCCCGATCGCCCAGCCGGAACCAATCCTCGCCACCCAGCCGTCCCATAGCTTCTAAGGCGTTGAAGGTCTCGCCCTGAAGTCCCCAGCCTGTCTCCGGGTTGTTGACGCCGGCCAGATTGTACATGACTGTGTCCAGGTCCGGGCAGATGGTCAGCCCCCAATGCTCGAAATCATCGCCGGTGTTGACGATGACAGTGAGCATGCCGGGCGGCAGAACCTTCTGTAAACCCACGGCCAGTTTTGCGCCGCCTACTCCGCCGGCCAGCGCAACCACGTTGGGTGAAGAAAAATTGTTAGACATCGTTATAGTTGTTCCTCAGGCAAATGTAACTATTCAGGCCGAAGCCGGTTGATAGATAAGACATACAGAACGCAAAGGTAAATCAAACAAATGGCTGCTACTATAGAACAATCATGACAGCACTACTCAGGTATAGCCGCGAGCAGTTAGAGCAACTGGATAAG
>JAJRVT010000181.1 GCA_024277175.1 Chloroflexota bacterium | reverse complement strand
GGGCGAGGGCACGCCGGCCGCGGTCAGCGCGCTGGTGGTCTGGAGCTTGTTGCCGCAGACGTCGGCCACATGCGCGGAGTTGACCGTGCGCACGCCCCGGTCGTTGAGGATGCGCAGACTGTAGAGCGCGCGGCTGTGGTTGATGCAGCGCTCCACGATCACGTCGTAGCCGGCATAGAGATCGTTGTAACGCTCACCACCGGTCAGTTCGAAGATGAGCTTGCGGTCGTCCAGCAGGTCGAAGTCCACGCCCCGCTTCTGGAAGGCCGTGAAGAGCAGCTTTTCCTCGGCCCGCACCCGGCTGTAGAGAATGCCTACTTTGGTCATGTGGTTACTCGCCCCAGTCCTCTTCCTCTTCGGGAGCCAGTTCCAGGGTCAGCGGCTCCAGGCTGACCACCTCCAGGTCCGCGCCGCAGTCCGGGCACTGGACGATCTCGTTCTGCATGACGTCGGTCAGTTCGATCTCACCGAAGCACTCAGGGCATTCCGCCACACCGGATACAGTTTGCATGGTCATGGGTTGGTTCCTTTCGTTAAAATTGAAATTTCGGAAATTGAAGATTGAAGATTAAAGATTGGGCCAACCGGGTTGGCCGCATCAATGGGGCCGACTCCGCCACCCAATCTTTAATCTTCAATTTTCAATTTTTCAACAACAGCAGCCACCACCGCCTCCGTCGTCCCCCTCCCACCCAGATCGGGCGTGTGGGGACCGCTTTCGAGGACCGCGTTCACGGCCTGGCGCACTCGGTCGGCCGCGGGCTGTTCGCCCAGGGCGTCCAGCAACAGGGCCGCGGCCAGAATGGTCGCCAAAGGGTTGGCCACGCCCTGGCCGGCGATGTCGGGCGCGCTGCCGTGGACCGGCTCCACCAGCACGAAGTCATCGCCCACGTTGGCGCTGGCAGCCAGGCCCAAGCCCCCCACCAGCGCGGCCGCGGCGTCGGAGAGCAGGTCACCGTAGAGGTTGGGGGCCACCACCACGTCGTAGCGTTCCGGCTCCCGGATCAGGCGGTAGAGCATGGAGTCCACCAACTGCTCCTCCACCGCCACGTCGGGGTAGTCGTCCGCCACGGCCAGGGCCGCCTCCCGGAAGAGGCCATCCGAGACGCTGAGCACGTTGGCCTTGTGGACGACGGTCACCAGGGGCGGGCGGGCGCGCCGGGCCGCCCGGCTCCGGGCCTGCTCGAAGGCTATGCGCGCGATGCGGGTGGAGGCCCGCCGGGTGATGACCCGCTCGGCGATGGCCGTGTCGCCGTCGTCCGTCAACCGCTCACGCTTGACGTAGAGGCCTTCGGTGTTCTCGCGCACGATGAGCAGATCGATGTCGGGCCGGCTGCCGACGACGGGCGCGGAGACGATGGGCCGCAGGTTGGCGTAGAGGTCCAGCGCCCGGCGCATGCCGATGATGGGGCTGCTGTAGCCCGCCACCCGCCCGCTGGGCGAACTGACCGCGCCGAAGATCGCGCCGTCGCACGTGCGCAGCCCGGCCAGGGTCTCCTCGGGCAGTGCGTTGCCCGTGCGCTCGAAGGTCGCCCAACCCGCGTCCAGTTCCACAAAGCGGACGGGCAAGTCCAACGCCTCCAACATCCGCCGCGCCGCGGGGACCACTTCCCGACCGATGCCGTCGCCCGGAATCAGGGCGATGCGAATCGTTTTACTTGGAACAGATTGATCATATCTCATCCTACAGGAAGTCTGGAGTTTCCTGTAAGGTTGACGACCAGCTGATTCAGAAACGTTCACGTGACAACTCCTGTCAATGCATAGACGCCAAAGCCGATCACCACCACGCCCGCGCCCATGTTGATCCAGTGCATGGCCTTGGCGTCCACCCGGTGGCGCAGCCGGTTCACCACGCCGCTGAGGGTCAGCCACCAGAGCGCGGAGCCGGTGAAAACGCCCACGACCAGCAGGCTAGCGGAGCCGTAGTCCCCCACGCCCGCGGCCAGCCCCAGCCCGGCGTAGATAGCGAGAAAAGAGAGAATCGTCACCGGATTGGTCAGGGTCAGCGCCAGGGTGGAGGCGTAGGCGGGCAGCGCGCCCAGCCCCTGCGTCTCGCCCGAGATCGTAGCGTCCACCTCCGCTGTAGCCCTGGACGTACGCATCATCTGCATGCCCAGATAGCAAAGATAGAGGCCGCCGATCCCGGCCAGCCACGCCTGCTGCTTGAGCAGGAAAGCCGAGATCAGGGTCAGCCCGAAGGCGGCGATGAAGCCGTAGAGCGCATCGGCCGTGGCCGCGCCCAGGCCGGAGACCAGCCCGCTCACCCGCCCATTGTTCAAAGTGCGCTGGATGCAAAGCAGGCCAATCGGCCCCACCGGCGCGGCGATGGCCAGACCAATGAGCATTCCTTTGAAAAACACGCCTGCATCCACGAAAAAGCTCCCTTGGCGACCAACGACGGATGACGGATGACCAACGACGAACGACCAGCGACGAACGCCATTGACCATTGAAAATTAACCATTGACCATTATCTACCAGCGCCCCACAAACGGGCCGCCCCGCTCCAGCGCGCCGCCCAGGTATTCCGCCACCCGCTCCCGGCTGCCGGGCCACTGCGCCGCGGGCAGCGCGTCCATGGGGAAGAAGGACCAGGCAGCGATCTCCCAGCGATCCGTGGCCCCGGCGGTCAGGGTGAAGTCCTCGCTCACAAAGAGGGCGATGTGATCGCTCTTGTGGCCGGCCTGGTAGAGATAGACGCCCATCAGCCGCGGCTCGCCGTGAACCACGGCCCCCACCTCCTCGAACGCCTCCCGGATCGCGGCCTGGGTCAGGGTCTCCTTGCGCTTGAGCGAGCCGCCGGGAAAGAACCAGTAGTCCTGATAGGTGTGGCGCACCATGATCACCTGCCCGTCCCGCACCAGCATGATGCGCACGCCCATGATGATAGGCCGGGTGATCCACCAGCGGATGTGGTAGAGCCGGTAGGCCAGGTGGAGCAGGAAGGTCCTCATGCCGCGGCCAGCTTCTGTTTGACGAACGCCACCAGCCCGCCCGCGTCCACAATGGCCATGAGCGTGGGGCTGAGTGGCGGGAAGGTGAATTCGCCGGCCCCACAACGGATGACGTTGCGCTCCAGGTCCACCGTCACCGTTTCGCCCGGCTGGATGGCCTGTGCGGCCTCCGGGCAGACAATGGCCAGCAGCCCGTTGTTGAGCGCGTTGCGGTAGAAGATGCGGCTGAAGTTCTCGGCGATGACCGCGCCCACGCCGTTGTAGACCAGGCAGGTGGCCGCCTGCTCCCGGCTGGAGCCGCAGCCCCAGTTGCGCCCGGCCACGATCACATCCCCCGGCTGCACCCGCTCCACGAACGCGGGGTCCAGGTCCTCCAGCGCGTGGGCCGCGATCTCCTCCCGCTCCGTCAGCGTATAGGTGTATTTCCCCGGAAAGATCACGTCCGTATTCACATTGTCGCCGTATTTCCAGGCATGGCCTTGGAGTTCCATACTGCCTCCTTTGGAGGAAATTGAAGATTGAGGATTAAAGATTGGACAGCGGGATTGGCCGTTTCAACGGGGCCGGCTCCGCCACCCAATCTTCAATCTTTAATCCTCAATCATATCCCTCGGATCCACAATCGCCCCCACAACCGCGGCCGCAGCCACCACCGCGGGGTTGGACAGGTAGATGTCGGCCAGGGGCTGGCCCATGCGCCCCCGGAAGTTGCGGTTGGCGCTGGAGATGGTCACCTCGCCGGGCGCGGGGATGCCCATGTGGTTGCCCATGCAGGGGCCGCAGCCGGGCGTGCCCAGGACCGCGCCGGCCTCCACCAGGGTCTGGATGTAGCCGGCGTCCATGGCCTGGCTCAGCACCTGGCTGGACGCGGGAATGACCAGGAAACGGGTCCCCGGCGCGACCCGCCGCCCCTTGACGATGCCGGCCGCGATGGCCAGGTCTTCCAGCCGCCCGTTGGTGCAGGTGCCCAAAAAGGCCTGCTGCACCCGGGTCCCCGCCACTTCGGAGATGGAGACCACGTTGTCCACCGTGTGGGGACAGGCCACGTACGGTTCCAGATCGTCGGCGTCGTAGCGGTGCTCGGCGGTGTAGGTGGCGGAGGGGTCGGGGAATAAAGCAAAATTGAGGATTGAAGATTGAAGATTGGGCACCTGCATATTGGCCGCGTCAGCCAGATCGGCGGCATCGACAGGGCCAACCCCGCCACCCAATCTTAAATCTTCAATTTTCAATTTTGCCAACAACCGCTCCGCCAGATATGCCACCGTCTTCTCATCCGGTGCCACATACGCGTTCTTGGCCCCGAACTCGGCCATCATGTTGGGCAGGACCATGCGCGATTCCAGGGAGAGGGCCTCCATGCCGGAGCCGCTGAACTCCACCGAGGCGTAGAGGCCGCCGTCCGCGCCCAGGTCGCCGATGACGCGCAGCGCGAAGTCCTTGGCCGTGACGCCGTACGGCAGTTCGCCTTCCAGAACGATGCGGATGGATTCCGGGACCCGCAGACAGAGCTCTCCCGTAGCCCAGAGCGCG
>JAJRVT010000180.1 GCA_024277175.1 Chloroflexota bacterium | reverse complement strand
ATGACTCAAGAAGACATGGACGCCATGACGGCTCAGATGCAGGCGCTGATGGGCCGGGTGGGCCTGGACGACACGATGGACGACGACATGATGGTCATGATCCAGGACATGATGACCATGATGGACAATGGCGAAATGACTCAGGAAGAGATGATCGCCTTGGTGGATCAGATGGACGCCATGCATCAGAGTGCGATCGCCAAGATGCGTGACGGTTCCATGACTGAAGAGGACATGACCGCTTTGATGGATCAGATGCAGGCCATAACCGAAGAGATGGGTGGCGGCATGGGCATGGGCGCTGGCATGATGGCCGGTGAAGGCATGGGTGCTGGCGCTGGCATGATGGCTGGTGGCGGCATGGGCATGATGCAGAAAATGATGGAGATGGTGCAGAATGGCGAGATGAGCCAGGAAGAGATGAACGCCATGCTGGACCAGATGGACGCCATCCATCAGAGTGCGATCGCCAAGATGCACGACGGCTCCATGACCGAGGAAGACATGACCGCGATGATGGCTCAGATGCAGGCGTTGATGGGCCAGATGGGCATGGAAGATACGATGGGTGGCGGCATGGGCATGGGCACGGGCGCTGGCATGATGGCTGGCGGCATGGGCATGATGCAGAAGATGATGACCATGGTGGAGAACGGTGAGATCACCCAGGAAGAGTTGAACGCCATGCTGGACCAGATGGACGCCATGCATCAGAGTGCGATCGCCAAGATGCGCGACGGCTCCATGACCGAGGAAGACATGACCGCGATGATGGCCCAGATGCAGGCCATGATGAGCCAGATGGGCATGGAAGACATGATGAGCGGCGGCATGGGCGTTGGCATGATGGCCGGTGAAGGCATGGGCGCTGGCGCTGGCATGATGGCCGGCGGTGGCATGGGCATGATGGGGATGATGCAGAACATGATGGCCATGATGGAAAATGGCGAGATGAGCCAGGAAGAGCTGAACGCCATGCTGGACCAGATGGACGCCATGCACGAGAGCGCGATCGCCAAGATGCGCGACGGCTCCATGACCGAGGAAGACATGACCGCAATGATGGCTCAGATGCAGGGAATGATGGGCCAGATGGGCATGGAAAATGCGATGGGTGGTGACATGGGCGCAGGCATGATGGGCGCTGGCGCCGGCATGATGGGCGGCGGCATGGGCATGATGCAGAAGATGATGACCATGGTGGAGAACGGTGACATCACCCAGGAAGAGTTGAACGCCATGCTGGATCAGATGGACGCCATGCACGAGAGCGCGATCGCCAAGATGCGCGACGGCTCCATGACCCAGGAGGACATGACCGCGATGATGGCTCAGATGCAGGCCCTGATGAAAGAGATGGGCATGGAAGACATGATGGGCGGCGGCATGGGCGCTGGCATGGGCGCCATGATGGGGCAGATGGGGACCATGCAGGAGCGTTTCCAGGAGATGATGCAAAGCGACTCTATGACGCCCGAATCCATGGCCGAAATGATGAGCCAGATGCAGGAAATGATGGGCCAGATGGGCGGCATGATGGGATCCCAGGGCGTTGGCGCCATGATGGATAACGCCGGCATGATGGGGGGTGATCCGTCCGGCGAAGGCATGATGGGCGATGATAAGAATGATGACAGTGACAGCGGCAGTATGATGGACAATGACAAGAATGACGACAGTGATAACAGCAGTATGATGGATGATAAGAATGACGATGGCAATGACGATGACGGCGGCATGATGGACGATGATGGAGAGGACGACGACTCCTCCCATGATGGCAACGATGACAATTCGTCGGAGCATGGCGGAAAAGGCAGTTGATTGAAAATTCACCACAAAGACGCAGGGTGCACAAAGATTTTCTTCGTGTCCTTTGCGTCTTTGTGGTGAAAATCTATCCTGATCCTGGCCTGGCCAGGGTAGGAAAAACAGGAAGCGGCAACCAGTGTTTAGTAATGCAATGAGGCGGCGCTATGGGCGCTATCGGGAAATCCTCGCAATTCTGACGCGACATGGATTCGGGTGGCTCCTGGCCCAGTTGAACTTGAAAAGTCAGATCCCCATCGAAGAGCGGTTACGACCAACCCGCAGCGCGGACCCCGACGTGCAGGCGGTTCATCTGCGTCTGGCCTTCGAGGAGCTTGGCCCCACCTTCATCAAATTGGGACAGGTGCTCAGCACCCGCTCCGACCTGCTGCCGCCGGCCTATATCGAGGAACTCGCCCTGCTCCAGGATACGGTCCCGCCAGTCGCCTATGAGCAGATCTCCCTGGTCATCGAATCCGAGCTGGGCGCGCCGCCAGAGGATGTGTTCGATTGGATCAACCCCCTTCCCCTGGCCGCGGCCTCCATCGGCCAGGTTCATGAGGCCCGCCTAAAGGGGGGTGAGGACGTGGTGGTGAAGGTGCAGCGGCCAGGCGTCCAGGCCCAGGTGGAGCGGGATCTGGATATCCTTCAGGATCTGGCGAAGCGTTACACCCAACTCACGGAATTGGGTGCGGCCCTGGACGTGAGCGGACTGACCGAAGAATTCGCCTTCAACCTGCGTTGCGAGCTGGACTACGTGCGCGAAGGCCAGAACGCCGATCAGATACGCGATGACTTCGCCGGCAACGACCGCATTCATATCCCGGAAATTTACTGGGATTACACCACCGAGCGCGTGCTGGTGATGGAGCGACTCCACGGCGTCAAGGTCAACGATCTGCAAGCCCTGGACGCCTTGGAGATCGACCGCAAGCAACTGGGCGAGACAAGCGTCCAACTCATGCTGGAAGAGATGTTCGTCCATGGTTTCTTCCACGCCGATCCCCACCCGGGCAACCTGCTGGTGACGGAAGAAGGCGTCATCGGTATGATGGACTTTGGCATAATGGGTCGTCTGGACAGTCGCTTTCAGGACAGTCTGACCCGTCTCTTCATGGCCATGGACCGTCGGGACAGCGAACGCGTCATGGATGAGATGGCGACCATGGGGATGCTGAACGACCAGATGAATCGTCGCACCTTCAGGCGCGATCTGGACCGCCTGATCATGTGCTACGCCAACCGCCCCCTGGAGGATCTGGCCGCGGCCAACATTTTTGGCGAACTCACCGCGCTGGCCAGGCGACACCGTCTTCGTCTGCCCAATGAGTTGGTGCTGGTGGCCAAGGTGATGGCATTGGCCGAAGGGACCGGTCTCCTGCTGGATCCGGAGTTCGACTTTCTCACCTTCGCCCAACCCTATCTGGAGAAGCATTGGTTCCAGCGGCGATCCCCCGCCAAGGTTGGCGAACAAATGGCTGAGGGACTGTTGGATCTGGCTGAATTCGGCATCTCATTTCCCCGGCGACTCACCCGACTGGCGGCCCAACTCGAGCGCGGAGAACTTGGCGCCAAGGTGGAGGTGCGGGGCATCGACGCCGCCTTAAACCGGCTCCAGCGCATGGTCTTTCAGTTGGCCGCGGCCATTCTGGTCAGCGCGCTGATCGTGGGTCTGAGCCAGTTCATGCACATGGTCAACCCTTCCCCCACCTTCCAGATGTACGCCGGAAGATTTTACGGAGTTCTCTTCTTTATCGCCACCATGCTCGGCCTTTGGCTGCTGATCAGTATCGTGCGCTCTGGCCGCAAATCCTTGTAGGCGTTCAAACGGCAGGAGATTTCCAGTGACGCTAAACGCGCAAAAGCTCTCGTTCAGCCAACGCTACAACACGTTCCTCCACGCTGTCCTCTTTGTGTTGGGGTTTTCCTTCGTCTTTATCATTGGGTGGGGGGGCGCGGCCACTATTCTGGGACAGTTGTTCGGCCAGTACAAAGAGATCATCGGGCGCTTGGGCGGGTTGGTGATCATCGCCTTCGGCCTGGCGACATTGGGCGTGGTGAAGATCCCCTGGCTCTACTACGACACCCGCCCTGACTTTCAGGTGGACCCCAAACGCCACCGGCTATCCTCCTTGCTCATGGGCGTGGTGTTGGCCGCCGGCTGGACCCCCTGCATCGGCGTCACCCTGGGCGCGATCCTGACCATGTCATTCGTGCAGGACACGACTGCCCAGGCCATGATCCTGACCAGCGGCTATGCATTGGGCCTGGGGATCCCCTTCCTCCTGATCGGCCTGGCCATGGATCGGGCCTTGAACGTGGTCAAATGGATGCGCCCCCATCTGCGCACCATCCAGATCATCAGCGGGATTTTTCTCATCGGCATCGGCCTGCTGTTGGTTTTCAACCGTCTGATCTATATCGCGATCTGGGCCCAGCGCAGCGGCTTTTATCTCGACGTGCCTTTCACCGGCTCGACGCCTTCCTATCTGATCGCTGTGGCCGCCGGCCTGCTCTCGTTCCTCTCTCCCTGCGTGCTTCCCCTGGTTCCCGCCTATGTCGGCTACCTGAGCGGGCAAGCGTTCGGGATCGGCGCGGCGTCGGATTGATCTACAACGTGGTCGTTCAGATGAGGCAACGATAATTCTAAAATGGAGTTCGAACATGCACAAACTTGAACGCGCTGTCCAGAGTGGTCGCCACTGGGGGCTTTTCGTGGGAGCGGTAGCCATCATCGGCCTGGTGTGGATCTGGATGTCCGCCATGCCCGTCGCCGGCAATGCGTTGACCGAAAGCCCCCGGCCGGACTTCCTGGCCCCTGATTTCACCCTGGTCAACCTGGAAGGGGAACCCGTCACCCTCTCCGATCTGCGCGGCCAGGTGGTGATGGTGAACCTGTGGGCCTCCTGGTGTCCTCCCTGCCGCGCCGAAATGCCGGCCATCGAAGCCATCTACCAGGCCAATAAGGACAAAGGGCTGGAGGTGCTGGCCGTCAACACCACCTATCAGGACTCGCCCAACGGCGCGGCCCAGTTCGCCAGCGAGTACAACCTGACGTTCCCCATTCTCCTGGATCTGGATGGCGCGGTGAGCAAGCGCTACCAGCTGCGCGCGCTGCCCACCACCTTTTTCATCGATAAACAGGGGGTTATCAGCGCCGTGGTCCCGGGCGGCCCCATGAGCGAATCTCTGATCCAAAGCAAGATCGCCGATCTATTGGCGGAGGAATTCTAATGTTTCCACTATTTCAAATCGGTCCCCTCGCCCTGCGCGTACCTGGCTTCTTCCTGATCGTCGGCCTGATGGCCGGCATCACCCTGACCGAATCGGAGGCCAAGCGAGAGGGCGTCGATCCCAACCCGCTCAATAACCTGGCCCTCCTCAGCATGTTAGCCGGTCTTGTGGGCGCACGCCTGGTCTACGTGATTCGCTATCTGGACACCTTCCTGGCCAATCCCCTCACCATGTTTTCCATCAACCCCAATACCCTGGACGTACGCGCTGGCATCCTGATCGCGTTGATCACGGCCGTGGCCTATGGGGTGTGGAACAAGTTGCCCCTACGCCCGACCCTGGACCTCTTCACCCCCACCTTCGCCCTGTCAGCCATTGGCCTGGGGCTGTCGACCCTGGCCAGCGGCAACGCCTACGGCAGTCCCACCGACCTGCCTTGGGCCATCTATCTCTGGGACGCGAACCGGCACCCCACCCAGATCTACTACACCCTGTGGGCGCTGTTCGCCTTCGTTGTCTGGTGGAGCATACGCAAGGGCGATTACTTCGCCGGTTTCCGTTTCCTGGTCTGGCTGACCCTCACCGCGGCCGGCGCGCTCTTCATCGACGCTTTCCGGGGCGACAGCGTGCTCCTGGCTGGCGGCGTCCGTCAGGAGCAGATCATCGCCCTGGCTGTGATGCTTTTTGGGCTTTGGCTCATGCGGCAGTGGGGGCGGGTGGATGGAAACGCGGATACTGGTGGGGATGTCGACGTGGAGGCCGTTGCTGCGTAGAGGATTGCAATAGCGGCCCCCCCTAACCCGACAAGTGTGAACCCATGAGTTTGGTTCACACCTGCCGGGGAATTCTGAATTCCCCGGCAGGTGGAATATCGTCAAAGGGCGTCGTCATATAGCTGAAATTGGGGATTTCCTGCACCGATTCGGTCTGATAAATAAAGGTGGAGATTGACGCGTATCCCAGATAATCGGGGAAATAGAACGTTTGTTTTGCTTCAGCAGTGAGAGGCAGCTCTTTGGCCCAGAGCGTCATGAACATGATGACGTCGCCATGGGTGATGAGCGCCACCCGTTCTCCCCGGTGTTCCCGACGAACCTGGAGCACGAATGCCTGCACCCGGCGCAGAATGTCGGCGGGCTGTTCATAGGGCGGTTGCGCGCCCGCATAGATATCCCAATTGCGTTCAGCTATGAGGCGGATAGGCTGGCCGTCGAAAGGGGAATAGACTTCCTTGAGGGCGTCAGATGTGCGCCGATTGATTCCCCCGTTCTCCTGCGCGATGATCTCCGCTGTTTCAGTCGCCCTTTCTAACGGACTGGTGTAGAGGGCGTCAAGTCCACGGACGTGCAGGGCTTTGGCTGTGGCCTGGGCTTGAAGGCGCCCCCTCTCGCTGAGATGGAAACCGGGCAGCCTGCCATAGTAGATGGCCTGCGGGTTGTGAACCTCGCCATGGCGGACGAGGTGGATTGTGGTTGCGTTGTTCATTGGGTAGCCCCGTAAGGTAAATTGAGGATTGAGGGGGATTATGCCATGCCGCCCCCTGACCCCCAACTTTGAGGGAATTGTGCCATGCCGCCCCCTAACCCCCAACTTTGGGGGAATTGTGCCATGCCGCCCCCTAACCCCCAACTTTGGGGGAACGCTTTTGCCATGCTAAGCCAAGCTCTCCTCCAGGATTGGGGGTCGGGGGACCGAGCTTTGCCATGCCGCCCCCTGGCCCCCAACTTTGGGGGAACGTTTTTGCCATGCTAAGCCGAGCTCTCCCCCAGGATTGGGAGGCGGGGGGCCGATATCCTATCCGTCCACCAGCGGAAACGCAGCGATACGTAAGTTTGTCGAGCCGTAGGGGATCAGTTCGACCTCTTCCAGCGGCTCGGCTGAACTATGGGGGCCCCCGTCGATGTCGCCGGCAGAATTGTCCTGCAGACGCCAGGCCGGCAGACGGCGCGCCTGGATGAACAGACGAACGGGCGCCTGCTCAGGGTCGAACGGCGTCGAGCCGCAGGCGGACGTCGAGACGCGGACGCTGGGCTCAATATCCTCCCCATTCAGCAGCAACCCATAGTTCCACGGCGTGGTCGGATAGACCTCCCAGTCGGCATGGGGCGTCTCCCCGGCGAACTGTCGCCATTGCTCGCCGATCCGCAGGCCAAAGAGCAGCGGCCCGCGGAAGATGGAAACCAGCCCCTTGTGCCCCCGCTCCACGCGCACCTTCATGGGCAGATCGAGCGTCACCGCGTCGCCGTCCCACCAAAGACGTTCCACTCTATAGAATGAGGCGGCGGCCGGCTTCGTCCGCGGCTCGCCGTTGACAACGACGCTGGCATCCTTTGCCCAGGCCGGAATGCGCAACAGCAAGGGAAACGACGCCGCTTCGGAGAGGGCGATCCGGATCTCGACCCTGCCATCGAAGGGATATTGGGTCTCCACGGTCAGCCCCACTTCTACGCCATTGTCCATGAGGACTGAGGCCACGCAGGGGGCGTAGGCGATGACGGCCAGGCCCTCATCCGTCGCCATCACCAGGCTCTTGGCCAGTTTGGGCCAGCCCTGGTGCATGTTGGCCGTGCAGCAGCCGAAGTTGGGTTCCAGGCCGTAGATATTCGCATAGTCTCCGTTGTCGGTCCAGTTGCGCCGGGCGACCGTCGCCGCCACTTGGTTGACCTGCTGATCGTATTGGTGCGCCCACATATCCGGCTTGAAGGTGGCCGGCAGCGCGTTGTACGCCACCCGTTCGAGCGCGTCGCCATAGAATGGGTCACCGGTGATGCGGATCAGCTCCTCAAGCGAGAACATGTACTCGGTCACGGCGCAGAGTTCTGTACCTGACGTGGGGCATGTGCCGTGAAGATGCTCATCGCCACTCCAGATGCCGTTGGGCTGGCCATGGTGGCGCATGAGATTTTCGACGCCCCGGTGCGCGGCGGCCAGCTCCGCCGGGTCCCCGTTCTGGATGAAGTGTACGGCCGGCGTCTTGACGCCCATGGCGTTGTTGACCACGTGGGTGGCCATGTTGAACAGGTGATCGCCGATGAGCAGATCGGCGATCTGATAGTCGCCCTGCAAGGACGACCAGTCCAGGGTCTCAATTTCGATCTGGTTCCCAAGCTCCAGCAAAAACTCATCGCCGGTCCAGTTGTAGAGCCAGTGGATGGCCAGCAGGTTGTCCGCGGCGCGCGCTTTGCTCCACTTCTCCAGCGGGCGCGCGGGGAGCATACGCAGTTGGTAGCGAAAATAGGCGGTCATCAGCGCCAGAACGCGAGGGTCCTCGCTGGCCTCATAGTAGCTCATCAACGTTTTAAGCATGACCATGCGTGGCCACCAGTCATTATTTTTGGGACCGAACTGGCCGTTGGCCTGTGCGCTGTTGAGCGCCCACGCCACATATTTATGTCCTTTGACGATAAGCCGCTGGTCATCAAGGATGTATCCCAGCGGCGTCAGGCCGTCGCAGTAGTAGGGCGCGCGCTCCCAATCGTCGCCGTCACCGCCCAGCCAGCCGCAGTCGAGACCCACATCGGGCCAGAATTCGTCCAGGTGGCCGGTGAGACCGTTGGCCTGGATATTCAGTTGATCGCGAAGCCAGCCGGCCGGTCGCACCGCGCCCACGGGCAAGGGACGAAAGGCGGCAGGATACAATGGCCCTCGATTTTGGGGCAGCGGTTTACGAACCATCTGAGTTTTTCTCCTGAGGTTTGTGGACATTGAATTTCATTCATCAACCGCGCCTTACCCATCGCCCAGATAGACCACCAGCACGCTGGCGTGGACGCGATGACGCAGGCTGTCCACCGTTGCGCCATGCACCAGATCCGAAAGGCCGGAATGGCCATGCCCGCCGAGGATGATGATATCCACGCCAAGGTCATCCACCATGCGCGCCAACTCCGACGCTGGATCGCCCGCGCCCAGGTGACACTCGGTCTCGACGCCCGCCTGTTGTAAAAGATGGGCTAACTCCTCCAGCCGCCGCCGGTCCGCCTGGACCTCCCTGTCCGCTGCATCCCGGCCCAACACGCGCGCAACCGGGCTCTCCACCACGTGCAACAGGAACGCCCGCGTCTGCTCCGGGTCGGCCATGCGCAACGCCTCGCCAAGCAGCCGCTCCTCTCCGCCGGCGAAGTCGAACGCCACCGCGATCCGATGATAAGGCGGTGGCGTAATGACGGCCTCTTCAGGCATCGCCTCCGGGCCATGTACGTCCACCCGCCCGGCCCGGCCCAACAGTGCAGGGGCTTTCCCGGCCAGCCATGGCCGGAAGGTGACATAGAAGAGCAAAGCCCCCACCGCCAATATGAAGGGGATGATCAGCATCCAAATTAACCAGGCCTGGCCGTCTGCACCGGCCATGGCGCGGCTGATCTCGTCTCTGACCAGGTTGGCGTTGAGGACGATGATGATCACAGCCACCACCCAGGACAGCACTTTGATCCAGGGACGGATGGTGAATTCATGCATGCGTCGCCGGTCCGAGACGAAATGGATAAGGGGAATGATGGCGAAAGGAAGCTGCAAAGAGAGGACGACCTGGCTCAGCACCAGCAATTGGCCGGTGGAACCCTCGCCGAAGTAAGAGATGACCAAAATGGCGGGAATGATGGCCAGGGAGCGGGTGATCAGACGCCGGAGCCAGGGCCGGATGCGCAGATTCAGGTAGCCCTCCATCACGATCTGCCCGGCCAGCGTACCCGTAATGGTGGAACTCTGGCCCGAGGCCAGCAGGGCGATGGCGAAAGCGATGGGGGCAATCCCCACCCCCAGGATCGGCTCAAGCAGCCGGTGTGCATCCTGGATTTCGGCCACCCCGAAAAGACCGTTGCGATAGAACACCGCCGCCGCCATGATCAGGATCGCGGCGTTGACGAAAAAGGCCAGGTTCAGGGCTACGGTCAAATCGATGGTGTTCCAGCGGATGGCCTCCTTGAGGGAGCGTCGATCGCGGCCGATCTTGCGCGTCTGCACCAGCGAGGAGTGCAGATACAAATTGTGGGGCATCACCGTCGCCCCCAGCATGCCCACGGCGATGTAGAGCGCAGCGGCGTCGGGAATGCTGGGGACGAACCCCTGGGCGATGCCCTGCCAGTCCGGTTGTGACAGAAATATCTCGATCACGAACGCGGCCCCGATGGTGCCCACCAGGGCGAAGACGATCGCTTCCAACTTACGAATGCCAAAATGGGAGAGAAACAACAGCAGAATGGTGTCCAGCGCCGTCAGCAGCACGCCGTAGATCAGCGGAATGCCGAAAAGCAGTTGTAGGGCGATGGCGGATCCCAACACTTCGGCCAGGTCGGTGGCGGTGATGGCGATCTCGGCCAAAATATAGAGGGGGATGTTGACGATGCGTGGGTATTCCTCGTGGCTGGCCTGGGCCAGATCGCGGCGGGCGACGATGCCCAGCCGCGCCGAGAGGCTTTGCAGCAGGATCGCCATCAGATTTGACATCAGCAGCACCCAGATCAGGGTGTAGTTATAGCGACTGCCCGCCGCGATATCGGTCGCCCAGTTGCCGGGGTCCATATACCCCACCGCCGCCATCATCGCCGGGCCGGTCACCGCGAACCAGTGCCGCCACCATACCCCGCGCATGGGCATGGGCACGGACTCGTGGACTTCCGCCAGGGAGCGATATTGGGGATCGTTAGAATCAGGTGCACTCATGTGATTTTCACCAAACTAATTAAATTTTATTAAAATCGGTTCAGTATATTTAGTCTTGTCTAAATTGTCAAATCCAATAAAATGGACTCAGCCTCCTGTTTGGGCGGGCTTCGTTGGAATGCGGATTTTTGCTGAATGATCACCCGAAGGGAAGGAAAATCGTAAATCGCGTACCCTGCCCGAGTGCGCTGTGGACGGAGATGCGGCCGTCGTGGGCTTCCACCAACTGCTTGACCACCGCCAAGCCCAGGCCCGAACCGCCGGTCGCCCGGCTGCGCGATTTTTCCGCCCGCCAGAAGCGATCGAAGAGTTTGGAGAGACTTTCGGAGGGGATGCCCGGCCCATCGTCGCTGACGGAAACCTCGGCCCCGCCGGGCGCGGAACGGGTGGCCACCACGATTCGCGTGCCCACGGGCGTGTAGCGCAGGGCGTTGTGCACCAGGTTCGTCAGCACCTGGGTCAGGCGTTCGCTATCGGCGAGGATGGTTGGCGTGTCGTCGGCGACGTCCGCGGTCAACGACATCTCTTTCTCCTCTGCATGCAGCCGCAGCCGATCCACCACCTGAACGGCCAGCGCATCCAGACGCACCGGCTCCTTGCGCAAATTCAGTTGACCGGCGTCAGCCAGGGAAAGCGTGCGCAGGTCCTCGATCAGCCGGTTGAGCAGGCGCGTTTCCTGATGAAGCAGGGCCAGCTCTTCGGCGTCGGCGGGCAGGATGCCATCGAGCATGGCCTCCAGGTTGCCCTGGATCACCGATAGGGGCGTGCGCAGTTCGTGGGCGATGGCCGCGAACACCTGGCGCCGTTCGCTTTCGTACCGTTGTAGGGAGGAAGCCATGTCATTGAACGTTCGGGCCACTTGAGCCACCTCGTCCTGGCCCCGGTCGTCGGCGCGCCGGCTCAAGTCACCGGTGCTGAGTCCCCTGGCCGCGTTGGAGAGGCTGCGCAATGGCCGCATCACCTGTAGGAACAGCACCGATCCCATCACCAACGCCACGATTCCCGCGGCCACACTGGCCCACAGGACCGAGCGGTTCACCGCGCTCAGCAGGTTGCCGGCGGGCGCGCCCGGCTCGTCCACCGGCGTGACGATCAGCACCCCGACTGTCCGCCCGTTCACGGTCACAGGAAGGCCGCGCGCCAGGTCATCGGCCATCAATTGGCTTCCTGTCAAATGTCCGCTGGTGTCCGCCACCACCACGCCGTCCGGTTCGACCAGGATCAGCCGGTTGACGGATGCGGTCCACAGGTCCGCCATATCGATTCTGCCCGGCCACCACCCCCACCCCCGCCACATGTCGCTCTCAGACGTTCCCATCATGCCCCGGTCGTCCATCATCATCCCGTCCTCACGGGTGACGACGTTGGCCGCGCCATATCGTTCGGGACTTCGTAGGATGGTTTCGACGCCCTGCCAGGAACCGTTGCGCGCGTAGGATTCGGCCAGGATCGGGGCCAACTGCTCCGCCCACTGTCGCCCGGCCTGGGTGACATACAGTTCGAAATTGCCGCTCATGGTCCGATTGACCACGAGCACCACCACCACGTTGCTCACCAGAATGATCAGCAAAAAGAGGCCGAGCAGTTTGATCCACAAGCTTTGAAGCATGCTCACGCCTCGGCCACCTTATACCCGACGCCGCGCACGGTGACCACATGGCGGGGATGGCGGGGATCCGTCTCTATTTTCTGGCGCAGGTTCTT
>JAJRVT010000179.1 GCA_024277175.1 Chloroflexota bacterium | reverse complement strand
ATACAACGGTTGTCATAATCTTGTCATTTCGGTAGGTAAGGCTACAAGCCGCACGATCTGGTTGACTGGAGGATATGCGGTTCATGCACGATCTGGCTTGGCGAAGACTGTGCGGCTGCTAAGCCGCACCTACGCCGGATTTTTTAAAAAATCCGTGAAGACCCGCCCGATCCGCCCAATCCGCGGTCCATCGTTTACATGCGTCCAAACCCGCCCATGACCGCGGACTCCCTGCCCAACTGTCTGGACGTGAAGATCAGCACCACGATGGCCGGGGCCACGAAGACCAGGCTGATCGCGGCCGCGGCCGACTGGTTGGAGCCGCTGATGAAGGGAAAGAGCACCAGGGGCAGAGTGATGATGCGCCCGCCGCCGATGAGCAGGGTGGTCACATACTGGCTCCACGAGATCAGGAAGGTGAACATGGTCGCGACCAGCAGGCCGGGGAAGATGCCGGGCAGGGTCACGTGCCAGAAGACGCGCAAGGGGCTGGCCCCCAGGGTGCGCGCGGTCTCCTCCAATTCCGTGCCGTAGTTGGCGAAGACGCTGGCCATGACCAGCACCATGTAGGGGATGCTGGGGATCAGGTGCACCAACGCCACCCCCAGATAGGTGTCGGTCAGGCGGTAGCGGATGAACATGATGTGGATGCCCATGACCGCCACGATGCCCGGCACCAGGATGGGGACCATGAGCAGCCATTCCACCAGCCCCTTGCCCCGGAAGTGGTGCAGGGCAATGGCGCGCGCGGCCGGCAGGCCCACCATCACCGACAGAACTGAGACCATGAGCGCGATGATCAGGCTGTTGATCAGCCCCTCGCCCACCCGGGAGGAGGCGGAGAAGACATAGCGCCACGAGTCCAGACTCCACTGGCTGGGCAGCAGGTCCGGGAAAAACCAGCGGCCCGCGAACGACCAGATGATCTGCGGGACGATGGGCGCCAGGATGGCGATGACCATAACTGTGACGCCGATCCAGCGCCAGAAATGTTTCACAGACGGTTCTCCTTAATCGTTACTCTTTGACGCAAAGTCGCAAAGACGCAGAGGGACGCAGAGAAGGGCTTTCCCCCCGCTTTTCTCTGCGTTTCTTTGCGCCTCCGCGACTTTGCGTCAAAATTTATCTCTCTCTTCACGACTGGATCGCATACCGCGCCAGCCGCCGATAGGCCACCAGCAGGACGACTGCGATTACAGCCAGGATCATGCTCGCGGCCATGGCCTGGGGACGCTGCGCCAGGTCCGGGTCCTGGTAGGCGCGGAAAGCCCAGACCGGCAGGGTGGTGGGAAAGCGTACGCCCAACAGCAGGGGGATCTCGTAGTTGGCGAAGCTGAAGGCGAAGACGATGATGGACGTGGACAGGATGCCCGGCATGATCAGGGGGAGCAGGATATGCCAGAAACGCTGCCAGCGATTCGCGCCCAACGTCTGCGCGATCTCCTCGAACTGGGGACCCACGCTCTTGAGGATGGCCAGCACCACCAGACCGATGAAGGGCACTTCCTTCCACACAAAGGTCATGATGATGGCGATGCCGGCCCGGTCGAAGACCAGCACCGGGAACTGGCCGGGCTTCTCCATCAGGTTCAGGGCCACGCCCATGCGCGCCAGCAGACCGCTCTGGGTCACTAACATGACGATGCCGGCTGCGGCCACCAGATGAGGGATGGGTAACGGAATCTGGTAGACGAAGGTCGCGGCCTGGCTGCCCCGAAACGCCTCGCGCAGGATGAGCGCGAAGGCCACCGCCAGCACCGACGAGATCAGCGTGCTCCAGAAGGCGATGCGGAAGGTCAGCCACAGGGATTGCAGGAAGTTCGGGTCCGTGAGCACCGCGGTGTAGTGGGACAAGGTTAACTCAGTCATGCCCAGGATGGGGAAATAACCCAGGCTCTGCGCGAACCCCACTGCCAACCCGCCGCCAAAGAGCAGGAAGAGGATGAGTAAGGCCGGCGCCAGCAGCAGCGGGACCCGTAATTTTTCCATCCATTGCTGTCTGTTCATGGAACGGCTCCAATAGACCGCGGATTTAGCAGATTGGGCGGATCGGCGCGGATTTTTTTAAAAATCCGTGAAGACTCGCCCGATCCGCCCAATCCGCGGTCTATCCAGTTTTACTTCTGCAACACATTCTCGATCCAGCCCTGCTCGATGGCCGTGACCCAGTCGCCGTTGGGTTCGGGCAGCGCGTGGCTGGCCAGCACGTCGGGCGGGAGGGTGGCCGGCCCCAGCTTGAAGGAGGCCAGCGCCTGCTGGAAATCTTCAGGATAGCGGGTCGAATCGGTCGGGGAGAGCCAGCCCCACTGTTCCGGATCCTGCAACACCAACTGGAATTCGGGTGACAGGATGTAGTTGGCCAGCACCATGGCCGGAGCCGGGTTGCTGGCGTTGAAGGGGATGGCCACGAAGTTGTTGTTGGCCAGGGTGCCGGTGTCAAAGACAAAGGTGCGGATGGTGTCCGGATAGGCTCCTTCCCGGATCTGGGTGGAGGCGTGTTCCGGTCCGTAACCCATGTTGAACGCGATCTCCTGGTTGGCCAGCAGATCGGCCATCACCGGCGATTCGGGGTAGGTCTCGCCGCCCCGCCAGAGGTCCGGCTCGATGTCGTTGAGATAGGCCCAGACCGCGGGCGCGTACTCGTCGAAGGTCGCCTGATCGAACTCGCCCAGGAAAGGGTCGGGACCGCCGGCCGCCCAGTAGAAGAGGTGGCGGACGAAGACGCTGCCCGTGAAGTCGGGGATGGCCGGATAGGTAAAGAGGCCCGGATTGTCATGGATCCAGGTCTGCAAGTCCTCCCAGGTGGTGGGGGCTTCTTCACCGACGATGGCGGTGTTGTACTCCATGACGAATTGGGCGTGGCCCCACGGCGACTCGTAGCCCTCGATGGGATAGCCGAAGTCATAGGCCAGGGCCGGGTCGTCCCAGTTCACGTACTTGGCGTTGGGGATGTCCTGGGCCCAGGGACCATAAAGCAGGCCGGCTTTCTTGAGGGTTTTGAAGTTCTCGCCGTTGATCCAGAGGAGGTCAGCGCTGCCGCCGGTGTTGACGCCGGCCGCGGCCTCGTCCAGGATCTTGTTGACCGTGTCGGCCATGTCGTTGATGGGCACCCGGTTCAGGGTGATGTTGTACTGCTCCTTGAGCGGGCCGCCGATGTCCTTGTCCACATTGGCGTTGATGGTGTCGGAACCGCCCCACATGAACCAGTTGACGGTCGCGCCGTCGGCCGCGGCCAGCACGTCATCCCAACTTTCATAGACTGGCGCCGCGTCCGCACCTGTGTCTGCGGGCGCGGCTTCCGCCTGCCCGCCGGCCGGGGCCTCTGCCGGCGCGGAGGCCGGCGCTGTGCAGGCCGCCAGCACAAACAGCCCCACAATCAGCAGGGCCAACAGTGAATAGAGCTTTCTCGTGCGTTGCATGGAATGGTCTCCTTTTTTGGATGGTGATGCAGGTTGTAAGTTCAAGGTTGCAAATTGCAGGTTTCACTCGTCGTTCGTCGTTCGTCCTTCGTCATCCGTCGTTCGTCCTTCGTCACGCTTTACGTTTCACGTTTTACGTTTCACGCTTCCCGCTGCAAATAATCCCGATACGGAATCTTCTCGATGGTGTGAATCTTCAGCCAGGCCGCGATCTCCAGCAGTTCGTTGGAGACGTCCCCCTGGCCCACCGCGTAATGATGCTGGTGGCCGCGAACCAGCAGGGTGTTGACCAGGTCCCAGGTGTCGATAGGCTCCTGGTTGAGTTCGAAACGGGTGAACCAGCCCCGGGTGCCGTCGAATCCCTTCACCTCCCGCTCCACGATGCGCGACCCCAGCACCAGCAGCCGGTCAGCGTCGTCGCCGATGTAGGTGATGGTGGTCTCCTGGGGCGCGAAGACCTGGTCGCCGGCCGTGCCAAAGCTGATCGGCGTCTTGCGCCCCAGCATGGCGTGATCGGTCCACGTGATGCCGTCGGCGTTGGCGAAATTGCGCGGGCTGACCCCGCAGTGCCAGAAGAGCACGGTCTCGCCGTTGGGATCGATGGCCGTCAGGTCCAGCAGGGTGGCCGACCCCGGCGCGCTGGTGGGGTGTCCGGTGAGGTAGTT
>JAJRVT010000178.1 GCA_024277175.1 Chloroflexota bacterium | reverse complement strand
AGGCCCTGGCCATCAGCCGGGAGATCGGCGACCGCCGAGGCGAGGGCGCCCACCTGGGCAATCTGGGGCTGGCGTATGCGGACTTGGGGCGAGTGGAGGAGGCCATTGGCTATCATGAGCAGGTCCTGGCCATCAGCCGGGAGATCGGCGACCGCCGAGGCGAGGGCAACCACCTGGGCAATCTGGGGAATGCGTACTATCGATTGGGGCGAGTGGAGGAGGCCATAGGCTATCATGAGCAGGCCCTGGCCATCAGCCGGGAGATCGGCGACCGCCGAGGCGAGGGCTCAGACCTGGGCAATCTGGGGCTGGCATACAAACGGCTTGGCGATATCGAGGGCGCGCGCCGGCTTTGGCGGGAAGCGCTGGCGATCTTTGAGGAGATCAAGTCACCCCACGCGGAGACGGTGCGGGGGTGGTTGGATTCGCTTTAGGTTGGAGCGGGGGACCGCCCCAGGCTAAAGCCGTGGGGCTATGAACGCGACGCCCGCTGAAGGCGGGCTGGGGTGCGGAGAGTCTGCGTTCAATCAGCCCCATTGATGGGGCGTCGTTGTCATAGCCCCGTCCGTTCACGGCGGGGCGGACCCCGCCATCCCGCCATTTTCGCAGACGACGAAGCCAGGCCCAGCTAAGCCCGGCCCGGCAGACAACATGAATGTTGTTTTACAGCGCCGTGCGAGTGCCTCCCACGCCATGGGCCAATCCCGCCGACCAGTCGCGTGGCATGGCGTGGGATGGACTTGCCGTTGCCTGGAAACTCCTGGTTCACTAGCCGTCCGTCCCACGCCCGGGGGGGGGTTGGCGGGCGAGCGGAGATTCCATCGGGCGTGGAACGCATTCGATTCGCATAGTCAACAGGCCTCCGGTAGGAGAGGGGAGCGAGCGGCGGACGAACGCATGTTCTTCCATGTTGCGCATCCCGCTTTCGTTTTGTTGGCCTGTGCGGGTGACCAGCCGGGGCCGATCAATGGGCGCCAGGTTCCCCCGCAGAACCTGGCGCCATCCGGCCAAATTCGCGCGCTACAAGCTGACGCAACGTGAAAAAATCCGCACACATCTGATCAATCCGCAAAATCCGCGTTCCATCCCCTTGCCATGAACCGAAAATCCACCCTTGACAACCGCCGTTTTTCTGCTACAATATAGTTACCGATAATTTAATCTTATCAGAAGCTATTAGGAAAAATCGCCCAAAATGATCCCATCCAGCCCGGAATCCCATGAACTTGCACCCAAGCCCCCGAATGCGCCCCGCGCGGATGAAATTCGCGTAGTCCCCGCAGTCGAACCCGTTGACGAATCCGGCGAACTGGAGATCCTGGGCCAGGTGGCCAACCGCTACGCCTCTTCCGCGCTCTTCGATGACTATCTGAACCGCAAGGCCATCAACACGCTGCGGGCCCAGTTGGCGGATCTGGACACCCTGGCCGAGTACCTGCGCGCGCTGGGCCTGGCCGAGCATGACCTGGACGGCTCCCTGCTCCAACACTCGCCCGCAGCCTGGCGCGGCGTGACCTGGGGGCTGGTGGATGGCTTCGTGCGCTGGATGCTGCAACAAGGTTACGCCATCGGCACGGTCAACCGCAAGCTCTCCACGGTGAAGGTCTATGCGAAGTTGGCGGCCAAGGCAGGCGTCATCCCGGCCGAGGAGTTGGCGTTGATCAAGGGCGTGACCGGCTACAGCCGCAAGGAGGGCAAGCGGGTGGACCAGCGCCGTCCCCAGGCCCGGGTGGGAGCCAAAAAGGCCGTCAACGTCTCCCTCACCCGCCAGCAAGCCCACGCCCTGCTGGACCAGCCCAACACCCCCCAGGGTCGCCGGGATGCGCTCCTCATGCACCTGTTGCTGGACCACGGCCTGCGCGTGGGCGAACTGGCCCGCCTACAGGTGGAGGAGGTGGACCTGGACGCGGGTTCGTTCACCTTCTACCGCCCCAAGGTGGACAAGAAGCAGACCCACCGCATGACTCCGGGGACCCGCCAGGCCATGGTCCGCTGGTTCAGCTACGGCGACGCGCCCGCTAGCGGCCCCCTGCTGCGAGCCAGCCGCAAAGGCGGGCGGCTGGCCAAGCCCGGCATGAGCGAGCGGGCCATCACCGCGCGGGTGCGCCACCTGGGCGAGACCATCGGCGTCGACGGCCTCTCGGCCCACGACTGTCGCCACTACTGGGCCACCACCGCGGCCCGCCACGGCACCGACGCCTTCATCCTCCGGGACGCGGGCGGCTGGAACTCCCTGGCCATGCCCGCCCGCTACGTGGAAGCCCAGGCCATCGCCAACCAGGGTGTGCGGCTGGGGGATGAAGATTGAGGAGATTGGAGGTTAGAGATTGGAGATTGGCGGTTCCCTGGAGTGAATGTTAATCTTCCCAATCTCTTCAATCCAATCTCTTCAATCTCCCTAAAAATTGGGGCATCCCCGCGCGCTCTGGTAGACTGAAGGGGATGCTGTTGGAAAAAAAGATAGACCGCGGATTGGGCGGGTCGAACCGGATTTTTTCAAAAAAATCCGGCAATTTCAGCCTGACCCGCCCAATCCGCGGTCTATTGCAGTGTGATCAGGAGACTTTTGACCATGAGTGACCGCCGGCCCACGTTGATCGCCGCCGATCTGGAGGGCGTCTTTTTACCCGAGGTGTGGATCGCGGTGGCCGACGCCACCGGCATCGACCGCCTGCGCCTGACCACCCGCGACGTCTCCGACTACGCCGAGCTGATGGCCATTCGCATGCAGATTCTGCGCGAGATCGACTTCAGCCTGCGCGATATCCAGGCGGTCATCGAGACCATGTCCCCCCTGCCCGGCGCGGTGGAATTTCTGGACTGGGTGCGAGTCCGCTCACCCATGGTCATCCTCACCGACAGCTTCTACGAGTTCGTGAACCCGTTCATGGCCAAACTCAACTATCCCACCATCTTCGCCCATCGCCTCATTACGGACGAGGACGACATGCTCATCGGCTATGAACTGCGGGTTGCGGACTCCAAACGGCGGGCCATGGAATCCTTCCGGGAACTGGGCTTTCGCACCCTGGCCTTTGGTGACTCGTTCAATGACGTCTCCATGCTGGATGCAGCCGATCTGGGCGTCTTCTTTCACCCGCCGGCCAACGTCATCGAGATTTACCCCGACTACCCTGTGGCCTGGAATTATGAAGAGATTAAGGCGTTGATCGGTGAATTTCAGGGAGAACAACAACATAGAACGCGGATGGTGCGGATTTAGCGGATTTTCACAGATTTCTGTTTTTATCCGCGTAGATCAGCCCAATCCGGTAAATCCGCGTTCTATCAAAAACGCATCATGACATCGAAAACGGAAGCTGAAAAGAAGAAGGCGCAAGAGGAGTCCATGGCCAGCCTGGTCAGCTCCATCGGCTACATCCTGGCCGTCTCCTACCCGGTGTTGGCCATTTCCACGGGCACGCGCGCGGTATACCAACTTTTCTTCAAAGAAGGCGTCACCTACTATCTGCCGTCGATCCTCAGCGGGATCGCTGCCCTGAGCTATCTGGTGGCCACCATCGGCTTCGCCTATCGGCGTCGCTGGACCTGGTGGCTGTCGGTGAGCGCGCTGGGCTTCGAGACCGTTATGACCCTGATCGTGGGCGTGTTGAGCTTTACCCACCCGGACCTGATCGGCCACACGGTCTGGCGTCACTTTGGCGCGGACTACGGCTTCTTCCCCCTTTTCCAGCCCATCCTGGGTCTGATCTGGCTCTTCTGGCCCGAAACGTTGCGAGAATATGGCATTTCCCGGCACAAACAGGCTGAACCGGCCCCATAACCCACCTCATGATCCACCGGGGAGCCCCGGCCGGCGCGACGATGACGTCACCCGGTGGGCGCGCACCGGCGTATCAGGCCCGCGTTTCCTGTTGCACGCGCTCGCCGGCCTGATCGCCGCGGCCATGCTCCTGCCCCTGGTCTACCTGATTTTTCGCGCGCTGGGCGTGGGAACGGAAGCCTTCGACCTGCTCTTCCGCCCCTCCACCGCGCGCATTATGGCCAACAGCGTGCTCCTCACCCTGCTGGTGACCTTCTTCTCTTTACTGATTTCGTTGCCTTTAGCCTGGCTGACTACACGAACCGATTTGCCGGCACGCAGGCTATGGAGCGTCCTGACCGCGCTGCCCCTGGTCTTCCCTTCCTACGTGGGCGGCTACGCGCTGGTGGCCATGATGGGTCCCCGAGGCATGCTCCAGGGCTGGCTGGAACCCCTGGGCATCCAGCGCCTGCCCTCCATCTACGGGCTGACGGGCGCGGTCTGGGCGCTGACCCTTTTCACCTACCCTTACCTGCTGTTGAGCATCCGCGCCGGCCTGCGCAACATGGACCCGGCCCTGGAAGAGGCGGCCCGCAACCTGGGACATGGACCCTGGCCCACTTTTCGCCGGGTCACCCTGCCCGCGCTGCGCCCCTCCATGGTGGCCGGCTCCCTGCTGGTCGCGCTCTATGTGCTCAGCGACTTCGGCGCGGTCTCCATTCTGCGCTTCAACAGCTTCACCCGGGCCATCTACATCCAGTACCTGAGCAGCTTCGACCGCTCCTACGCCGCGCTCCTCTCCCTGGTCCTGGTGGCCATAACGATCCTGATCCTTTTCGCGGCCCAGCGCGCCCAAGGACGGCAGCGCCACTTCTATCGCACCAGCGTGGGAGCGGCCCGGGTCATGCCGATGGCCAAGCTGGGGCGCATGAAATGGCCGGCCCTCGTCTTCAGCGGCCTGGTGGTGACCGCTGCCCTGATCCTACCCCTGTCGGTGGTGATCTACTGGCTCATCCGCGGGCTGATGGCGGGCGAGTCGCTGCTGCCGGCCTGGATGGCGACGATCAACAGCTTGCGGGCCGCCGCCTTGGCTGCGATGGCCGCCATCCTTCTGGCTTTGCCCGTTTCCTACCTGGCCGTGCGTTTTCCCAGTCGTTACAGCACGTTGGTGAGCCAGTCCGTCTACCTGGCCTACGGCTTGCCCGGCGTGGTCATCGCCCTGAGCCTGGTTTTCTTTGGCGCCAACTACGCCCCCTTTCTCTACCAGACCCTGGCCATGCTCATCTTTGCCTATGTGGTGCGCTTCCTGCCCCAGGCCACGGGCAACGTGCGCACCTCTCTCCTGCAGATCAGTCCCCGGCTAGAGGAGGCTGCCCGCAGCCTGGGCGCAAGCCGCAGCCGAACCCTGGGCCGGATCACCCTCCCCCTGCTGCGACCGGGCATCCTGAGCGGCGCGGCCCTGGTCTTCCTGGCCACCATGAAGGAGCTGCCGGCCACCCTGCTGCTGGGACCCACCGGCTTCACCACCCTGGCCACCCAGATATGGTCGGCCACGGCCGAGGCCTTCTTCGCCCGCGCGGCCGCGCCGGCGCTGATCCTGCTGGCGGTCTCCGCGCTGAGCATCGGCATTATCCTGGGCCACGAAGAAGGGGGAGCGTAGTCCATGGGCGCACAGCATGAGTCTTCGGTAGGCATCCGCCTGCGGGAGGTGGTCAAACATTTTGGCCGGGTGGGTGCGGTCAACGGCGTTTCGCTGGAACTGGCCCGGGGCCAACTGCTGGCGCTTCTGGGTCCCAGCGGCTGCGGCAAAACCACGACCCTGCGTCTGATCGCGGGTTTCGAGCGCGTGGACGCGGGAACCATCGAGATCGGCGGGCAGGTGGTGGCCGGCCCGCGCATCCATTTACCGCCCGAAAAGCGCCGGGTAGGCATGGTCTTTCAGGAGTACGCGCTCTTCCCCCACATGACCGTGGCCGAGAACGTCCGCTTCGGGTTGCAGAACTATGCCGGCGATCCCGGCCGCCGGGTGGCCGAGGTGCTGGAAATGGTGGGCATGCAGGGGCTGGATGCGCGCATGCCCCACGAGCTGAGCGGCGGCCAGCAACAGCGGGTGGCCCTGGCCCGGGCTTTGGCCCCGGAGCCGGACCTGATCCTCCTGGATGAGCCGTTCAGCAACCTGGACGCGGGCCTGCGGGTGCGGGTGCGCTCGGAGGTGCGGGCCATCCTGCGCCGGGCCAACGCCACGGCCATCTTCGTCACCCACGATCAGGAGGAGGCCCTCAGCCTGGTGGATCAGGTGGCCGTGCTCATCGACGGACGGGTGCGCCAGGTGGCTCCGCCCCAGCAGTTGTACCGGCAGCCTGCCGACCGGGCTGTGGCCGAGTTCATGGGCGACGCCAATTTCACACCCGGCGTGGCCACAGGACGCCGGGTGGAATGCGAGTTGGGCGTGCTGGAGACGCAGACGGATATATCGGGTCCGGTGGACGTGCTCATCCGGCCAGAGAACCTGATCATCGCGCCGGCCGGAGCCGATTCCCCCACCCGGGTGCGCAACATTCTCTTCTTCGGCCACGACCAACTGGTGACCATCGAACTTCCGTCCGGTCGCCGATTGGACGCGCGCATGGGTCCGGCGTATCATTACGCCATCGGCCAGCCGGTGCAGGCGCGGGTCGACGGGCCGGTGATGGCGTATGCGCGGGAGAGTTGACGCAGAGCTATAAAGACGCGGAGATCTAATTTGACGCGGAGACGCAAAGGCGCAGAGAAACGCAAAGAGCTACAATAACTTGCCGGTTCTTGATATTGCAGCTTGTAGCCACACAAATTGTTCCACCGGAGATCGTGCGATTCCAGACCGCACCTACGAGAATGCCGTAGTTCTCTGCGTCCCTCTGCGCCTTCAGCGTCTCCGCGTCAAATTAAGCGCGTACGCGGCGTTACCTACATAGACCGCATCATTCACTACACTACAGACTAGGACAGAACGACAAAGATAAATCGCACAAAGGAGCGAAAAATGCGCATCGCAGTTGGTTCCGATCATGCAGGTTTTCCCTTGAAGGGCGTTGTGCTGGATGAACTGGCCAGGTTGGGCCATGAAGTGACCGATTACGGAACCCATAACACCGAGTCGGTTGATTTCCCCGATTACGCCGCACTGGTCGGCCAGGCCATCCAGCGGGGTGAGGCGGAGCGGGGCGTCCTGCTCTGTGGCAGCGGCGTGGGCGTGGCCATCGCCGCCAACAAAGTGCAGGGGGTCCGCGCCAGCATCGCCCACAACACCTACAGCGCGCACCAGGGCGTGGAGCATGACGGCATGAACGTCCTCTGCCTGGGCGGACGCATCATCGGCGAAGATGTGGCGCGGGAGATCGTGCGCAGTTTCGTCGGGGCCGAATTCCAGGAAGAGGAGCGCTTTCAGCGTCGGGTAGGTAAGATCAATGCTCTGGAAGCGAATATGAAGAAACGAGATGCAGCATGAACAAAAACAAACATATCGCCCCACCGGTGACATTAGTCGTCTTTGGCGCGTCCGGCGATCTGGCCCGGCGCAAATTGATGCCGGCCCTCTACAGCCTCTACCGGCAAGGGTTGCTGCCGCCCGATTTTGCGGTGCTGGGCTTTGCGCGCACCAAGTATTCGGATGAAGCCTTCCGATCGCTGGTCCATGACAGCCTGAAAGAGTATAGCGATCAGGAGGTGGATGAGAGCAATTGGGCGGATTTCGCTGTGCATCTCTTCTACCAGCCCGGCAGCTACAACGATCGAGCCAGTTTCGACGCCCTGGCCGCGCACGTAGACGAACTGGACGCCCAGTTCGCGACCGAGGGCAATCGCATTTTCTACCTCTCCACACCGCCCATGGTTTTCAAGCCCATCACCACTCTGCTGAGCGAGGCGGGGCTGGCCCGGCGTGATAGTGACGGCAGCTTCACCCGGCTGATCATCGAGAAACCCTTTGGCCGCGATCTGCAAAGCGCCCAGGATCTCAACCGGCATCTGCACCAGCATTTCGACGAAGATCAGATCTACCGCATCGATCACTACCTGGGCAAGGAGACCGTCCAGAACATCCTGGTCTTTCGCTTTGGCAATGGCATCTTCGAGCCGATCTGGAATCGCAACTACGTGGACAACGTGCAGATCACCGTGGCTGAAAGCTTGGGGATCGGCACGCGCGGCGGGTACTATGACCAGGCTGGCGCGATCCGGGATATGGTCCAAAACCACGTCATGCAACTTGTAGCGCTGACGGCCATGGAACCGCCGGTCTCCTATGACGCCAAGGCCGTGCGTGACCAAAAGGTCAACGTCATGCGCTCCATCCAGCCGCTGCGTAAAGTAGGATATGCCGAAGGCTGCGTGGTGCGCGCCCAGTATGGCCGCGGCATGGTCGATGGCCAAGAGATCCCCGGCTATCTGGAGACGCCGGGCGTCGCGCCTGATTCCACCACGGAGACCTTCGTCGCCTGGCGGATGCAGATCAACAACTGGCGCTGGAATGGGGTGCCTTTCTACGTGCGCACGGGCAAGGCCATGGCCAAGAAGCTCACGGAGATCAACGTAATCTTCAAGCGACCGCCGCTCATGTTTTTCGAAGAGGTGGACAACAAGTTTCACATTCCCAGTAACGAGATTACCCTGCGCATTCAGCCCAATGAAGGTATCCATCTGCGTTTCGACGCCAAGCGTCCTGGCCCGGAACTGGACGTAGAGCCGGTCACCATGGATTTTCTCTATGAAGAGGCGTTCCATCGCGAATCGGCCGAGGCCTATGAGCGTCTGCTGCTGGATGCGCTGCTGGGAGACAGCACCCTCTTCATCCGCCGGGACGAGGTGGAGGTGGCCTGGGACCGGGTGACTACGGTGCTGGATAGCTGGCGAGGACAGGAGGAAGAGGCGCTCAGGACCACAGGTAAGCCCTTGCGTCTGCCCACGTATGCACCGGGCAGTTGGGGGCCGCCTGAAGCCGATGCACTGCTGGCCGCAGAAGGGCGGCGCTGGCGTAATCGGTAGTACCGTTAGGTGGGTCTAAGGGGAACGCGGATTCTCACGTGAAAATCCGTTCGAATCAGCGTCAATCCGCGTTCCAAAAATGATCACTGGCAACAGACAGAAGCGGAGACAAGTATGGCCGGCAAATATTATGAACGAATGGATATCGTCGCCGACAGGGAAGCGCTGGTTTACGCCGCCCGTGAGGTGATTACAGCGGCGGCGGCCATCTCCATCGGCCGCCGCGGTTTCTTCCGCATCGGCCTGGCCGGCGGCTCCACGCCCAGGCCGGTTTACGAAGCCCTGGCCGCGGACCTGGACATCGACTGGGCCCGCTGGCAGATCTTCTGGAGCGACGAGCGCACCGTGCCCCCAGATCATCCGGAGAGCAACTATCGTATGGCGCGGGAGGCGCTGCTATCGAAGATTCCCTGTCGGCCGGCCATGATTATGCGCATGATGGGCGAGGTGGACCCGGACGCGGCCGCGGCCTCCTACGAGGAAATCGTGCGCGCCCTGGTGCCGCCCAACCCCAAGCAGGCCAGCGGCCCCCTGCCCCGCTTCGACCTCATCCTGCTGGGCATGGGGGCGGATGGCCACACGGCCAGTCTTTTCCCCCACACCGACGCACTACACGAAGCAGAACGCCTGGTGGTGGCCAACCGCGTCCCCAAACTGGACGCGACCCGCCTCACCTTTACCGCGCCGCTGATCAACGCCTCCCGCCGGGTGCTTTTCCTGGTCTCGGGTGGGGACAAGGCCGAAGCCCTGCGCGCCGTTCATCAGGGACCGCACCAACCCGACGACCTGCCCAGCCAACTCATCCACCCCGTGGCCGGCAACCTGATCTGGCTGGTGGATGAGGCCGCGGCGTCTGGATTAAAATGATGAGATTGGGAGGTTAAGAGATTGGGGATTGGAGGCTCGGTCGAGGAACAACCAATCCCCCACCTCCCCAATTTCCAATCTCACACGCAGCTTATTTGGAGAATATAATCATGATCAACCTATTCGGTCCGATTTCCGTCTATCCCAAGCTTCCCCAAGCCATTGAACGCCTGCAGGATCTGGCCTACAACCTGTGGTGGAGTTGGGAGCCGGACGCCCAGGCTCTCTACAAACGCATCGATCCGGACCTCTGGAAGGCGACCAACCACAACCCGGTCAAGTTCCTGCGCACGGTGGAGCAGGAGAAGCTGGACGCGATTCCCGCCGACGCGGATTACATGGCCGCCTACGCGGAGGTCCTGGCCCGCTTCGACGCCTACATGGCCCCAGAAACGCCCACCTGGTTCAGCCAGCATCACCCGGACAAGCGCAACCAGGTGATCGCCTACTTCAGCGCCGAGTTCGGCCTCCACGAAGCCCTGCCCATCTATTCGGGCGGTCTGGGCATCCTCAGCGGCGACCACTGCAAGGCCGCCAGCGATTTGGGGTTGCCCTTCATCGGCGTAGGCTTCCTCTATCCCCAGGGCTACTTCACCCAACAGATTGATGCCAACGGCGTGCAGCAGGCCGAGTACGAAAAGGTGGACTTTTCCGAAGCGCCTGTGACCCCGGCCCTGGATGCAGACGGCAACGAGGTGCTGATCAACGTCAACCTGCCGGGCCGCACCGTCTACGCTAAGGTCTGGCGCATCCAGGTGGGGCGCATCCCCGTCTTCCTCATGGACACGGACGTGGAGCGCAACGCGCCCCAGGACCGGGAGCTGAGCGCGCGGCTCTATGGCGGCGACCGGGAGATGCGCATCAGCCAGGAGTTCGTGCTGGGGATCGGCGGCGTGCGCGCGGTGCGCGCGCTGGGCTACAAGCCCGCGGTCTGGCACATGAACGAAGGCCACAGCGCGTTCCTGGGCTTGGAGCGCCTGCGGGAGAAGGTGCAGAACGAGGGCCTGTCCATCGACGAGGCCATCGAGGCCGTGCGGTCCAACACTCTCTTCACCACCCACACGCCCGTGCCCGCGGGCAATGACACCTTCGCCTTCGAACTGGTGGAGAAATTTTTCTGGCAATACTGGGGCCAGCTCAACATCGGCCGCGACAAGTTCATCAACTTCGCGTCCCAGGACCTGGGCTGGGGATCCCAGTACAGCATGACTGTGCTGGCCCTCAAGTTGAGCGCCTATCACAACGGCGTGAGCGAGCTCCACGGCCATGTGAGCCGGCGTATGTGGCATTTCCTCTGGCCGGACCTGCTCATGGAGGAGACGCCCATCGGCCATATCACCAACGGCATCCACACCAAGACCTGGCTGGCCCAGGAGCTTCGCAACCTCTACAGTCGCTTCCTGCCCAGCGACTGGGAGGAGCAAGTGGACGACCCCGCCAGTTGGGCCGGCGTGGAGGAGATCCCCGGCGACGAGTTCTGGGCCGTCCACCAGGAGCGTAAGCAGCAGTTGGTGGACTTCGTGCGCGACCGGGTGGCCCGCCAATACCTGCGCCACGGCGAGGGTCCCAGGCGGCTGGAGGTCGCGTCCCGCCTGCTGGACCCGGAGGCGCTGACCATCGGTTTCGCTCGGCGTTTCGCCACCTACAAGCGGGCCACCCTCATCTTTCGGGATCTGGAGCGGATCAAGGCCATCCTCAACAACCCGGAGCAGCCGGTGCAGATCATCTTCAGCGGCAAGGCCCACCCGGCCGACGAGCCGGGCAAGGCCCTGATCCGCCGGGTCTACGAACTGAGCCAGCAGCCGGAATTCGAGGGCAAGATTATTTTCGTGGAGAACTATGACATGAACGTGGCCCGTCATCTGGTCGCGGGCGTAGACGTCTGGCTCAACACCCCGCGACGCCCCCACGAGGCTTCGGGCACGTCGGGCGAAAAGGCCGCAGCCGGCGGCGTCCCCAACTTCAGTGTGTTGGATGGCTGGTGGGTGGAGGGCTATAACGGCGAGAATGGCTGGGCCATTGGCGAGGAACGGGAGTATAAAGATGAAGAAACCCAGGACGACGCCGACGCCATCTCCCTCTACCAAACCTTGGAAGAAGAGATCATCCCCCTCTTTTATGACCGGGATGCGGATGGCGTCCCTCAGGCGTGGGTCCGGATGATGAAGAACTCCACCACCTCCTGCGGTCCCCGTTTCAGCATGGCGCGCATGGTCAAAGACTACACCAACCGCTACTACCTGCCGGCCGTTCAGAGCGGCAAGCGCTATCGGGCCGATGACTATGCGGTGGCCAGGCGAATGGCGGCGTGGAAAGCGGAGATTCGGCGGCGCTGGCAGACGGTCGGCCTGCAGATGACCACGCCACCCACTATGCAGTTGGAGGTGGGCGAATCCCTGGGCGTCGACGCCCGGCTGTGGCTCAATGGCCTGGCCGAGGAGGACGTAACCGTGGAGCTGGTCTACGGCGAGAACGACGAGACCGGCATCATGAAGGAACCCCACTACGCGCCCCTGTGCCGGGTGGGCGAGGAGGGCGAGGCGCTGCTCTATCATGGCGAGTTGACCCCGGATGCCAGCGGCAAGCTGGTCATGGGCGTGCGTGTGCGGCCCGATAGCCCGGATCTGATCAACCCGTTTGAACTGGGGCTGAGTAAGTGGATGTGAGATAGAACGCGGATTTATCGGATTAGGCGGATTTTCAAAAAAGATCTGTGAGAATCCGCCTAATCCGCTCAATCCGCGTTCTGGTATTATGGGTTTTGTAGACGGTCATTGATCAAACCGCCTTTCGTGCGGTAAAGTATATTCGGTCCACCACAAGGTAAGGCGGGATCCTGACGGGAGACGCACAAGAATT
>JAJRVT010000177.1 GCA_024277175.1 Chloroflexota bacterium | reverse complement strand
GAAATGGGCAAGCTCGGCCTGCTGGGCCTGCCCGTGCCCGAGGCGTACGGCGGCGTAGGCGCGGACACCATCAGCTATTCCCTCGCCGTGGAGGAGCTTTCCGCGGCCTGCGGCTCCACCGGCCTGGCCTACGCCGCGCACACCTCTCTGGCCTGCATGCCCATGCTCTGGTTTGGCAACGAGGCGCAAAAACAGAAATATCTCACCCACATGGCTACTGGCAAGGGGCTGGGCGCGTTCGGCCTCACCGAGCCCCAGTCCGGCTCAGACGCGGCCGGCCTGCGCACCACCGCGGTCCGGGACGGCGATGAGTGGGTGCTCAACGGCCAGAAGATGTGGATCACCTCCGGCTCCATCGCCGACGTGGTGCTGGTGGCCGCGGTCACGGACCCGTCGAAGGGCGCGCACGGCATCTCCAACTTCATCGTGGAGAAGGGGACGCGGGGCTTCATCCCTGGCAAGGATGAACCCAAGATGGGTCTCAAAGGCTCCATCACCAGCCAGCTCTTTTTCGAAGACTGCCGCATCCCGGCCGAGAACATCCTGGGCCAGCCCAACGAAGGCTTCATCCAGTTCATGAAGACCCTGGACGGCGGGCGCATTAGCATCGCCTCCTGTTCCCTGGGTCTAGGGCGTGCGGCCTACGAAGCGTCGGTGGCCTACGCCAAGGAGCGCCACGCGTTCGGCCGCGCCATTGCCAAATTCCAGGCCATCCAGCACAAACTGGCCGACATGGCTACCGAACTGGAAGCGGCCCGCTGGCTCATCTACCGCGCGGCCATGCTCAAGGACCAGGGTCGTCCCTATACCAAGGAGGCGGCCATGGCCAAGCTCTTCGCATCCGAGGCCGCGGAACATGTCTGCTTCGAAGCCATCCAGATCCACGGCGGCGCGGGCTACAGCCGGGAATATCCGGTGGAGCGCATCTACCGGGACAACCGGCTCATGGCCATTGGCGAGGGGACGAACGAGATCCTGCGCACAGTCATCGCCCGCCGGGTGTTGAAGGGGTGAACGCGAACGCAGACCCTCCTATGCCCATCATCGATGTGCGTCATCTGAGCCTGGACAGGGGCGGCAAGCCGGTCCTCAGAGACGTCTCCCTGCACGCGAACGCCGGCCAGATCGTCGGCCTGCTCGGCCCCAGCGGCGGCGGCAAGAGCACCCTGCTGCGCTGCATCAACCGCCTGCTGGAGCCGCCGCCAAGCACGGTCTTCGTGGCCGGCCAGGACGTAACCGCCATGGACGTGATCCAGTTGCGGCGGCGGGTGGGCATGGTCTTCCAGCAACCGGTGGCCTTCCCCGGCACAGTGGCCGACAACCTGCGCTACGGACCCAGCCTGCAAGGGCGGGAACTGAGCGACGCCGAGATCGCCGACCTCCTGCGCCTGGCCGATCTGGACCCGTCGTTGGCCGATCAGCCGGCCAGCGACCTCTCCGGCGGTCAGGCGCAGCGGGTCTCACTGGCCCGCACCCTGGCCAACCACCCCCAAGTCCTCCTCCTGGATGAGCCCACCAGCGCGCTGGACCCTGCATCCCGTCGCCACATCGGCGAGATGGTGCAGCAGGCCTGCGCCGAGCAGGACGTCACCGCGCTCTGGGTCACCCACGACGTGGGGCAGGCCCGCGCCCTGGCCGACTACCTCTACCTGCTGGTGGACGGCCATATCCTTGACCAAGGCATTCCCGATCACGTCCTGCGCCAACACGCCGACAACCAACATTTGCTACAACGCTTCGCCGCCGGCGAAGTTGAGGGCGTGAAGGGGTGACAAGGTGACAAGATGAGGGGGTGACAAGGTGAGGGGTAGCCGAGTCATCCTGTCATCTTGTCACCCCCTCATCTCGTCACATAGGAGCCAACCATGACCGGATTTTTCATGACCATCGATTGGGCGCGTATCGGGGCCAGTTTGTCGCTGGTGGTGGCCGCGGGCGCGCTGGGCTATTGGCAACACGCGGGCTTGACCGGCGATCTGGTCATAGCCACAGTGCGTTCATTCTTTCAACTCATAGCCATCGGCTACGCGCTGGAACTGATTTTCGCCCAGGACAGTCTGTTATGGACCTTGACGATCATTGTGGTGATGCTGGCGGTGGCGGCCTACACCTCGGCTCAGCGGGGCAAGGGCATCCCCCACGCCATGTTCATCACCAACGCCAGCATTGGCACGGGCGCGGCCCTCACCATTGGCCTGCTGGTGGGGCTGCGGGTCTTCGAGTTTTCGCCCCGCTACACCATCCCCATCGCCGGCATGGTCATCGGCAACTCCATGACCACCTGCTCGCTGGTCATGGCCCGGTTGCGGGATGACGTGCTGGCCCATCGGAACCAGATTGAGACTGCACTGGCCCTGGGCGCCACGGGCAAGCAGGCGGTGACGCCCATCGTGCGCCGAGCGGTGCGCGCAGCCATGGTCCCCATCATCGACACCACCAAGACCGTGGGATTGATCAAGCTGCCAGGCGCGATGACGGGCATGATCCTGGCCGGCGCCTCGCCCATGGCCGCGGTGCAGTTGCAGATCATCGTCATGTACATGCTGGTGGGGGCGACCGCGTTCACCGGCCTGGCCGCGGCCTATTTCACAGCCCGGGTCTTCTTCAGCCAGGCCCATCAACTGGTGCTGCCGCCGAGCGTCCAGCAGGGTGCGGACGCCGCGTAGCGAGGGATTCAGTATAGATAGACCGCGGATTGGGCGGATCGAGCGGGTCCAACGGATTTTCTTTGAAAATCCGTGAAGACCAGCCCAATCAGCCCAATCCGCGGTCTATTAAGCCGTCACCACTTCCACGGGCCGGAAGGTCAGCGTGTCACCCAGGGCGTCGATGATCACATGATCGCCCTCGCGCACCCGGCCTTCCAGGATCTCCACGGCCAACGGATCCGCGATCTTGTGCTGAATGACCCGCTTGAGCGGGCGAGCGCCAAAGGCCGGATCGTAGCCTTCCTCCACCAGCAGTTCCTTGGCCGCATCGGACAGCTCAATGGTGATGTGGCGGTCGGCCAGCAGCTTGCGCAGATGATCTAACTGGATGTCCACGATCCGCTTCAGGTCCTCCCTGGTCAGGGCGTGGAAGACCACCACCTCGTCGACCCGGTTCAGGAACTCGGGGCGGAAGTGCTTGTGCAGGATCTCCAGCACCCGCCGCTCGACTTCCTCGTCCACCTCGGCCACATCCAGAATGTACTGGCTGCCCAGGTTGCTGGTCATGATGATGATGGTGTTACGGAAATCAACCGTGCGCCCCTGGCTATCGGTCAGCCGCCCATCGTCCAGCACCTGCAGTAGCACGTTGAAGACCTCCGGATGGGCCTTTTCGATCTCGTCGAAGAGCACCACCGAGTAGGGCCGACGCCGCACCGCTTCGGTCAACTGGCCACCCTCCTCGTAGCCAACATAGCCCGGAGGAGCGCCGATCAGCCGCGCCACCGTGTGCCGCTCCTGATATTCGCTCATGTCGATGCGCACCATCGCGTGCTCGTCATCGAAGAGGAACTCGGCCAGGGTGCGGGCCAGCTCCGTCTTGCCCACACCCGTGGGGCCCAGGAAGATGAAGCTGCCGATGGGCCGGTTCGGGTCCTGCAGGCCGGCCCGGCTGCGGCGAATGGCCGCGGCCACCGCGTGGACGGCCTCTTCCTGGCCCACCACCCGCTTGTGGAGTTCATCCTCCATGCGGATGAGCTTCTCGCGTTCGCCTTCCAGCAGCTTGGAGACGGGGATGCCGGTCCACTTGCTGACCACGGCCGCGATCTCGTCCGCGTCCACCTCTTCCTTGAGCAGCGCGCCCTGGCTCTGCAACTGCTGGACCCGGGCCTCAGCTTCGGCCAGCTGGGCCTCCAGTTGGCGCATCTTGCCGTAGCGCAGCTCGGCCGCGGCTTGCAGGTTGTAATCCCGCTCGGCCTGTTCGATCTCGGTGCGCACCTGATCCATCTGCTCCTTCAGACGACGCACCTCGGTGATCGCGGCCCGCTCGGCCTCCCAGCGAGAGGTCAGCTCCGCGCTCCGTTCGCGCAGGTTGGCCAACTCCTCCTCCAGCTCGGCCAGGCGCTCTTTGCTGGCTTCGTCCTTCTCCTTCTTCAGGGCCTCACGCTCGATCTCCAACTGCATGATCTGGCGGTCGATCTCGTCCAGTTCCTGAGGCTTAGAATCGATCTGCATGCGCAACCGGCTGGCGGCCTCGTCGATGAGATCGATGGCCTTGTCGGGCAGGAAGCGGTCCGTGATATAGCGGTTGCTCAACACGGCCGCGGCGATGACCGCGCCGTCGGTGATGCGCACGCCGTGATGGACCTCGTAGCGCTCCTTTAGCCCGCGCAGGATGCTGACGGTGTCCTCCACGCTGGGTTCGCCTACGTAGACGGGCTGGAAGCGCCGCTCCAGGGCCGCGTCCTTCTCGATGTACTTGCGGTACTCGTCCAGGGTAGTGGCGCCGATGGCGTGCAGCTCACCGCGCGCCAACATGGGTTTGAGCATGTTGGAGGCGTCCATGCTGCCCTCGGACGCGCCCGCGCCCACCAGGGTGTGCATCTCATCGATGAAGAGGATGATCTGCCCCTCGGCCGCGGTGATCTCCTGGAGCACGGCCTTGAGCCGCTCCTCGAACTCGCCCCGGTACTTCGCGCCCGCGACCAGCGCGCCCAGGTCCAGAGCTACCAGCCGCTTGTCGCGCAGGCCGGTGGGGACGTCGCCGTTGACAATACGCTGGGCCAGCCCTTCCACGATCGCGGTCTTGCCCACGCCCGGCTCGCCGATGAGCACCGGGTTGTTCTTGGTGCGCCGGCTCAGGATCTGGATGACCCGCCGGATCTCCTCGTCGCGGCCGATGACCGGGTCCAGCTTGCCCTTGGCCGCCTCCTCGGTCAGGTCGCGACCGTACTTGGTCAGGGCCTCATACTGGGATTCCGGGTTGTCGGAAGTGATGCGCTGGTTGCCGCGCACGCTGGCCAGTGCCTGCATGATGGCGTTGTAATCCACGCCGTGGCGCGCCAACAGGTCCTGGACCTTGCCGGGGGTGGAGGCCATGGCCATGAGCATGTGCTCGGTGGAGAGATACTCGTCCTTCATGTTGGACGCGATCTGGTCCGCCTCGCGCAGGATCGCGGAGGTGGTCTGGCCCATGCTCACCTGCATGGCCGCGCCCGTGGCCCGGGGCATGGCCGCCAGCGCTTGCTCCACGCTCTGCATAAGCAGCGCGGGATCGGCGCCGATGCGGTTCAACACCGCGGGCACCACGCCGCCTTCCTGCTGGAGCAGGGCATAGAGCAAATGCTCCGGCTCCAGGGTGGGATGGTTGTATTGTTCGGCCACATTCTGCGCTTCCAGGAGCGCTTCCCGGGCCTTCTGGGTAAATTTATCTGAACGCATAATAATGTCGTCCTCCTGTTTTTATTTCTCGAAAAAAGTATCTGCTCAATAAACCGGGGGAGAAACCGAGTTTTTACAAATATCCGTGGTCTCCGAAGTGGCGACGTGAAAAACTCGGTTTTCGGTTTCTTGCGCCCCGAAATATTGAGGCGATACCGAAAAAACGCCAAACGCCGGCATCATATAAATGCAGGCAACGATTCGATTTCAAATTGCTTTGCTTTCGTAACCCATCTTACACCATTCGTGTTAGATGAGCATCGGCGTTTCGTTAGCGCTGTGTATCAAGTGGCAAGTTGCAAGTGGCGAGTGCGTCCCACGCCATCGGCCAATTCCACTGGCCAGTCGCGCCCCATGGCGTGGGATGGACTTGCCCTCTCCGAAAGATTCCGCGAGACCCCTAAATCCGTCCCACGCCCGACGACCTGTCCCCATATTGTCGCGGTCTGTCATGTCCATAGCAGAGAATGGAAAATTTCACCCCTCCTTGTCCTCCCCGCTCATCTCGGTTACAATGTTGGTGGACTTTGTGAGATTCAATCGTCGGGAGTAATGTACGCCCAACTAAGGAACTGAACACTTATGGAAATGACTCAATTGATGCCAGAATTGCGAAAGCTCAAACGTTCAGAAAAGCTGTTTATCTTGCAGTTTTTAGTCTCCGAATTGGCTCAAGAGGAAAGCGATCTCATTCAACCTGGCGTCGCATATCCAGTTTGGTCGCCCTATGACGCTTTCGATGCAGCCGCGACGATGTTGAGGGTGTTACACGAGTCGGAAGCAGAAGGCTATGATGCATAACTCGAAACGATATCCGTATGTTGCTGCTGATAGCGAACTAGGAGAGGCCAGCCTTCAGCCGTATTTACCATTGACATTGACTCATCAAGGGTTTTCTATTGAAGCCGCAGGTTTGTTGGATACAGGGGCGATGGTCAATGTGCTACCGTGGCAATTGGGCCTCGATTTAGGGGCTGTCTGGGAAGAGCAGACCAATTCGTTACAACTTACTGGCAATTTGGCGCAGTATGAAGCCCGTGTACTGCTTATTTCGGCGGAAATTGGGCAATTGGGGGCAACCAGATTGGCATTTGCTTGGACTCGAGCCGAAAATGTACCTCTGTTATTGGGGCAGGTCAATTTCTTTATGGAGTTCGATGTCTGTTTTTATCGTTCGCAACTTGTATTTGATGTTAGCCCGAAGAGTGCATCATCGTACATTCGGAACGGCTGATGCGGTAACGCCCCCCTGTGATCCACTCCACACCCTCCCTGTGCGTCCGCGAATAGAAAACTCCTCTCCCAGAAGCTACACTGCAAGGCGAACCATCTTCCCCATCGCAGCCGTCACGAATCACCCGTGACGCATTGACCACAAAGGAGACATCGCCATGCAACCCTCACGACATCGCAGACGCTTTCTGTCCTGGCTGATTCTGTTATCACTCTTCCTCCAACTGCTGATCCCAGCCGGACGCGCGCAGGCCTCCCCCCGCTCTGCCCCGCGCGCCCAGACCGGGCCGGTCGCACCGGCCAGCGCCCACGCGGAGACGCCCGTCCAGGCCCTCTTCATCCACGATCAGGATGACGCCACGGCCAACGAACTGGAGGCGCTCCTGACCCAGAACGGCGTGGCCATGGACGCCATGCGCCTCTCCGAGCCGGGCGGGGCGACGCTCCACAACCGCACCTATCTGCCCCTGATCCAGGCCGGGCCGGGCGGCGGGAGCCGGGCCGGCGCGCGCTTCAGCGCCGCGGACCCGCCCAACATCAACGACTATGACATCGTCATCCTGGCCGCGGACCTGGACAAGGACGGCGGCCTGGCCATGAGCAACGAACTGGTCCAGGCCATCCTGGCCAGCGGCCGGCCGGTCCTGGGCTTTGGGAGCGGCGGCGCGCGCTTCTTCGACGTCCCCGGGCTGGCCCTGGGCCTGAGCAAGAGCGTCCCGGCCAGCGGCCGCCAGGCCGTGCGCCAGGACGGCAACGCCAGCCTGCCCCTCTACAGCGGCCCCAACCCGGTCCCGACCGAGGGGACCATCGACCTCTACGCCAGTGACCAGAGCGGCGTGGCCATCCCCATGGGCCAGCCTAAGCCCACCATCAAGCGCTACGCCAGCCTGGCCGGCGCGGCCGACCAGATCATCATCGCCCGCCAGGACGACCGCTGGGCCCTGTGGGGGCTGAGCGGCGGGCCGGACGCCATGACCGCTGACGGGCGCAACCTGCTGGTCAATCTCATCTGGCAGTTGACCGGCGACGCGGTGGAGATCCCTCTGGCCACAGGCGCGCTTTCGCCGGAGCCGGGCGTGGAGCCGGCCCTGGCTGAGGCATTGGCCGGCGGCCAACCCCAGTACGCGCTGGTCCAGCTTTACGCCCAGCCCACGCCTGAGACGCGCTCGACTCTGGAGGGCTTCGGCGTGCATCTGCTGGAATTCCTAACCGGCAACGTCTACAGCGCGGAGATCGACCCCGCGACCGACCTGAACAACCCGGATCTGCTGGCCCTGGTGCGTTTCATGGGCGCGTACAAGCCGGACTACAAGGTCTCGCCCGCGCTCAGCCAGAGCGCGGCCCGCAGCGCACAGGAAGAGCCGGTGATCTACGAAAAGGTGCTGGTCATCTTCTTCGACAACGTCAGCCTGGAAGCCATCAAGGAAACGCTGGCCAAGTACGTGGGCGACGACTACCGCCAGGGTGCGACGCCCGCTGAGTGGATCATCGCCAACCAGCCAGAGACCGTGGCCCAGATCGCGCAGGAGCAGACCGTGCGCTTCATCGCGCCCTTCACACCGCCTGAGGACCTGAACGACACCGCCCGTCCCCTGGTCAACACCGACGATGTCCAGGACGCGGTCATCAACGGCGGCGCCATCCAGTACCTGGGCCTGACCGGCCAGGGCGTGCGCGTCGGCCACTTCGAACGCCGAGCCGACGTCGCCCATCCTGACCTGGCGGGACGCATCGCCATCGGCGCTAACGCCAGCGCCGACACCAGCGACCACGCAACCCACGTGGCCGGCATCATCCTGGGCGATGGCGGCGATAGTGCGGCCAACGGCGGCAGCGCCTTCCAGTTCCGGGGCCACGCGCCTGAGGCCACCATTGTCTCTGAAAGCTATGCCGCTGACGCCCCTGACAATTTCTCGGACGCCTACCGCAACTTCGACGCCGAGCTGAGCACCCATTCCTACGTCCAGAGCAATACGATCTATGACGCCTCGGCCCGGACCGTCGATCGCGTCGTGCGCGGCGACGCCACCGACAGCAGCAGCAACGCAATACCGGCCCGGCCGGCCATGTGGGCCGCGGGCAACAACGGCTCCGCCGCCCAGTACGGCGACGAGGAAGGCTTCTACAGCGTCTTCACCTCGGCCAAGAACTCCATCAGCGTCGGCTCCAT